>NZ_JASAUT010000035.1:0-87462 GCF_029952935.1 Bradyrhizobium sp. Mp19 | reverse complement strand
GCTCGCCCGTAATTTTTTGGCCGCTGTTCATCTCGCCGCTCTCGTCGCATATTGGCTCAATTGAGTCTGGACCCTAGATCAAAGTAGTCGATCCAATGCGGAATAACTGACTAACGGGGCTGACATTTAAAACGATTTCAGGAGGGGAATGCCATGCACAGGTATGCATTAGCCTTACTCATCGTTGGTTCTCCATTTTCTGGATTTGCGGCTGAGCTTCCCAAGGAGGGCAGCTACGACTACATCGCCTGTTGGTCAGGCGTTAATAACACGATCACCTTCTCCAAGACCCATACCGGATCGAGTTTTGAGTTGACGGGCACCGTCCGCAGCAATCCTCCCGGGGGCATGTTTGACAAAAGCACTTTCCGCTGCGTCGGGATGAATGCATCACTTGACGGGAAGATCACGGGGTCCAACGTTTGCGAGTCAATCGATGTGGACGGCGACAAGCGGCTCTCATATTTTTCGACCGGCGATGGAAAGACAACCAGGACGAACCTCGCAGGAACTGGGAAATACGAAGGCATGGTCATGGCAGGCACAGTCGAACCACTGGGGTCCTTTCCGGTCATCAAGGACGGAACGTTTCAGAGCTGCAATCATCAAACTGGTACGTACAAGCTGAAGTAACACGAGCAGCGAGAATTTGCCGTCGCTTACCCAAATCCGAGCGACGGCTATTTCGCTCGCTAGAATGGCGGCCTTATCCGTCTCGCCGGTCGAGCGTTGTTACCGCGGGCTAACGGAAATAGAGCGAAGATGTATGCGACTTTCTTCCATTGCGCCAAGGGCGGCTATTGACCAAAGGCGACATTCAACGCTGGTCCTACCTCTCGCGTTGTTTATTGCGCGGGACCCATGGGTGCGATCGGCACCCGGCTTTCCCTGCGCCCTCTGCTTTCGGAGCGGCGAAACGAAGAGCAAAGCTCGGACAGATCATGTCGCGAGAATTTGGAATTACGACCCACTGGCCGCGCAACACATTCGGTGTCGTCCCGGCCTGGAGCCGGGACCCATAACCACGAATGCTCAATGTTGCGCGACGCCGTGGCCACAGCCTTTCTTCAGCAACACAACCCTGTGGTTATGGGTCCCTGCTTTCGCAGGGACGACGATTGTGGATGGAGGCCGTGCGATACATTCGCTGTCGTCCTGGCGAAAGCCAGGACCCATTACCCCTAATGCGAATTGCCTCGCCATGCTGGGGCCGCCTGTTCCTCCAACAACACAAGTCGGTGGTTATGGGTCTCGGCTTTCGCCAGGACGACGCATCGGGAGGATCGCAGGCTCGTTCAGCCCGCCGATCTGCACCAGCGCCAAAAACAAAAACGCCCCCGAGACGGGGGCGTTTTGCGTGTGATCGCCGGGGCGATTGCGAAGCGGACTTTAGTCCTTCTTGAGGAAGCCCGAAAACTTCTTCTGGAAGCGCGAGACGCGGCCGCCGCGGTCCATCAGCTGCTGGGTGCCGCCGGTCCAGGCCGGGTGCGACTTGGGGTCGATGTCGAGGTTCAGCGTGTCGCCTTCCTTGCCCCAGGTCGAGCGGGTCAGGTACTCGGTGCCGTCGGTCATGACGACCTTAATCGTATGATAATTCGGATGAATATCGGCTTTCATGACAGTTCCTTCGGCGCGCCGGCGCCCGTCTCACGATGTCTGGAATACGGGATTTGCGCGGGTCTATAACCCATGGAGCCCGCCAAAACAAGCCAAGAAAGGGCCTAAGCCCATCACCGGATTGGGACTTTACCGGATTTGCCAGCCGGGGGTCGGCGGGCCTATGTGGAGGGCGATAGAACCGGTCTAGATTGATGAGCGTAGCCGAACAGCTTGAGACCCCGCGCGGCGCCCCGCAGCCCCCGCGCGACGCGTTGCTCGATGAGGAAGCCTTCATCGAGAGCCAGATCACGGAGCCGGCGAAGAGCCGCGCCCGGTTGCGGCCGTTGCTTGCGCTCGCGCCCTATGTGGCGCGCTACAAGGGCCGGGCGATCCTCGCGCTGATCTCGCTGACGATCGCCGCGATCACCACGCTGATCGTGCCGGTCGCGGTGCGGCGGATGATCGACATGGGCTTCACGCCCGAAGGCATCGCGATGATCAACAGCTATTTCAGCGTGATGATCGCGGTCGTCGCGGTGCTCGCCTGTGCCAGCGCCTCGCGCTATTACCTCGTGATGACGATCGGCGAGCGCATCGTCGCCGATCTCCGGCGCGACGTGTTCGCGCATCTGATTTCGCTGTCGCCGTCGTTCTTCGATTCCGCACGGAGCGGCGAATTGGTGTCGCGGCTCACCGCCGACACCACCCAGATCAAGTCCGCGGTCGGCGCGTCGGTATCGATCGCGCTGCGCAATCTGATGCTGTTCTTCGGTGCCGCCACGATGATGGTGATCACCAGCCCGCGGCTGTCCGGCTTCGTGTTGCTCGCGATTCCGATCATCGTGATTCCGCTGGTGGCGTTCGGCCGCTGGGTGCGGCGGCTGTCGCGCACCGCCCAGGATACGCTGGCCGATGCCAGCGCCTATGCCTCGGAGCTGGTCAATGCGATCCGCACCGTGCAGGCCTATACCGGCGAGCGGCTCGCCAGGACGCGTTTTGCCGGCGAGGTCGAGCAGGCCTATCAAGCCGCGCGCAGCTCGACCAAGGCGCGCGCGGTGCTGACGCTGATCGTCATCTTCATCGTGTTCGCCAGCGTCGTCGTGATCCTCTGGGTCGGCTCGCACGACGTGCTGGTCGGAACCATCAGTCCAGGCCGGCTCGGCCAGTTCATTCTCTACACGGCGTTCGCCGCGAGCGGCCTCGGCCAGCTCAGCGAGGTCTGGGGTGAGGTCTCGGCCGCATCGGGCGCCGCCGAGCGGCTGTTCGAGATCTTGCGCGTCAGGCCGCAGATCGCGGCGCCCGCTACGCCGCGCGCGCTGCCGCAGCCGGCGCGCGGCGATGTCGGCTTCGACAATGTCAGCTTCGCCTATCCGACCCGGCCCAACGCGCTGGCGGTCGACGGCGTGTCGCTCTCGGTACGATCAGGCGAGAAGGTCGCGATCGTCGGTCCATCCGGCGCCGGCAAGAGCACGCTGTTCCATCTGCTGCTGCGCTTCTACGATCCGACGTCCGGCACGATCTCGCTCGACGGTGTGCCGAT
The DNA here is from genome assembly GCF_029952935.1 of Bradyrhizobium sp. Mp19. Lineage (NCBI taxonomy): Bacteria > Pseudomonadati > Pseudomonadota > Alphaproteobacteria > Hyphomicrobiales > Nitrobacteraceae > Bradyrhizobium > Bradyrhizobium sp. Mp19. The sequence continues at coordinate 84,323 of NZ_JASAUT010000035.1, read as the reverse complement.
CCGGCAGGCCGAACCGGCCGAGGTGCGTGCGCGCATCGCGCTGGTGCCGCAGGATTCCGTGGTGTTCGCCGCAAGCGCCCGCGAGAACATCCGGTTCGGCCGTCCCGATGCTTCCGACGCCGAGGTCGAGCGCGCCGCTGATCTCGCCCATGCCACTGAATTCCTGCGCCGCCTGCCCGAAGGCTTCGACGCCCAGCTTGGCGAGCGCGGCGTGACGCTGTCCGGCGGCCAGCGCCAGCGCATCGCGATCGCGCGCGCGATCCTGCGCGATGCGCCACTGCTGCTGCTCGACGAGGCGACCTCGGCGCTCGATGCCGAGAGCGAGACGCTGGTGCAGACCGCACTGGAGGAATTGATGCGCCATCGCACCACGCTGGTGATCGCGCATCGGTTGGCGACCGTCTTGTCCTGCGACCGCATCCTGGTGATGGACCAAAGCAGGATCGTCGAGCAGGGCACCCACGCCGAGCTGGTCGCCGCGGGCGGCCTCTACGCCCGGCTGGCCAGGCTGCAGTTCGAGGGGATTTGAGCGAATTGGGCCTCGGCGCGCTTCGCCTATGCGATTCCTATGCGATCGGGCGCGCGCTCCCCTCGAAAACCTATTCCCGCGCAAGGATAGTCGCGCCGCGCCTGATCTCCCTCGACAGCCGAAGGAAGTCGGGCGCGCGGGGTGTTCGACTGATGCGCGAGAATGCGACTGAACCGGAGAGCAAGCTGCTTTGTGCCTGGCAGCTTGCCGTGCTGCGCTTCGCAGTGACGCTTGACGACGACGATCGGATGCACGCGCTCGGTGTGGCCGGCGAGGTCGACCGGCTGGGCGGCGCGGCCGATGACGCTTTCCACTTCTTCCGCAGGACGACCGCGGAGCTGTGCGCGGCGATCTCCGGTCAAAGCGCGGATCAGGAGGCCGTCATCCGGCGCTTCCTGGCGCAGATCGATAATGTCAGGCTCAAGCGCGCGGTCGAGGCGGCGATCGCCAAGGACCGCACGCCGCCGAAACTCGTGGCGAGCCGCGTGAAGCCCGGCCCCGATCTCTGGCGCGGGCTGGCGCCGCGGCGTGCAAGCGGAACGTAGGAAGGGCCTCACTCTGCAATCGCCATCACGGCGCGGCGGATATTCCGTTACAGCATGTCGCCACAACCCTGGCCGGCTTGCTGCGATCAGTGCGATGCGCTTCTCTGTGCTCGACAGGAGACCGGTCGGTTTCGGAATGCGGGGAGTGGCGAGATGGTTGGCTTGGTGATCAGCGGCGGCCGGGTGGTGGATCCGGCCAGCGGGATGGACGCGATCGGCGATGTGGCTGTGGTCGACGGCAAGATCGCCGCGGTCGGCACCGGCCTCGGCGGCGCCGAGCGGCGGATCGACGCGACCGGGCTCGTGGTGGCGCCGGGTTTCATTGATCTGCACGCGCATGGCCAGACCATTCCGGCCGACCGCATGCAAGCCTTCGACGGGGTGACGACCTCGCTCGACCTGGAGGCCGGCGTGCTGCCGGTCGCGTCCTGGTACAAGCGCCAGGCCGAGAAGGGCAGGGTGCTGAACTACGGCGCCGCCGCCAACTGGGCCTTCGCGCGCATCGGTGCGATGACCGGTTCGAATTCGGAAAGCTCGCTGGAATCGTTTGGCGCCGCGATGCGCGATCGCCGCTGGATCGAAAACGTCGCGACCGAAGGCGAGGTCGGCGGCATCCTCGACCGCCTCGCCATCGGCCTGAACGAGGGCGGTATCGGCATCGGCATTCTCAACGCCTATGCGCCGGGCGCCGGCGTGCAGGAATTGACCGCGGTGTGCCAGCTCGCGGCCACGCATGCGGTGCCGACCTTCACCCACGTCGCCTACATGTCGCGGATCGATCCCGAAAGCGCAGCGGAGGCCTATATCCGCCTGATCGGCTATGCCGGCGCCACCGGCGCGCATATGCACATCTGTCACTTCAACTCGTCGAGCAAGACGGATATCGAACGCTGTGTTGCGTTGATCGCGAAAGCGCAGGCGCAGGGCCTGCCGATCACGGTGGAGGCCTATCCCTACGGCACCGGCTCGACCGTGCTGGCGGCGACCTTCTTCAGCGATCCGAAATTCGAGGAGCGCAACGGCCTCGGTTACGATTCGGTGCAGCGCGTGACCGACGGTCACCGTTTCGGCAGCCGCGAGGAGCTGCTGGCGGCACAGGCCGAAGAGCCCTCGACCTTGGTGCTGTGGCACGTGCTCGACATCGAGAACAACGCGCATCATCGCGATCTGCTCGACATGGCGGTGCTGTATCCGGGCGGCGCGATCGCCTCCGACGCGATGCCGTGGACGCTGTCGGACGGCCGCCCCTATAGCGGCGACGCCTGGCCACTGCCCGACGATGCCACCTCGCATCCGCGTTCGGCGGGCTGCTTCACCCGCTTCATCCGCGAATGGGTGCGCGAGCGCAAGAAGGTGTCGCTGCTCGAGGGCATCCGCAAATGTGCGCTGATCCCGGCCGAGATCCTGTCGGCGAGCACGCCGGCGATGCGGGCCAAGGGCCGGCTGCAGGTCGGCGCCGACGCCGATGTCGTGGTGTTCGACTTCGAGACGCTGAGCGATCGCGCGACCTTCTCCGCGATGAATCGTCCGGCGGAGGGCGTGCGGCATCTCGTGGTCAGCGGCCAGCCGCTGATCAGCGATGGTGTGCTCGATGTCGCGGCGCGTCCCGGCCGGCCAGTGCGCCGGCCCGTCACCGGAGGCTGAGGTGCCGGTCCCGATCCTGCTGGTCGCGGGCTTCCTCGGGGCGGGCAAGACCACGATCGTCAACCATCTGCTGGCGCATGCGCAAGGGCGGCGCATCGCCGCCGTGGTCAACGATTTCGGGGCGATCAATATCGACGCGGAGCTGATCGCGGGCGCCAGCGACGGCGTGGTCAACCTGAGCAATGGCTGCATCTGCTGCACGCTGGAGGGCGACCTGCTGCGCACGCTCGCCACGCTGCTGCGGCGTGATCCGCGTCCCGAATTCATCGTGATCGAGACCAGCGGGATCGCCGATCCCGCCGACATCGTGCGCAACCTGATGGATCCCGTGATCTGGAAGGAGGCGCCGCTCGAGACCGTGCTGTGCGTGGTCGACGCGACGCAGCCTGCGGCGATGCTGAACGACGCGCTGCTGCGCTCGCAGCTGCGGGCGGCGGATGTGGTGGCGCTGAGCAAGGTCGATCTGACTGACGCCGCTGCGTGCGCCGCGATCCGCGACGCCGTGCGCGCGGCGCGTCCGGCAGCCGTGGTGGTCGATGCGTTGCATGGCGAGGTGCCGGCCGCGCTGCTGTTTCCGGCGGATCTCGATCATGTGTCGGCGCCGCGCGAGACCGCGCCGCGACGGCCGGCGTCCGATCGCTTCGAGACGCTGAGCTGGACCTCGGAGCGGCCCGTCGTGCTGCTGCGCCTGCAGCAGGCGATCGGCAGGCTGGCGCCGAAGCTGGCGCGGGCGAAGGGATTGTTCGAGACGGTGGAACAGCCCGGGCGGCTGACCGTGTTTCAACTCGCCGGCGGCCGCGCGACCTTGGCTGCGGGCGGCGTGCCGTCGCCCGGCGTGCCGCGCACGCGAATCGTGTTCATCGCCGAGATGGGTGTTCTGTCGCGGGCGGAGATTGATGCGATCATGGAAGGCTGCGTCGAGTGACGCAAATGTCCCGTCATCCTGAGAGAATGTGAATGTATTCAGCGTCGTCCTGGCGAAAGCCAGGACCCATTACCCCAACCGCCTATTGTTGTGCGACGCTGGGGCCACTATCGCGCTCTCTATCGAATTCGGTGGTTATGGGTCCTGGCTTTCGCCAGGACGACAGCGCGGGGATGACGGGACAAGAAGTCTCCGCGTCAGCCGCAGATGCCGCTGTGTCATCGCCGCCGCAGCATTTCGCAAAGCATGTGTGGGACGATCGCATCGAATTGACAGCCTTGCCGGCACCACCTATCGTTTTTGCCGACGGTTCCCTTCGGGGATCAAAAGGGAATGCGGTGCGAGGGTAACCCCAATGCCGCAGCTGTCCCCGCAACTGTAAACGGCGAGCCTTTCGTCAATTTGCCACTGGGCTATCAGGCCCGGGAAGGCGTCGACAGGCGATGACCCGTGAGCCAGGAGACCTGCCGTCAGTCGTGGTCACACGCGAGCACATCGGGCGGGGGCGTCCTGGTGGGATCGGAGCACTGCCTTTTGGGCAATGCGCCAGTCCGCGTTCGCGGTGACGTGCCACGTTACCGCGAGTCCTTTCATGTCTCCGTCCTTTCCCGTTGCGCGCAAATGGCGCCTCGGTCTCGTCTGCTCCCTGTCATCGCTGCTGTTGCCGGCCGAAGGCTCGGCACAGACACTTCCACCAACCAGGCTCGATCCGATCGAGGTCGCGCCTTCCGCTGCGGCAAGGCCGAAGCCTGCGGTGCGCAGCCGTGACATGGCCGCCGCGGCGCGGCCACGGCCAAGGCCCGCGACGGCCGCACCAGCCGGCAACACGCCGCGCGCCGCGGCGTCAGGCGCATCGGGGGCGGTATCGCCGACGCTCAATGCCACCACGCAGGGCGGCACCGGCAGCCGGCTCAATCTGACGCCGCTGCAGACGCCGGCCAGCGTCGAGATCATCACGGCGCAGACCATCGCTGAGCGCGGCCAGCATAATGTGGTCGATGCCGTCACCCAGGACGCGGCCGGCTTCATCGCAACGCCGGCGCCCGGCAATGGCGGCCTGTCGTTCAGCACCCGCGGCTTTGCCGGCAGCAACTCGGTGATGACGCTGTACGACGGCACGCGCTTCTATATCGGCTCCGGCACGCTGACGTTTCCCTACGACACCTGGTCGACTCAACGTATCGAAGTGCTGCGCGGCCCGGCCTCGGTGCTTTACGGCGAAGGCGCGATCGGCGGCGTCATCAATGTGATCCCGAAGAAACCGCAGAGCACGCCCTATAACGAGGCCGAGGTCTCGCTCGACAGCAACATGACCCGGCGGCTCTCGGTGGACAGCACCGGTCCGATCAATCCCAATGTGTCGTACCGCGTCAACGCCACCGGCAACATGTCGGACGGCTGGGTCGATCGCGACAAGACCTCGAATGCGGTGGTCTCCGCCGCCGTGCGGGTGCAGGCGTCGGACAATCTCGCCTTCACGCTGTCGGAGGACTACGGCGACCGCAGCCCGTCACGCTATTTCGGCACGCCGCTGATCAACGGCTCGATCCAGGACGCGCTGCGCTTCAAGAACTACAACGCATTGGATAGCGCGATCCGCTATCAGGACAGCTGGACCCGGTTCAAGACCGAGTGGGACGTCGCCGACGGCATCAAGGTCAACAACACGCTGTATTATCTGACCAGCGAGCGGCACTGGCGCGACATCGAGAACTACACCTGGAATCCGAAGACCCAACTGATCGATCGCACGAGCTATATCGAAATCTTCCACGACCAGAAGCAGCTCGGCAACCGGATGGATACGACCTTCAGCGGTCACGTGTTCGGACTTGCGAACCAGTTCGTCGCCGGGTTCGACGTCAACCGGATCGACTTCACCCATACCAACAATTCGCCCTTTGGCGGTGCGTCGTCGGTCAATCCATACGTGTTCGATCCGGGATCGTTCTTCGCGACGACGACGGCGACCACGCCGGGCTTCAACGCGATCGTCGATCAATACGCGCTGTTCGCCGAGGATCGGCTCTCGCTGACCGATCAATTGTCGCTGGTCACCGGGGTCAGGTATGATCGCCCCGAGGTGGAGCGCACCGACTACAAGACGCCGGCAAACAGTTTTGAGACGAAGCTATCGGGGACCAGCTGGCGCGCCGGCCTCGTTTACGAGCCGATCAAGAACCTCGCGTTCTATGGCCAGTACGCGGTCGGCGTCGATCCGGTCAGCAACCTGATCTCGCTGCCCGTCTCGCAAAAAACCTTCCAGCTTGCGACCGGCGAGCAGACCGAGATCGGGGTCAAGCAGGCGTTCTGGGGCGGCCACGGCGAGTGGACGCTGGCTGCCTACGAGATCGTCAAGACCGGGCTCACGATTCCCGATCCCGGCAATCCCACCGGAGGCCTGGCATTGCAGATCGGCCAGCAATCATCGCGCGGGGTCGAAGGATCGATCGGGCTCGCCCTGAGCGACGGCTGGCGGGTCGACGCCAATCTTGCGCTGCTGCGCGCCAGATACGACAACAACAGCCAGGTGGTCGGCGGCAAGATCGTCAGCTTCAACGGCAATGTCCCGGTCAACGTGCCGCAGCAGGTCTCGAACGTCTGGCTGACGTGGGATTTCGCGCCCAACTGGTCGGTCTATGGCGGCGTGCAGATCGTCGGTGCGATGTACTCCGATCTCGCCAACACCCAGTTGCGGCCGGGCTACAATGTGGTCAATGGCGGCATCAGATGGAAGCCGGATGACCGCACCACGGTCGCGTTCCGCCTCTACAATCTGTTCGACAAGGTTTACGCGGTGACCTCGAACGGCACCGGGCAGTGGCTGCTCGGCATGCCGCGCACCGCCGAATTGTCCGTCAACGTGAAGTTTTGACCATGCGCAACGCTCTGATCCGGCGCGGGCGGCGATGGCTCTATGTCGTCCATCGCTGGATCGGCATTGCGACGTGTCTCCTCTTCGCGATGTGGTTCATCTCCGGCCTCGTCATGATGTACGTGGCCTTTCCGCGCCTCACCGACAGCGAGCGCCTCGCCGCGCTTCCTGTCGTCCTCTGGAGCAAGGTGCGGGTCACACCCGATCGCGCGATGGCGATCGCGGGCGTGGAGCGTTATCCGCGTGACCTGCGGCTCGCGATGATGGACGACACGCCCGTCTATCGGGTGACCGGCTGGAAGGGAGGGACGATCACGATTTCGGCGACCGACGGCAGCGAGATCGACCGCATCACGCCGGACCAGGCGCTGGCCATCGCGCGCCATCATCCGCGCGCGGTGCAACCCCAACTGCTCGACACCGTGACGCGCGACCAATGGTCGGTGACCGCGCGCTTCGATCCGTTGCGGCCGCTCTATCTGATCGGCCTCGGCGACGCCGATGGCACCGAACTCTACGTCTCCTCGCGCACCGGCGAGATCGCGCTCGACACCACGCGTCGCGAGCGCATCTGGAACTGGCTTGGTTCGATCCCGCACTGGATCTATCCGACCGTCCTGCGCAAGGACGGCCCGCTGTGGCGAGACGTGGTGCTTTGGATCTCGGGGGTCTGTCTTGTGGTCGCGGTCACCGGCTTCTGGATCGGCATTTTGCGCCTGCGGCTGACGCGCCGCCATGCGAGCGGCGCCGTCTCGCCCTATCGCGGCTGGATGGCCTGGCATCACATCGCCGGCCTGATCGGCGGCATCTGCGTCTTGACCTGGATGTTCAGCGGCTGGCTGTCGCTCAATCCCGGTGGCGCGTTCTCCGCTCGCGGCATCACCCGCGAGATTACGATCGGCTACAGCGGCCACGACACGCCCGACATCGTCGCCGGCTTCCAGTCGTCGCCATCGATGCCGGCGGTGGAGGCGCGCTTCGTCTGGATCGGCGGACACGGGGTGATGTTGCTCGACGACGGTAATGGCGGCCGCAGCATCGCCGATCTTGTGACCGGTGCGCAGATGACCCTCTCGCGCGACGAGATCATCGCTGCCGCTCGACACGCAATGCCCGGCGCTGCGATGACATCAGCGCGGCAGCTCGATGAACCCGACGCCTACTGGTACACGCTGCACCAGGCGCGCGAGCTTCCCGTCTTGCGGATCGGCTTCGACGATCCCGCCCACACCTGGCTGCACGTCTCTCCCGTCACCGGCGAGATCCTCGACCGCAGCGACGACAGCCGCCGGTCCTACCGCTGGCTGTTCAACGCGCTGCACAGCCTCGACTTCCCGCTGCTGCTACGCATCTCGCCGGCGCGCGATGTCGTGGTGTGGCTGCTATCGGCGGCTGGCACGATTATCTCGATCAGCGGGATCGTGATCGGCTGGCGCCGGTTGCGGCGGCGGAAGGTACGAGGCAGGCGCGTCTCCGCGAGCCTCGAGCGCACGCCCTCGTAAGCCGCGATTACTTGACGGTCAGGTGCACGTCCGGCGCTGGCCGATCGGGGGCCCATTCCAGTGCGAACCGCTGACCGGCAATGATTTCATAGGTCGAGAGCTTGGATGCGACCGCATCGCGGAACCGGAGATAAGCATCGCGCTGCCGCCCGTTCGAGCGGGCCGCGGCCAGATTGAGCCATTTGTAGGCCAGCACGAAATCTGTCGGAACGCCGTGACCCTTGTCGTACATCAGGCCGAGCTGGGCTTGCGCGAACGGGTCGCCCTGCACGGCGCCGCGATAGTAGCAGTCGGCGGCGGCTGCGTAGGCCTGCGGCACGCCGAAGCCGTGCTCATACAAGAAGCCGAGCATGCCGAGCGCGCGTGCATTACCGCGCTCGGCGGCCGGCGCGAGCTCCCGAGCCGCCCGGACATAGTCGCCGCGATGGAAGGCGGCCGATCCGCGCGCGACGCTGTCGGCGCTCGCGACAGAGGCGGTCATCGCCCAAACCACGACCGCAAGCGAAGCCGAGAGACGCGTCCGTCGTGCGAGAACGCGGCGCATCCTGCCGCCCGGCTCAGTGATAGCTGGTGGTGATCGGTGCATTGGTCGATGTCGTGGCGATGCTGCCGCGCAATTTCGATCGAAGCTCCTCGGCCACGGTCTGGGCGTCGGAACCGTTGCGGATGATCTGCGGGCGGATGAAGATGATCAGCTCGGTACGCTGGGTGCCGTTGCTCTGATGCCCGAAGGCGTCACCGAGGCCCGGAATCTGGTCGAGCACGGGAAGCGCATTGCGGGCGCCGCTCTGCTGCTCGCTGATCAGGCCGGCCAGCAGCACGGTCTGACCGTTGGCGACCGAGATCTGGCTCTTGACCCGCCGTTCCGACACCGTCGGCGTCAGGTTGACCGTGCTGCCGCTGCTTTGGGGAACGTTGCTGATCTCCTGCTCGACATCGAGCCGCACGGTGCCGTTCACGCTGACGCGTGGCGAGACCTTCAGGATGATGCCGGTGTTGCGATAGTCGATGGTGTTGACCACCGTGTTGCTCGTGGTCAGCACCGTCGCGCTGCCGGTCGAGACCGGGACGACGTCGCCGACCTGCAGCGTCGCGACCTGGTTGTTGATCACGACCAGCGAGGGATTGGACAGCACCTTGACGCTGGTGACGGCATGCAGCGCATCCAGGATCAGGCTCGGCTGCGTCGCATTTCCGATCAGGAAGTTGAAGCCCGGGAAGCTCTGGTTGATGAAGGCATTGGTGAGCGATCCCGCGACCGAGACCGCGCCGGTGGTCGCGTCCGTGGTGGTCGCGGGCGCGGAAGTGGCCTGGGTGCCGAGGATCGAGCCGGTGTTCGGCTTCAGGCCGAGGTTCTGGCTGGTGAGATAGGTCTGCACGCCATAGGACAGGGTGTTGTTGAGCGTGACCTCGGCGATCGTCGCGTCGATCGCGACCTGGAGCTGCGGCTCGTCGATCTGCAGCAGCGTCGCCTCGATGATGCGGTAGTTGGCCTGGTCGGCATAGATCAGCAGATTGTTGTTGACGGTATCGGGCGTGATCCGGACGTCCTGCATGACGGGCTGGCCGTTGCCGCCGCCGGCACCGCGTCCGGCATCCAGCGCGGCATTGTTGCCCTGGCCCGGATTGTTGGGATTGTTCGCTTGTCCGCCGGCGCCGAATCCCTGGCCCAGGCCCTGGCCTGTTGCGCCTGTCCCCGACGTGCCGCGGGATGCGAAGCCGCTCATGCCTGAATTCGAGCCGTTGTTGTTGTTGAGCGACAGACGGTCGGCGACGCTTGAGGTCGACGAGGTACCGGAGCCGGGCGCGAGCTGGCTGTCGGCACTGTCAAGCAGGTTGCCGGACGATCCGCCAAGGAACATGTCGGTCAGGACCCGCGCGATCTGGCGCGCATCGCCGTATTTGACGCGGTAGACATGGACCGAAGTGCGCGCCGTGTCGTTGCGGTCGAGGCGCTTGATCCAGGTCGCGGCCGTGTGCAGCATGTCGGGCTTCTTGGTCACCACCAGCACCGCGTTCAGGCGCGCGATCGGCATGAACTTGATGACGTTCTGGCTGAGGCCGTTCTCGCCGGAATCGACGATCTTCTCCAGTTCGGCAATGACAGGCGCGGGCGAGCCGCTCGAGATCGGGAAGATGCCGACGGATTGGCCGCGCATCCAGTCGACGTCGAAACTAAGTACGGTATCGACCGCGGTGCGGCGCTCGGCGCCGGTGCCCTGGATCAGCAGCAGATTGCGCGTCGTGTCGGCGCGGATCGCGCCCGCCCTGGTGGCGAAGCTGTCGGTCAGCTTCATGAGGGTCTGCGCCGACACATATTGCAGGGGGACCACCGAGATGCCGAATCCGGGTTCGGGATTGGCCGCCGCGGCATCGACGCGGCCGCCGCCGACGGCGTCGCCGAGCGGCGTCAGGCGATAGCCCGCCGTATCCTTGAGCAGCACGACGCCGCTCAGGCGGAGTGCGTTTTCAAGCACGAAGACCATGTCGGACTTCGGCACCGGACGAACCGAGACCAGGCTGACCGTGCCCTGCACGCGCGGGTCGATGGTGTAGCCGACATGCAGGATGTCGCCGAGCACGACCTTGGCGACGGTCGCCACCGGCGTGCTCTCGAAATTCAGATCGAAGCCGTTGCCGTTGGATGCCGGCTGCGGCCGCGCGTCGGCGACGGCCGTGACTTCGCTTCCGTCATAAATCGCCGCGCGGACGCTGCCGCTCTGGCTGCCGCCCGTCGCCGCCTGTGCGTTCACCGGTTGCGGCTGGCGCTGCGCCAGATCCAGCGAGCGCACCTTGTCGGTGACGTCGAGTTGGGATGCGTCCACGCTCTCGCCGACCGTCGCGGAATTGCAGGACGCCAACAACCCCAGTGACGTCAAGGCAAAAATGGCTGCGAGGCCGCCACGGATCGTCGGGCAGCGGCCCACTGTGCCTACGCGTTGCATGAAGGCCCTTCGCTTTGACTAACTGAAATTTCGATTGCTTGCGACGATCGGTCCTACCCCGGAGGGACTCTTAGCGATCGAACATGACAGAAATAAATTGGTTACATGATTGTCGTTCGCGACCTGCCCATCGCATCGCACCTAAATAGTGCAGCCGGCGCGCTGCTTGTGTCCGCGATGCCACCCTCAAAGTTTCTTGAGCGGGACGAATGATGTGACTTCGCACAGCTGTCACACTTCGGATCGATAACCGCACAATTGCCGGGAGCCGAACACGACGGCACGCAGCGGCACTTGGCACGAACTGATCCGGGATAGTGTGGCGGGATATCGAGAATGGCCAACGACCTGTCCGTTCGGTTCGTGGATTATCTACGTCAGAACAATCACCTGGCGCCGATCGAGGGGCCGGCTGAGCGGACCGGGCAGGGCGCCGACGTCAGGCAATTGAAGCTGTGGGAGGTCACCAGCCTCTCCCCGGCCGAATTCGCCGACGAAGCCGCGCGCTTCTTTGCGCTTCCCCGCCTGACGCTCCAGGACATGACCTCGGCCGAGCCGCTGGTCGGGTCGTTCTCGCCGCGCTTCCTGCGCGAGACCATGGTCTATCCGTGCCGGGCGGCCGACGGGACCACGGTGCTCGCGGTCGTCGATCCGACCGATCAGGCGACGCTGCGGGCCGCACAGATCGTGCTCGGCGCTGATATCGATGTGAAAGTGGCTTCGTCGGAGGACGTCGCCATCGTGCTGAACAACTCTTCCAGTGCCGAGGAGGCCGAGGCCGCCGACAGCGCGGCGGCATTGCCCCGGGAAGACGACATCGAGAGCCTGCGCGATCTCGCCAGCGGCGCGCCGGTGGTGCGCGCGGTCAACGATCTCATCGAGAAGGCGGTCGAGCTTCGCGCCAGCGACATCCATATCGAGCCGTTTTCCGCCGGCCTGATGGTGCGCTTGCGGATCGACGGTCTGCTCCGGCCGGTCGCCGCGCTGTCGGGCGTGCTGCCACAGGCGGTGGTCTCCCGCATCAAGATCATCGCCAACCTCAATATCGCCGAGCGCCGCCTGCCGCAGGACGGCGCGGCGCGGCTGCGGGCCGGTCGCACCGACATCGATATCCGCGTCGCGATCATGCCGACGCAACACGGCGAATCCTGTGTCATCCGCATCCTGCCCAAGGATCGCGGCCTGCTGGTGGTCGAAAAGCTCGGGTTCTCGGAGCCCGACGAAGCCAAGCTGCGGCGGCTCTTGAAGCTGCCGCACGGCATGGTCGTGATCACGGGACCGACCGGCAGCGGCAAGACCACGACGCTGGCGACGATCCTGTCGATCCTCAACGAGCCGAGCCGCAAGATCCTGACCATCGAGGATCCGGTCGAATACGAGCTCCCCGGCGTCAACCAGTCCCAGATCAAGCCCGCGATCGGCCTGACCTTCGCCACCGCCCTGCGGTCGTTCGTTCGCCAGGACCCCGACGTGATCATGGTCGGTGAAATCCGCGACTCCGAGACCGCGCATGTCGCGGTGCATGCGGCGCTGACCGGGCATCTGGTGCTGACGACACTGCACACCGAGACGGCGGCTGCCGCGGTGCCGCGTTTGCTCGACCTCGGGGTCGAAGGCTATCTGCTGCGTTCGGTGCTGCGCGGCGTGATTGCACAGCGTCTGGTCCGGCAACTCTGCGAGCGCTGCAAGACGGCGCGGCCGCTGGCAACAGCGGATTTCACCGAGGATCCCCGGCTCGCCGCGCTCGGCTTCAAGGCCGGCGAGATCATTCAGGAGCCATGCGGTTGCGAGCGCTGTGGCGGAACCGGCTATCGCGGCCGCCTCGGCGTGTTCGAACTGCTCGAACTGTCCAATGAACTGCGCGAACTGATCGGGGAGCGAACCGACGGGCTGAAGATCGATACGATGGCGATCCGGGCGGGCATGACCACGATGCTCGACGATGGGGTCGCGAAATGCCGCGCCGGATTGACCTCGCCCGCCGAGATCCTCCGCGTCGCAACGGTGCGGTGACGACGTGCCGAATTATCGCTATCGCGCTCTGACCCAGGCCGGCGAGATCGTGAACGGCACGATCTCCGCCCCGACCGCGGCCGAGGTGGCGCGGCGGATCGAATATCTCAAGCTGCTGCCGATCGAGACCACTGAGGACAAGCGCGCATCCGGCGCCGCCGGCGGCCGCAGCCTGTTCGGCGGGCCGAGCGCGGCCGAGGTCACCACCTTCACGCGCGATCTCGCGCTGCTGCTCAAGGCCGGCGCGCGGCTCGACGATGCCTTGGAGCTTTTGTCCGGCGACGCCGATGTTGGCCGGATGCGTCCGGTGGTGGCGAAAATTCGCGCCGCGCTGCTTACCGGCGAGAGCTTTGCCGATGCGGTCGCCGATCATCCAACCCTGTTCCAGCCGATGTATATCGCGCTGGTCCGGGTCGGCGAAATCTCCGGCACGCTCGATTCGGTGCTGGAGATGCTGGGGACCGAGCGCGCGCGTTCCGAACAGATGCGGCGCAAGCTGACCGACGCCATGCAGTATCCGGCCTTCGTGCTGGTCGCGGCGTCCGGCGTGATGCTGTTCTTCCTGCTGTTCGTGCTGCCGCAATTCTCGACCGTGCTCGGCGATTTCGGCGGCAAGTCGGACACGGCACTCGCCAGCTTCATCGCGGTGTCGGATTTCCTGCGCGCCAACGCCACCGCGGCAAGCCTGATCAGTGCGGCGACGATTGCGCTCGCGTGGTGGCTGCTGCGGCAGGCGCGCGTGCGCGCCGCGCTGGTCAATGCGATCTCGCGCGTGCCGGGCATCAGTAGCGCCTTCCAGTTCTATCGCGCCAGCCTGTTCTGCCGCAATCTCGGCGTCCTGCTCGGCAGCGGCGTCAACCTCACCGCGGCGTTGCGCATCCTGGTCGACATCATGTCAGTGACCGGAAGCGAGGCGAACTGGACCGCCGCCGCCGACCGCGTCCGTCACGGCGGCAAATTATCGGAAGCACTCGCCGTGGCGGACAGCCTGCCGCCGATGGCGGTCCGCATGCTGCGGCTCGGTGAAGAGACCGGGCAGCTGCCGGTGCTGGCCGGGCGGGTCGCGGAATTCTACGAAGCAAAATTGCAGCGCAGCCTGGACCGCGTCGTCGGCATCGTCGGTCCGCTGGCGATCATCACGATCAGCACCGTCGTGGGTGGGTTGATCGTGTCGGTCATGACGGCGCTGCTCTCGGTCACGCAGCTTGTCGGTTAGAGCAGGGGTCATCGGCCATGATATCGCGCAACACCATCATAAGGGCATTCGCCACGCGGGCGGGACGCGCCCGCACACCGTCGCAAGGCCAGAGGCGTTCGGGGCAGGAGGGCTTCACGCTGGTCGAGATGCTGGTCGTGATCGCGATCATCGGCCTGATCATGGGGCTGATCGGCCCGCGCGTGCTCAACTATCTCAGCGAATCCAAGGTCAAGACCGCGCGAATTCAGCTGCAGAGCTTCTCCAGCGCGCTCGACCTGTTCTATCTCGACGCCGGACGCTTCCCGTCGACGGCGGAGGGGCTCGCCGCGCTGGTCCGGCGCACGCCGGGGGTCGCGGCCTGGAACGGCCCGTATCTGAAGGGAGGCAACGTCCCGAACGATCCCTGGAACCACCCTTATCTCTATCGCTCGCCCGGCGAACACGGGCCGTACGACATCGTCTCCTACGGCTCCGATGGTCAGGAGGGCGGCAGCGGCACCTCCGCCGACATCTCGCTCGAGAAGACCACCGCGGCCAACAACGACCAGTAAGGATGCTTGGCAAGCATGAACGACGCGACGCAGCGCGGTTTCACCCTGCTCGAGATGGTGTGCGTGCTCGCCATCATCGCGCTGCTGGCGGCCGTGCTGCTTCCGTTCATTCCGCACCAGACCTCGCGATCGCGCCTGCAGGCCTATGCGCTGCAGACCGCGACGCTGCTGAAGGCCGATCGGAATGCGGCGATCGAGCGCAGCACCAGCGTTGCGACGCTGATCGATGCACCGAGCCGGGTGATCCACTCCGGCGCGTCGCGCATGACGGTGCGGATCCCCGAGGACGTGCGGTTCGATGCCGTGCTGCCGCAGAGCTGTCAGCGCCACGCCGCACTGTCGACCATCCGCTTCTTCGCCAATGGCGGTTCCTGCGGCGGCTCCATCGCGCTGACGCGGCTCGATGCGGGATATGAGGTCCGCGTCAACTGGCTTACCGGAAGGGTAGAAATCGTTGCTCGCGACGTCGCCGCCAACTAACCGCGCTGATGCGGGGTTCACCATCATCGAGGTGCTGGTGGCGCTGGCGCTGGTGGCTGTCTCGATCGTTGCGATCGGCGCCGTCATGGGCGTCAAGACGCGCGGCGTGCGAGCGCTGGAGCAGCACGTGGCGCTGATGCAGGCGGTGCGCACCTTGATGACGGTCGGCATTCCGCCCCGCGCGGAATTGCAGTCGGGCACCTCGACAGGGCAGGCGGAGGGCTATCGCTGGACCATCGACGTCGCTCCGCTCGGTGGCGACTGGAAGGTGCCCGAAGGTAACAACGTGCCCTGGGCTCCGGAGCTGGTGCGGATCCGCGTCAAATCTCCGGGCGGCGCGCTGTCCGACATTCGCACCGTGCGCCTGATGCCGAGGTCGTCGGAATGACCCGGGCGTGGGCAGACCAGCGAACGGGCGAGCGCGGCTTCACGCTGATCGAGACCATTGTCGCGCTGGCGCTGATGGGGCTGTTGCTGTCGGCGCTCGCCAGCATCACGGCGCAATGGCTGCCGAGCTGGAACAAGGGCCTCGACCGGATCCAGCGCAGCGAATTGATCGGGATAGCGCTGGAACGGATCGGCGCCGATCTTGCCGCCGCGGAGTTCGTTGCCGCCAACCGCGACAGCCACAAGCCGCTGTTCGACGGATCGGAACTGTCCGTGATGTTCGTGCGCACGTCGGTGGGACCGAACGCCGGGCCGGGGCTTGACGTGGTGCGCCTTGGCGAGGTCAGGGATCGCGGCGAGTTCGTCACGGTTCGCACGCAGACGCGCTTCACGCCGCTCGCCGACGGCGTGTCGCTGTCGGAGCAGGTCCATCTCGCCAGCCCGGTCGTGCTGCTGCGCGCGCCCTATCGGCTGTCCTTCGCCTATGCCGGCGCTGACCGGGCCTGGAAGAGCGCGTGGAAGGACGCCGACAGGCTGCCGACGATGATCCGGCTGACCGTGCGCGATGCGGCGAGCCAGCGCGTCCTGTCGGTGTCGACCATCGCGCCGGTCCATGTCCAGATTCCGAGCGACTGCACCAAGCCGGACGGCAATTGCGGCGACAAGCAGAGTTCCGGCAGTGCTGCCGATCAGGGGAAGACGTGATGCGCGCGTCCGGCAATATCGGCCGATCGCCGGCTAATCGCGGCTTCGTCATCGTTGCCGTGCTCTGGATCCTGCTGGCGCTGTCGTCGCTGGCGATCATCTTCTCGGCCTATCTGGCCGCGTCGGCGCGCGCGCTGGCGGCCAGCGACCTGTCGTTGCAGACCGAGGCGCTGGTGTCGGCTGGGCTCGAGCTCACCGCCTATCAGCTGACGCTGACGGACGACAAGACGAGGCCGCAGTACGGGGCGTTTCAGTTCTGGCTGGACGATGCCAGCGTCGGCGTCACCTTCACGTCGGAGGCCGGCCGCCTGGATCTGAATTACGCACCGAAGGAGATGCTGATCGGCCTGTTCGTCGTGCTCGGCGCCCGGAAGGACGCCGCCAGCGAATACGCCGACCGGATCGTCGGTTGGCGAACCCGGCCCGCGCCAGGCAGCGAGAATGTGGAGGCGGCGCGCTACAACGCGCTTGGCTATTCGCCGCGGCAGGGGCTGTTCACCCATGTCAACGAGCTGGCGCTGGTCGCCGGCATCCCCGAAGCGTTTGTCGATCGCGTGTTGCCGTTCGTGACGGTGTTCAACGGCGGTCCGGATGTTGATCCGACCATCGCCGCGCCGGAAGTCGCTCTCGCCGTCGATAAGGCATCGGGGAAGGACCAGGACGGCTTCGGGGCGCGCCCGGCTTCGCCGAATGGAATCGCTGCCGGGACGCAGGCCCCAAACCAGCAAAGCGCGGCATCGACGGCGCAGAGCCCGTGCTACCGGATCGCAATCTCGATCCGCTTCCGCAACGGTCACCGCACCACATCCGAGGCGGTGATCGCACTCGGCGACAAGGTCGAGCCTTATCGGGTGTTGTCCTGGCAAAACGATGTCGAGCCGCGAAACCCGGTTCTGCTCCGCAAGAGAGGATGATGGCAATGCTTGCCGAAGCACGGCAATGGTTCGAGCAATGGATCGGCGCGGTCGCGACCGCCGTCGACGGCGTCGCCGGCAGGTTCATGCGCCGGCGCAGCATCGAGCTCGACGAGAATGGCGACGGCACGTTCACCGCCCGCCTCGCGGTCTCGAAGGACGGCTCGCCTTCGATGCCGGTTTCGTTCCGGCTCGATCACGATGCGCCGCAGCCTCCGCTGCCAGCCGACTGGAAGACCGCGTTCGACGGCAGCCGCATCGAGGTGCGTTTGCGATCGGATCAGATCGTCAGCCGCGTGCTCGATTTCCCGAGCCAGGCAAGCGACTTCCTCGACGGCATGATCCGCGCACAGGTCGATCGGCTGACACCATGGAGCGCCGCCGATGCCGTCTTTGGCTGGAGTTCGCCGCAGCCGATCGCCAATGACCGCATTGAGGTGGCGTTCGGCGCGACGGCAGCGACGAAGGTCGATCCGTTGATCCGGATGGCGAGGATGCTCGGCGCCGCCTCCATCGCGGTCTCGGCACCGGCGGTTGGCGGCGACGGCGCCGCGCAGCAGGTGACGCTGCTCGACAAGCCGCTGCGCGGCCTTGCCGGGCCTTCGGTTCCGCGCCTCTTGCGCGTCGGCCTGGTCTCGGCGGCGGCCGCGGCCGCGGTCTCGCTGCTGCTGAACATCTATCTCGGCGGTTGGCTGCAATCCGAGCAGGACGACCTGCAACACCGGATCGCCCAGCGCCGCGCCGCGCTGCGTCTCGATGCCAGTGGCGACTCGTCCGGGCTCGGCCTCTTGGCCAAGCGCAAGCAGACGACGCCGTCGAGCGTCATGGTTCTGGAAGCGGTCTCGCGCGTGTTGCCCGACACGACCTATGTGACGGAGCTCCGCATCGAGGGCAACAAGGTGCAGGTGGTGGGACTGACTCAGGATGCGCCGTCCCTGATCCGCCTGCTGGAGCAGTCACCGCAATTCACGCGCGCGACGTTCTTCGCGCCGACGACGCGCGCGGCGAATGAATCGGCCGAGCGGTTCCACGTCGAGGCCAACATCTCAGCCTATTTTGGGTCCGGCTCATGAGCGCAGCATCCCGATCGCTGACGGCTGTCAGCACCTCGCCAATGGTCGCGACCGCAAGCTATCTCGGCCTCTTCGTGCTGCTGCTCTTTGTCGTCATCTCATCGCTTTCCGACATCATCGGCCTGCGCAGCGATGTCGCGGCAGCGGCCGGAATGCTGGAGCAACTGGAGGGGCGATCCAGGGCGAATACCGCGCCCGGTCAACCCGCGATGCCGACCGGCTCGGCCTATCTCGAGGGGGCGACCGTCACGGTCGCCGGCGCCACCTTGCTGCAACGGGTGTCGGGGGCGGTGATCAAGGCCGGCGGCAACGTGCTGTCGACGCAGCTCGATGTTCCCAACGCGCCGGCCAAGGCCGGCTTCATCAGCATGGTCGCGAGCAGCGAGATCGAGCAGGCGCAATTGCAGCAGGTGCTCTACGATCTGGAAGCCGGCATGCCGTTCCTGTTCATCGACCAGCTGGTCGTGCAACCCGTCGCCGACGAGGCCGCCAAGGGCGCCGATCCCGGCAAGCTGCGCGTGCTGCTCGGCGTCTCCGGACAATGGCGAGGAGCCAAATGATGCGACGCTTCGCAGCGACCATCGTGCTGTTGGCGGTGTCGGCCTATTCGGCGCCGGCTGCGGTGCCTGCCCCATCCGGCGATGCATTGGACGCCGGGATGCTCGACGACACCCGTCTCGGCGGTCCGGTGCTGAGTTCACCGCCACCGTCCGAACCGGCGACGTCGGTCCGGGTGGCTCCGTCGCCGGCACCGACGCCGCGGCCGCTTAGCGCCAATCCGCTGTGGGGCATCCCGCTCAAGACGCTGTCCAACACGCGCGACCGGCCGGTGTTCTCGCCGTCGCGGCGGCCGCCGCCTGCCGTCGTTGCGGAACCGGAGGTCAGCAAGCCAGCGCCGCCGGCGCCGCGCAAGGTCGCGATCGAGCCACCGCCGCTGTCGCTGGTCGGCACGATCGCGGGAGATGACGAAAGCTTCGGGATCTTTCTCGATCAGTCGAACAAGACGGCGCTGCGGCTGAAGGTCGGCGACGACTTCCAGGGATGGAAGCTGCGGTCCATCAACGGCCGCGAGGTCACGATGCAGAAGGACGATCAGGGGGCCGTGCTCACATTGCCTCAGCCCGGCGGCGGCGAGAGCGGCGATGTCCGCCTCGTTCCGGTCAGCGCGGAGAGGAAGCCTTTGGCCGCGCGGCGCCAGATGTGACTGCGTATCCGGCCGTGGCGCTAGTTCAGCGCAAGCCAGCTCTGAAGGGCAGGCGTCACGAGAAGCCCGAGTGCCAGAAACGGGCCGAACGGGATCGAGGTCTGACGCTTCATCTCGTGACCGGCGAGTTGCAGGCCGCCCGCAACCCCGAGCGCCGCGAGTGCCGCGATCAGCAGCAGGGTCGGAATGCCTGTCGCGCCGACCCAGATCGCCGCAGCGGCAAGAAACTTGACGTCGCCAAGCCCCAATCCGTCGACTTGCCGCAAGGCGAAGTAAACACGCTGCAATAGCAGGAACAGGGCGCCGACCAGGACCGCGATTCCCATGGCGGTGAAGGCGGCCATGGTGCCTTCGGTGACGACGACGTTTGCGAGACCGAGCGCCGCGATCGCAAGGTTCAGCCAATTGGGAATGATGCCGTGGCGAAGATCGATCAGCGCGACGGCGCAGCAGAGTATGCAAAGCGCGCCGTAAGATCCGATAAGATAAAGAGCTTCGCGATCAATCTGCATGACGACGGACAAGTGACAGGTGCGGGCGTTGTGCTGCAACAACTCACGCGCGTTGAACAGTTCAATTTCAATCGGTCTACAGCAGCGCGAACGAGTTTGCGAGATTGTGATCGTCACCGACGCTGGCGAAGCAGAAAAGATGCGACAAAAAGTCCGCGCTGTCACAAATCCGCATAGGATACCGACAATAGTTCGCCCCACTACATGCCGCGAGCCCTTCGTGGCAGACGAGTGGGTTGACTATGCACAAGATGCAAGTGGCGGCGTGCCTTGCTTTGCTGGCAGCGTTCGCAGGCGTGCGCGCCGCGAATGCCGGCGCTCTCGAGGAGGGCGCCGAGCGCTACCGGCCATATTTGATCGAGGGCGTCGCCAGTGCGCTGACAGGCGCGCGTGCGTTGCGCGAGCGCGCCGCGGCGGCGGATTTGCCTGGAGCGAAGAAGGCCTGGCTGTCGGCGCGCGCCGGCTGGGAGCGCTCGGAGGTGTTCACCGCGGGCTTTGTGCCTGAGCTCGATGCGCAGATCGACGCCTGGCCGAACGCCGACAGCGGGTTCCACGCCATCGAGGCGAAACTGTTCGGAGCTGCCAGCACCGACGTTGCCACCGATGCGACCGGCCTTGTCGACATCTGAACGATCTCCACGGCAAGCTCAAGGATATCAAGCTGACGCCGCAGGGCCTCCTGGATGGCACGGTGCGCCTCGCCTACGAAGTCGGAGAGAGCAAAGCCGATGGCGGCGAGTCGCGCATCAGCGGCACCTCGCTGGACGACATGCGCAACAACATCGCCGGCATCGACTTCGCCTACCACACGATCTTCTCGGCCGCGCTCAACACGGTCGACGGCAAGCTCGACGAGATGGTGACCAACCGGATCGAGCAGCTCGAAGCGATCGTCGCCACGCCAGACCTGCCGCATGTCAACATTGCCGAACTGCGCCAGACCAGCGAGGAACTGGTCGTTGCGCTGCAGAGCGCCTCGGCAAAGCTCGGGCTGCAGCGGCCGACCCTGGAGGCCCAGGTGCGATGAGATCGCTTCACCTGCGTCTGGCTGCGCTGCTCTCCGGTGTCATCGCCCTGGCACTGTTTGGGCATGCGGTGGCGTTTCCGGTCGACGGTGACAAGACCGTGCTGCCTGTTGCGACCGAGCTGAACGAGGATGCGCTCGACAAGCCGCGCGAGGTGTTCCAGTCCGAGCGGACCGGAGCCAAGTCCTACCTGGTGAATCTCGGCGATCTCGCGTTCAATTCGCCGGGGCTGCTCGGTGACGTGGCGCGGCAGGCCGGCGTGAGCTGCGGCACCTGCCACGTCAATGGCGCGAACAACGCCAAATTCTTCATGCCGAAGATGTCGAGCCGGCCCGGCACGTTCGACACCACCGGTCCGCTGTTCAATCCGAAGGCCAACAATCTGGCGTTCGATCCCGTGCGGATCCCGAGCCTGCGCGGCGCCCGCTATCTTGCGCCCTACGGCGCCGACGGCCGCTTCGCCTCGCTGCGCGACTTCGTTCACAACGTCATCACCAACGAGTTCGCAGGTCCCGAGCCGTCGCCGGCGACGCTCGATGCGATCGTGGCCTATATTCACGACATCGACTTCCTGCCCAATCCGAGCCTTGGTCCCGCCGGACGGCTGGCCGGCAAGATCACCGACGCGGAGCGCCGCGGCGAAGCACTGTTCGCGAAGCCGTTTCCGCACGATCCATCATTGAGCTGCGCGGGGTGCCACGTTCCGTCGTCCGGCTTCGTCGATCACCAGCAGCACGACATCGGTTCCGGCGGCCTGTTCAAGACGCCGACGCTGCGCAACGCCGACTTCAACGCGCCGTACTTTCACGACGGCCGCTTCGACAATTACAGCCAGGTTGTCGACTATTTCGACCGGACTTTTCAGCTCGACCTCTCGGCGCAGGACAAGGGCGACCTCGTTGCCTATCTCACGGCGGTCGGCGATGGCGCGCAGCCCTATGAGCGCGACGGTGCCGGTGCAACGCTGAAGGAGATCAACGATTTCTCGATGGTGCTCGCGACCGCGATTCCTGCCGGCGACAAGGACATCGTCGCGCTGGCGGTCGATACGATCGGCCGCGAACTGCGCGAGTTGACCGAGCAATATCCCGACCGCAAGAACACCAGCGTCTCGGGCGGCGAGCAGCAGCGTGTACTCGCGCGGAGCGGCCTCAAGGAGCTCGTGCTCACGCTGCGGCGAATCGAGATGGCGGTTGCGGCAGGGCGCAACGCGGATGCCGCCACCGAGTTCAGGAATTATCGCAATCTGATGGCTGCTGCAGTGCCTGCGCTGTTGGCCAGCGCCGAGCCATGGTCGCTATTCAATCAAGACGTGCATGACCAACATTATGCTGCGCTTCGCCAGGTGATGCGCTCCAAACACCTTTCGCGCTGATTGCACTGTAACGCGATGATTTTGCGATCTGCGGCGTGACGCGGATGCTCGATCAATTTTCTAGCCCTGATTGCATCGTTGAATCGTGGAGCTGCAGCGCAGCAGCAGATGTCTCCACAGAAAATATTTGAACGTTTCGAAATTTCTCGCGCGTTTTCACGTAAGCGAAAACCATGCGTCATATTGTCGCACTAAGCAGTGTGTGTTGCTAACCGCAAACACCCTGAGGTCGACAATGAGTTTGAATTACAAAAAGCACTGGCGAACCAGCACCGCGCTCTGCATCGCGTCAACGGTGCTCGTCGCAACAGCCGCATATGCCGCTCACTATCCGGGCGGCCGCAGTGATTGGGACAAGCGTCCGCATCACAATCACCAGGCGCACGAAGAGGGCGATCGTGCGAAGCACGAGAACAATGGCCATCATGGTGACGGCGATCACGGCGTGAAGACCGCGTCGCCGATCAAGCACGTCATCATCCTGATCGGTGAAAACCGCGGCCTCGATCACACCTTCGGTATCTACAAGCCGAAGGGCAAGGGGCAGACCATCTCCAACCTGTTGTCGAAGGGCATCGTCAACGAGGATGGAACGCCGGGACCGAACTTTGCGCAGGCGCAGCAGTCCTCGGTCGCGGGCCAGCCCTTGTACTATATCGGCGCACCGACGATCGGGAAGTCGCCCTACAACGCGACCAACCCGATGCCGCAGCCGAACACGGCCGGCACGCCGACCGCGCAGAGCGACACCGGCGCTCCGTTCAAGACGATCGCCGAAGCCAGCGTCGAGAAGGACATGGATCCGGCCGATCTCGATATCCTCACCACCGGCTTCAGCGGCCTGCCGACCGGTGTGCTGGATACCCGCATTCCCGGCGCCGGCGGTCTGAACGGACCGTTCCAGCTGCAGGGCGAGCAGATCAGCGACGACGACTACACCGGCGACTCGACGCATCGCTTCTATCAGGATTGGCAGCAGGAAGACTGCAGCGCCGCCAATGCCACTAAGAAGAACAATTCGGGCTGCCTGAACGATTTGTTCCCGTTCGTGATGGCGACCTATTCGGCGTCCAACAAGAGCATGGCCAACTCGATGGGCTACTACAACGCCCAGCAGGGGCAGGCTCCGGTCCTGAAGATGCTCGCCGATCGCTTCACCCTGAGCGACAACTTCCACCAGTCGTTCCACGGCGGCACCGGCGCGAACCACTTCATGCTCGGTACCGGCGACGCGGCCTTCTGGAGCGACGGCAAGGGCAATCCGGTGACGCCGCCGGCCAACCTGATCGCCAATCCGAATCCGGTCGCGGGTTCGGTCAACCGCTACACCGTCGATGGCAATTGGAGCAATTGCTCAGACGTGTTCCAGCCGGGCGTCAAGCCGATCGTCACCTACCTCAACAATCTGCCATACGCGGCGGAGCCGAACTGCAAGCCCAACCACTACTACATGCTTAACAACGTCAACCCGGGCTATCTGCCGAACGGTGCGCTGTCGGGTGGCAACAACGTGCCGCCGTCGTCGGTTCGCACGATCGGCGATGCGCTCATGGAGAAGAACATCTCCTGGGCGTTCTATGGCGGCGCGTTTAACGACGCCGTGGCGCTTTCCAACGCCGCGGTTGCCGCCAACCCGTCGAACCCGAACCTCAGCGCCGCTGCGGTCGCCGATCCGGCGCACGCGCTCGGCGTTGCCTATTGCCAGATCTGCAATCCGTTCCAGTATGCGACCTCGATCATGGCCAACCCGGCCGTGCGTCAGGCTCACATGAAGGACACTGCCGATCTGATCACAGCGATCCAGAACAACACGCTGCCTGCGGTGTCGTTCGGCAAGCCGGACGGCCTGCTCGACGGTCATCCGCAGAGCTCGAAGGTCGATCTGTTCGAGGCCTATGTCCTGAACGTGCTCAACTCGCTGGATAATAACCCGGAGCTGAAGGCTGAAACCGCGGTCTTCATCACCTGGGACGAGGCCGGCGGCTATTGGGACTCCGGCTACCAGCAGTCCATCGACTTCTTCGGCGACGGACCGCGCATTCCGACCCTGATCCTTTCGCCCTATTCGACGGGCGGCAAGGTCAACCACAACTACGCCGACCACGTTTCGCTGCTGAAGTTCATCGAGCGCAACTGGGCTCTCCAGCCGCTCACGAACCGCAGCCGCGACAACCTGCCGAACCCGAGCTACTCGAAGAACAACGAGTACGTTCCGACCAACAGCCCGGCATTGTCTGACATGTTCGACGCGTTCGACTTCAGCAAGCCGGTCACGTTGTCCTACACCGAGTGATCAAGCTCTCGCCCACAGCGAGGTCTTGACTCCATCCGAGCCCGGCGCCGATCGAACCAATGGTTCGGTCGGCGCTGTCTTGTTCTACCCGCCCACCACCTGATCGGCCGGAGACATGCGATGAAACGCAACGAGAAGACGTGTGCGATCAGCAGCAGCGTCGCGGCCGGCCTGTTTGCCGTCGCCATCCTGGCCGGCGCGGCGATCCCGACCATGGCGCAGCAATTTTCCGCGGACCTCGTCGCGAACAAGGACGATACGTCAGCCGCCATGGGAGCCCTGCGGGTCTCCGGCGGAAAAGCACGGATCGAGACAAGCGCGCTGCCCGACGGCTTCTTCCTGATCGATACGGGCAAGCCCGCAGCCTATTTCATCCGTCCGGCGGCACGGGTCTACATGGACGCGCGGCAATCGAGCCCGCTCACCCAAATGTTCATTCCGGTCGATCCGGATGATCCCTGTCGGCAATGGCTGGCGATGGCGCAGCTGTCCGCGCCGGTCGATCTCGCGGCGTGGCACTGCCAGCGCGACGGAGAGGAAACCATCGCTGGGCAGAATACCGACGTCTTTCGAATCGCTGCGCCGTCCGGTTTGAGCTTCGTCGGCTGGATCGACCGCGCGCGCAGATTTCCGGTACGGATCAAGACCGCGGATGGGACGGTGATCGCTGTCGATCACATCCGCGACGAGCCGCAGGCGGCGCAAACGTTTGAAATTCCCGCAGGCTTGCGCAGGTTCGACCCGCAAGCGCTGATCCGTCGGATCCAGCAGAGCGACGTATGGGTTGAGCCGCCGGCTTCGGAGTGAGCACGCCGCCCGTTACTGCGACTGCTGGCTTGTCACCGGCAGGATCCGGCCGAGCGCGGTGTAGTGCGACTGATGCACGTTGCTGTTGAACAGCGACCAGGGTTCGGCCTTTTTCAGGGCGACGGGTACGTCGAAGTGCACCAGCTGCGCAAAGTTGCGATATTCGGCCATCGCATCGTCGATACGGCCGGCGGCGACGTCGAGATCGATGCGGCGCAGGGTGAGAACGAGGTCCTTCAGGATCGCGCGCGCCGCCAGCCGCTCGTCCTTGCCACCGATTGCGGTGTTCCTGATGTCCGGGATGCGCTCGGTCAGTTCGCGCAGTTCGGCCCCGACCCCGGTCACGGCCAGTGACACCACCGCGGTATCGGCAGCCGGAATCGCGACCTCGAGGACGCTCGAGAGCTCGAGCACCTCTTTCATCCGGAGCATAACGCCGTCCTTGTCGAACGGGCGTTCGCCATCGCCGACCGCATTCAGATAGGCGACAAGGTCCTGGGCGTCCTGGGTCGACAGTTCGAGGTCGAACACACGATCGAAATGATCGACCACCTGTTCATAGCTGTCGTAGCGGCCGTCGTGGAAATACGGGGCGTTGAAGTTGGCGTTCAGCAGAGTCGGTGTCTTGACCAGTCCACCGGATCCGACGTCGTGGCGCATCTGGTCGTTGAAGGTTGCACCCGGAACATGACAGCCGGCGCAGCTCAGCTCGGCCTGCTTGGGGAACGGCTTGAAGAACAGCGCCTCGCCGCGGCGCTCGGCGAGGCTCGCCTGCGCGGCAAGCCTGCCGCCGGGCGCAATCTTCGGATTGGGGAGGAAATCGATATCGTTGACATAGGCGACGAGGCCGTCGAGAACCTCGTCGCGCGGCTTCGGACCGGAAAATTCATTGACGATGACATTATAGACGAAGTCGCGCAGCGAGGTGATGCGCCCGTCATGTCCGTAGGGGGCGAGGAAGCGGGCGCCGCGCAGGCTCGGAATCCTGACCGGATCGAGGATGCTGTTGAACGCCTTCGCGTTGAAGATGAGGCTGGTCGCATCGAAGGTGCCGGGGCGGGAGGATGCGCCCGGAACGAACAGTTTCGGGTTCGATGCGCCGTTGACGTGACAGGTGCCGCAGCTCATCTCGGCCTGACGCGCCTTGCCGCCCAGGATGGAAGGCGAGTTGAACGCGAGATCGCCGAGATTGACCAAATAGGACTTTCGCCCACCGACGGCTTCGGAATGAAAGAGTTCGCGGGGCCGCGCCAGCGCCTCCTCGGAAAATTCGGTGCCGGCCGGCAGCACGGTCTGGTCGCCGCCGAGCGGGAACGCCGTCGCGCGCAACGGAAGCAGCGCAACGACGAGCGCCAGCCACGCGACGCGTGACGGTCTAACGCGATCGGCAGCTGCACGATGTTTTCCGGAGCCGGACGCCAGAATATCCCAAGCCATTGCGCGAAAACGCCCCTGTCACAAATGCATATGCGCTGCCGTGCGTCGGAAGATGTCGCGGAGGTGACAGTTTCCTGTCGGCAGGATCAATGACCATCTGACTGGATAGACGAATTTTGATTGCGGTTTGATGACGCTCGATCAGCGAACTGCAACGGAGTCTGCGTTTGACAGCATGAAAGTCTGTTGGTGCGCGAGCATCATTCCGCGCGTTTGTGCGCGCGTCGAAAAACAGTCATCCCAGCGAAATGTGTTTTGCATAGCGTGTAGCTCCATTTCTATTTCTTTCTAAATCAGGAGAGCACTATGCGGCTTTGGGGAGCCATTCCGGCGCTCGCGGTTGTTGCTGGCGCCGTTGCCATCTCGCCGGTAGCAAACGCAGAGAATTTGGTCGAAAAGATCGTTGATGAGTTCAAGCACGAGATCAGGGACGAGCTGCGCGATCTGCGTGATCGCGGTCATGAAGGCGTGCGCCAGTACAAGCACATCGTCGTCATCTATCAGGAGAACCACAGCTTCGATAACCTCTACGGCCACTGGGGCGATGTCGGCCGCGACCGGATCAACGGCACATCCGATGCCGATTCGGCGCACACCCTGCAGGTTCGGCAGGACAACCAGACCGTCTATGCCTGCCTGCTGCAGAACGACGTCAACCTGACCTCTCCGTCGCCGCAGCCGACAAGCTGCACCGACAATACGGGCACGGTCGCGATCCTGAGCGCGTTCAAGAACAAGCCGTTCGAGATCAACGAATTCATTCCGACCTCGGCCACCACCTGCCCGAAGCCGCTCGGCGCTTTCGCGGCCCATGGCTTCCTCAACGGCACCGGCGCCCCCGGCGGCTGCACCGCGGACATCGTGCACCGCTTCTACAGCGAGCAGTACCAGCTCAACGGCGGTCGGCAGAACCGCTACATGACCGGCAGCGATGCGGCGGGTCTGGTGATGGGCTATTACGACACCAAGAAGCTGCCCATCTACACCTATCTCCACGGCCGCGGCGCGCCGAACTACATCATCGCCGACAGCTTCTTCCAGGGCGCGTTCGGTGGTTCGTTCCTCAACCACCAGTTCCTGGTCGCCGCCGCGGCGCCGCAGTTCGTCGGTGCCCTGAACGACGGCAGCGCCAACGACTTCCACTCGATCGTCGATGCCAATGGCATGCCGACCAGCACGCCGCTCTACACGCCGCTCTCGACCGTGAAGGATGCGCAGCTGACGGCGAAGTGCAATCAAGCCGGCCTGCCGGCGGGCCTCGCCTGCGGCGACTACGCGATCAACACCACGCAGCCGTTCTATCAGCCCTATTCGCCGGGCACCGCCGACATCAAGCGCCTGCCGCCGCTGCACACGCCGAACATCGGCGATCGGCTGTCGGCAAAGCACGTCGATTGGGCCTGGTATTCGGGCGGCTGGTCGAACGCCAACGGCGACGTCGGCGCGTCGGGCTGGACCAACGGCAACGGCACGACCTGCAACGATCCGAACCATGTTTCCACGGCGGTGTTCCCGAACTGCCCGGACGTGGATTTCCAGTACCACCATCAGGCGTTCAACTACTTCGCCAACTACGCGCCCGGAACGCAAGCCCGCAAGGATCACCTGAAGGACGAGGCTGAGTTCATCCAGGCGGCCAAGACCGGCCGGCTGAAGCAGGTCAGCTTCATCAAGCCGATCGGCGAGGAGAACGAGCATCCGGGCTACACCAGCGAGTCCGAAGGCAGCCAGCATCTCGTCGATCTCGTCAAGGCGATCGTGGAGGGGCCGGATGGCAAGGACACGCTGATCGTCATCACCTATGACGAGTTCGGCGGACAGTGGGATCACGTTCCTCCGCCGCCGTTCAACCGCCATGGTGCCGAAGCCAAGGCTGCGGACCAGTGGGGCCCGGGCACCCGCATTCCGGCGCTCCTGATCGCCAAGCGCTTCAACAAGTCGGGCGTCGCGCATGAGGACTTCGACACGACGTCGATCCTCAAGATGCTCGAAAAGCGCTTCGACCTCGACCCGCTGGTGACCCGTCCCGTGCGTAGCCTCTCGGCGGCGCTGAAGGCCGGCGAGGGCTGGCACTGACACGAGAAACGGTTCTGGCCCGCGTCAACGTCCGACGCGGGCCAGAATGCCGGCCACGCGCCCAAGGATCGCTACCGAAGGGATCGCTCGACGAAGGGATCGCTACACGATCAGATCGTGTAGCGGATGGGTCACGACGGTGTCCGGCGTATGGTCCGGGAAGAAATCTGTTTGCGCCGGGATAGCCGGCCCCATTGCCGGCGTTCCACCAACTGCAACTCCTTGTGCCAGCTGAAATCCGGCGGAATCGTCGTGACCGAACCACGTGGGGCTTTGAGCGAATTGTGGAGGAGACACAACTCCCTGCTGTTCAAGGCTCGAAGGCTCCGCGAAATGAAAGGACTGCCCGGTCGTTCCGCTGTCTACGAAGGGCAGCATTGCCTGAGACAACGCCACGTCCTCGTGGCTACTCGTTGACATCGGACTAACATCGGGCGCTGGAGCGCTGCCGCCGGCCGGCGGCGCCGCGCTGTCCGGGCTGGCGGCGAATATGAAGGCGTCCATCCCCGCCGTGTGACACTGAATATCGACCTGAAGGTTGGTCGTGGCCGAATCGCCGTCCGCATCGACCGCTGTCACATCGAACAGGAGATCCGCGTTGATGCTCGTCTTCTCGGTATAGCTGATGTTGTTGACCGCGAAGGTGGGACACCCGGCTTCCACCCGATCGTAATCGACCTGGACTTGGCTGAACGACCTGTCAACGTAAAGCGTGTATGTCGTCGTCGTGGCATCAAAGGAGTAGGTATCGATCAGCGATGCGTCCGATGTCTCCTGGACCATGAAGCTCGCGCTGCCGCAGAGCGGCCTGGGCACATCGATGCAGAAGTCGTGAACGTCGGCGCTGCCATCGAGAACCTTGAAGATCACACCGGCGGTGCCGTAGCCCTGCCATTCAGTGAGATTGAAGCTGACCTGCGATTGTTTCTCGGTGAACGCGAGGTTCAACTGCTCGGCCGGGTCCATTTGCAATCCGCTGTCGCCGACCGCAATACCGCAGTCCGATGCCTTGACATCGAGCGGATGGCCGGCGCAGTCGGACCCGGTAATCACCAGTTGTCCGTCCGGAGCAGTCAATGACGGCGTACCGCAAATCGGGGCATCAAAATCCGAGCCGCTGACGGTGACGTCCTTCGACGGCCCGGCGTGCTCGAGATCAAAGCAGAAGGTTCCATCCGGATCGATCAGCAACTTGAAATACGGATCGTCCAGCCTGCCGCCGCAATCGGTTAGATACGCGTCGAGTTCGACGCCGCCGCCCACCTCATGGGTCGTATAGTAGAAGTTGTAATCATCGCCATGTCCGGTGACGTGCACCGCGGTAATGCCGTTGCCCAGGCATGACGTGGCCAGATCATATCCCGTGCAGCCGACTGGACCGTTGTGGACGGCAACGAACATCGCGGCATCGCCATCCGCGCCGAAATTGATATCGTAGGTGCCTGTCGCAGTCTGATGGTCCTGAGCGGCAACGAAGGTCTCCGGGAAGCCGCAAATGCTCGGGTGATCGTCCGTGATCGTCAGTTGCTTGCCGAGGTCGATGCACGCGCTCTGGAAGTCGCCGTCCTTGTCGGTGATGGTGGCAACCAGGCTGACGACGCCGGCGGTCAGCGACACAGCTTCGCCACTGTCAGGGTTGTCGCAGGACGGATGCGTCACCGCGCGATATTCGGTGAAGGTGACGCATCCCGTGACCGGATCAACCGCGATGGTGAATGCCAGCGCCCCGCTCGCTGTGCCGACATGGCCTTCGATGGTGTTGCCGTTCAGAACCAGCACGTCGGAGCAGCCGGTATGCGAATCGATCAGACCGGATGGGGTGCAGTCACCTCCGTTGATCGTCAGTGCATAGTGAGTCGTCGCGCCGTCGGCGCCCTGGAGCGAGGTGAACGCCGTCGAGAAATCGGCGGAAATTTTCGTCAGCGCGGCGTCCGGCGCCGAGCCCGCGATGTGGTCGTCCAGCGCCGTTGCCGTCAGGTGCGTCTCGCTCAGCGTCAACGACGGAGCGGTGCAATTGGCCCGGATGCAGGGGCCATCGTCGCTGATGCTTAGCTTGGTGCCGAGGTCGAGGCTGGCGCTCTGGAAGTCGCCGTCCTTGTCCGTGATCGTGGCGTTCAGGCTCACGATGCCCGCGGCCAGCGATACGGCTTCGCCGCTGTCCGGGCTGGTGCCGAGCGGCTGCTCCACCGGCCGGTAGTCGGTGAAGGTCACGCGTCCCGTGGCTGGATCAAGCGTGATGGTGAATGCCAGCGTGCCGTTGGTCGCGCCGACGCGGCCTTCGATCGTGTTGCCGTTCAGAACCAGCAGGTCAGCGAGGCCGGTATGCGAGTCGATCAGCCCCGACGCCGTGCCGTTGCCGCCGGTGATCGTCAGCGCGTAGCGGATGGTCGCGCCATCGGCGCCTTGCACCGAAGTGAACGCCGTCGAGAAATCGGCGGAAGTCGTCGTCAACGCCGCGTCCGGTGCCGAGCCCGCGATGTGGTCGTCCAGCGCCGTTGCCGTCAGATGCGTCTCGCTCAACGTCAGCGATGGGGCGGTGCCCGCCGCCTCGATTCGCGGGCCGTCGTCCGTGATCGTCAGCTGCTTGCCGAGATCGATGCTGAGATCCTGGTACTGGCCGTCGCTCTCCGTGACCGTCGCGATCAGGTTGACGAGGCCGGTCCCCAGCGCGATCCCTTCGCCGCTGTCGGGGCTGGTACCCGACGATTGTTCGACCGCGCGGTGCTCGACGAAGGTCACGCGGCCCGTGGCCGGGTCAACCGTGATGGTAAACGCGAGCGCCCCGCTTGCTGTACCGACATGGCCTTCGATGGTGTTTCCGTTCAGAACCAGCAGGTCAGCGAGGCCGGTATGCGAATCGATCAGCCCTGACGCCGTACCGTTGCCGCCGGTGATCGTCAGTGCGTAGCTGACCGTCAGACCCGGTTCGGTGACGAATGCCGCCGAGAACTCGCCTGATGTCGTCGTCAGCGCGACGTCCGGTGCCGAGCCGGCGATGTTGTCGTCCAGCGTCGTCGCTGTCAGATGGGTCTCGCTCAACGTCAGCGATGGCGCGGTTCCGATCTCGATCAAGGGGCCGTGGATGGTGAGTGTCACCGTCTGCGGGGTGCCGCCTATCGTGGTCACCGTGAAGCTGTCGGTCAGCGTATTGCCGACATGGAGGGCTTGCACGGAGCTGTTGGCGTTGTCGAGCGTATAGGTCCACACGCCGGCCGTTGTCAGCGTGAATGAGCCGTAGCCACCAACGGTTGTCGTCGGCGCGTTCACGGCGCTGAAGGTATTGGCGGGATCGTCGACATCGGTGTCGGTGAGCGTGCCCTTTGCAATGAGCAGGCCGGGCGAGGCATGACTGACGCCGACCGCACCCACCACCGAGCCGGCCTTGGTGCCGGAAATGATGGAGGCATCATCGGCGCCGAGGATGCTGATGTCGAAGCTCTCGCTGGCCGAGAGCGAGCCGTCCGAGACCGTGATCACGAAGCTCTGGGTCGTGTTGGCCTTCAGCGCGTTGATTGCGGCATTGTTCGGAACGAAGGTGTAATTTCCGGTGGCGCTGTTGAGATAGAGCGTGCCAAATGTACCGACGCTCGACACGTCGTATGTCGCCTGTCCCAGCACCGTATTGCCGGTGGCGCCTCCGCTGATGCCGAATTTCAGTGCGCCGCCCTTGATGCTGGTCGCGGAAAAGGTCCCGCTCGCCGCATTAAAGTCGTCAAATATCACCGTATCGATTTCAGTCGGCCCCGCTCCGAGGTTCAGCTTCGGCGGAGCCGGCGGCAGCTTGAAGAGATCATTTTTCGCGAAGATCGCCACCGGCAGCGGCCCGAGCGTATCTTGCACCGGCGACAGCGGGGACTGCTGAATAAAATTGATCGGCAGCAGCAGCTGGCCCCCTTCGAGAGCGGGCATGCCGGACCCTTTCGATGCCGGTCCCTTCTCGAAATAGGCAAGCGTCTCCTGTTGGGCCTCCCGTAATTCCTCCATGTGCGCAGGGGAATTCGTGGCATGGCTTACGCCGACGGAAGATCCTCTTCTGCTCAGAGTGATCGTCTCTTCAGGATCCTCGACGATGATATGACGGGGGATCGCCTCCTTGGTCACGAGCTCGAACACGCCGTGGTGGAGGTCCTTGTATTTGATGTTGTCGTCGTCCAGGAAGGTGACGTTCGGCTCCGCGGCCCGGGCGTCCTCCAGCAGTGAGAAGGTCAGGGCGGCCAATGACAGCATGCCGAGGCCGCTGGCCCGAATGGTGCCGACCGGTGTGTCCGCGGTCAGGACGCCAGACCCTGCCAGCCGGCTGCCGATGAGGCGGAAGAGGCTTCTGGCTTTTGCGAACGGGCCCGGCCGCAAGCCCGCGCCGGGATCCTGCGCGATGTCGCCCAACTCCAGCCGGGTGCTGGCCGGCAAATTGAGCACCCTGCCATCGACCAGGCGGATTTCGATCCGCCCGCCGTCTCCGACCTCGATGACGTCACCCTGGCGAACGGAATCGCCAGCTACGATTTGAATCGGTATGCCGCGGGCACGCGCGATCGTGCCGTAGCCGATCGTCGTCCAAACAGTGCCAACCACGCGGGGCGGCTGGCCAAAAACGGCCATGCACGCGTCCCCGAACTCTACGCCGGACGCAACTGACATTGGCTTTTTGCCTGTTAGGCAGTTCGAGCGGGAGGTGGTGCCGCAGTCTTTTTTATTTTGGCTTGGTTCGGCCACGCGGCGAAAAACCCCGCGCCGTCAGCCATAGGCTTGTCCGCTGAAACGTCCTGATTGAAACCAAAATTCGGCAGTAA
Source organism: Bradyrhizobium sp. Mp19 (assembly GCF_029952935.1). Classification (NCBI taxonomy): domain Bacteria; kingdom Pseudomonadati; phylum Pseudomonadota; class Alphaproteobacteria; order Hyphomicrobiales; family Nitrobacteraceae; genus Bradyrhizobium; species Bradyrhizobium sp. Mp19. The sequence goes on along the minus strand of NZ_JASAUT010000035.1, from coordinate 50,518 downwards.
AAATCGAATTCCAATACTGTGGGGAGCAATACGAAAATGACAGCACTGCTGTCCTTTATCGCGCGTGCAGCCCCGCAAAATTAATAGTATGATTACCATGCAAATTGTCCACTTATTAATTTTTAGTCGAACTGCGTCAGGCATTTAGGCCTGTCCGCGACAACTCGTCTGGCACTCAAGGTCCTGCAGTCTCGGCCCGGCGGTCCCGACCACCCATCGAGCCACGACACGACAAGACCTTCTCGTGGAGGGGATCGTGCGCATCCATTTGATTGTTCAATTGCTTGCAAGCTTCGTCCTGGCGCTCGCAACGCTCGCGCCCGGCCAGGTGCAGGCGCAAACCGAACCGGCCCAGCCTGCGGTCGACAATATTCAATTGAAATTCATCGGCAGAGTCGTAGCCGCCACCGGTTCGGTCACGATCGAGCATCCGAGTGCAGTCGTCGTTCAGGCAGGGCTGCCTGGCAAATTGCCTCAGGCGCAGGTTGGCGACCCCGTTTATCTGGGCGACGTGGTGCAAACGGGAGCTGACGGACGCGTCGGGATCAATTTCACCGACGGCACTTCGTTCAATCTGTCGAGCAACGCCAAGATGGCGATGACCGAGTTCGTGTACGATCCGAACGGCAAGTCAAACTCGACCTTACTCAAACTGACCAACGGGACGTTCACCTTCGTTGCCGGCAACATTGCGAAGACCGGCGACATGAAGATCGACACTCCCGTGGCAACGATGGGTATTCGAGGCACAACGCCACGCATCGAGATATCGGACGATGGAACGGTGAAGTTCGCAACGCTTGTTGAAGAGGGCAAGAGCAAGGTCAGGAAGGTCGGGACACGAACGCCGCAGCAACCTGAGCAAAACACTCTCCACAAGTTCAATCCGAACATCTGTCGAGGGTGCTAGGCCAGGCGCAGCCCGTTTCGTGCAAGCAAGGCCCGATATGAAACTTCGTGCAAGCGCCGGCGTAATTGTCAGCCTGACATCGCTTCTCGTTGCGATGCTCCCCGCGTTGCCTGCGATCGCGCAGAACCCGAAGAAGGACAACTATCTCCGCACTATCGGATTGTGCAGCGGCCTTGATCGCACACCGGCCGACGCGCGCGTTGCTGCTTGCACGGCGCTGATCGATGCGGGTCAGGACATGACCCCTGCCGGCCTCGCGATCGCCTACAACAACCGTGGCAACGCCTACGCTGCCAAGGGAGACTACGACGGCGCCATCCGGGATTTTGATCGATCGATCGAGCTCAATCCGACCTACACCAAGCCGTTCAACAACCGCGGCGTGGCCTATCTCAGGAAGCGCGAATATGATCGCGCGACCGACGCCTTCGATCAGGCGATCAGGCTCAACCCAAGTTACGGCGAGGCCTTCGCCAACCGCGCCGGCGCGTATTTGAAGAAGAACGATTATGCGCGCGCGGTGCAGGACTACGATGAGGCCATTCGCCTCAAGCCGAACCTGGACGGGGTGTGGAGCGGACGCTGCTGGAGCCGGGCCATCCTCGGCGAATTGCAGGCGGCGCTGGAGGATTGCAACAAGGCCCTTCAATCGGGGCCCGCCAACGCCGCGACGTATGACTCGCGTGGCCTGATCTATCTGAAGACCGGCGAGCTTGGCGCGGCGATTGCCGACTACAGCTCTGCACTTCGCATCGATCCCAAGCTCGCAAGCGCACTCTATGGACGGGGGCTCGCGAAGTTGAAGCGGGGCGACAAGGCCGGCGGCAATATCGACATCGCGGCGGCCAAGGCGATCCAGGGCAGCATCGGCGACGATTTCACGCGCTACGGCGTGCAATAGGCGAGTGCGGCCCGGCCGGCTAGTCCATGATCTCGACCGTCGCCGAACGGCCGGCGACCAGCGCGATGCGATCCGGCAGATGGTCCAGCGCGATGCGCACGGGAATGCGCTGCGCGAGCCGAACCCAGCTGAAGGTCGGATTGACGTTTGCGAGCAGGCTCGCGCCCGCCGCGCGGTCTCGATCCTCGATGCCGGCCGCAATGCTCTCGACATGTCCGGTGAGCCGCACCGGCTCGCCCATCAGCCGGATCTGCGCCTTGTCGCCGACGCGAATGCGCGCGAGCTTGGTCTCCTCGAAATAGCCTTCCACATGCAGCGTGTCGGTGTCGACCAGCGCCATCACGCCCTTGCCCGCGGTGACGTAGGCGCCCGGCCGGAGGTCCATATTGGTGATGGTGCCGTTCACCGAAGCGTGCACCTCGCTGCGATCCAGATTGAGCTGCGCGACGGCGCGGTCGGCGACCGCCTGGTCATAGGCCGCCTTGGCCTGCAGCTGCGTCGCCAGAACCTGCTCCTGCTTCTGCTGCGACACCGCATCGGTGGTCAGCGAGCTGTAGCGTTTGAGGTCGGCGTCGGCCTGATCCAGCGTTGCGCGATGGCCGGCGACCGCCGCGTCGGCCTGCTTCAGTGCCAGGGCAAAGCGTGCGCGATCGATCCGGAACAGGATGTCGCCGCGACGCACCGGCTGATTGTCCCTGACCAGTACGTCGGTGACGAAGCCGGAGACGTCGGGAGCCACCTGGATCACGTCGGCGCGGACCCTGCCGTCGCGGGTCCATGGCGATTCCATATAGTAGACCCAGAGCGCGCGAGCGGCAGCGAGTGCGGCGATGACGGCGACCGCGGTCAGCGCAACCCGGCCGAGCCAGGCGAAATTCCCTTTCATGGCAGAAACTCCGAAAGATAAACCACGACGCCGAGCAGGCATACATACAGGGCGAAATTGAACAGCGCGCGATGCCAGACCAGCCGGTAGAACCCGAAGCGCTGCATGATCCGGCTCACCACCGCGCTTAGCGCATAGGCGACGATGAGCCATAGCAAAAGTGCCGGAACGAGCACGCCGTAAATGTCGAGCTCATATCTCATGCGGCGAAACTCTCCTCGGGCTGCGATCGATAGGCGGGCGCATCCGGAAACAAGCCGCGGCGGATGCCGACGAGGCCGAGCAACGCATCGTCCCGCGCGCGCTCATTGGGATCCTTGACGACCGCGGACAGCGCCGCATCGACGGACGTCAGCAGTCCGGCCGACATTGCCTCGTCCGCATGGGCGCGAAACGCCGCCGCGAGGTCGTCCAGCATGTCGTCGATGGCACGCACGGTCAACGCGGCGAGGCCGTAACGGGCCCGTCGGAGGTCGATGATGTTGAGCCCGATGCGCAACTGGACCAGGCTGTCGGCATCGCGGCGGTCGCTCTCGGAGATGAAGGCGATCCGCTGGACCAATAGGCCGAGCCGATGCAGCATCAGGCCGGCAAACTGCGCGCGATCGCCGTGGCCGCGCCGCTCGGCCGCGACTGCGAGCGTCTGCCAGCTCGACGTCATCAGCCGCTTGGCGATCCATTCGGCGCCGACGCCGCGCGCGATCCGCGTCACGATCTCCGCGATGACAACACCGAGGAAGAAGGCGACCGACGTGTTGGCGAAACTGGCGAAATCCGCGCTGTAGGTCGACTGCAGTGCGAGCAGCGTCGCGGTGTTGGCGGCGAGCGCCATGCCAATCGGCGCGGTTTTGGGCCGTGCGATCAAAAAACCGTACAGGAGGAAGGTCGGCGCCAGCGCTGCGATCAGGACCTCGACATGGGATATGCCCGGCACCAGTGCGAACTGATAGATCGCGACGACGACGATCGCGACCAGCGAAAACAGCCCGAAGGCCCGGATGCTGCGCGCCGGCTCGTCCTGCGCGGCGAAGAAGGAGCAGGCGACCGCCGCCATCATCGGCGCCGAGGCGCCATCGGCCCAGCCGGTCGCAATCCACAGACCGCAGCAGATCAGGATGGCCACCGCCGCCCCCGCGGCGGACCATAGCGCCATGCCGTGGTCGCGATGACGGACCGGCGCGGCTCCCGACTCCGGGTGAAACGCCAGCGGGACGGTGGAGATGTCCCGGCCCGCGGCAATCGCGTCACCTATTGCGCGGCAGTCGGCCGAGATGTCGACAAGCTCGCGGAGCCGGAGCAGCAGGCTGATCGTGATGATGCGCTCCCGCGACACGACGCCGTCGAGCGCGGATTGCCGCTCGGCGATTGCAGCGCGGATCTGCTCGCCGGATTGCCGCTGGCGGTCCTCGTCCACGATCCATGCGGCGAGATCGTCGATCAGGCGCCGTAGCTCCGGTTGCCTTTGCAGCGCCGCCTCGCCGAGTGCGGCAAGCCGGTCTTCGATCGACGTGATGATCGGCAACAGCATCAGCATGCGCAGCCGGACCTCACCGAGGCCACGCACGGTGCCGACGTCGGCCAGGCGGTCATAGGAGACATGGGTCGCCAGCGTATCGATCTCGACGATGTCGGTCGCAAGACGCAGGCGTTGGGCCCGGTGCGTCTCGCTGGTCCCATGGTCAAGCAGCACGTCGCGCGACAGGCGGCGCGCATCCGCTAGCCAGCTCCTGACGCGGCCGCCGACAGCCGGCGCGACGCTGCGCGGAAACACCACTGTCGACACCAGGCTCGCGCAGATGATGCCGAGCGAAATCTCCTCGACCCGTGCCAGCGCGACATCGAATATGCTGCCAGGGTCAGCCACCGACGGAAAGCCGATCAGTGCGACGGTATATCCGCCCAGCATGAAGACATAGCTGCGCGGCGTACCGTCAAGCAGCGACAGATAAAGGCAGAGCCCGACCCAGAGCGCGATCGCGAGGCACAGCAGTTCCGGCGCATTGACCAGGTTCGGCACCAGGGCGACCGTGACGCTCGCGCCGACCAGCGTGCCGATCACGCGGAAGAACGCCTTCGAGCTGGTCGCGCCGGCCAGCGGCTGGGAGGTGATGTAGACCGTCGCCATCGCCCAATAGGGGCGCGGCAGATCGATCGCCAAGGCGATGACGAGCGCCAGCATCGACGCCGCGAACGTCTTCAACGCGAAGACGAGGTCCGCGTGGCGGACCAGGAACGGCTCTTCCGCGCGCATGACTATTTCGCCTCTGGAGCAGTCTTGGCTGGTGCAATCCTGGCGTCCTGCAGGCGGCTCGCCCGCTGCTCGATGAGTTGCAGCGTCTCGAAGGTTACCGCAAGTTCCGCGCTGCCGATATCCTTCAGCAGGCCGGCCCGCACGCGGCGCAGTACCCGGTTGATCTCCTCGACCTTGGCTTCGCCGCTCGTGGTGAGATGCAGCGTCTTGGCGCGCCGGTCGGTCGGGTCCTCGCGACGCTCGACGAAGCCTTCGGACTGGAGCAGATCGATCAGCCGCACCAGTGAGGGCCCCTCGATTCCCAGTTCATCGGCCAGCACGCCCTGCCGGACGGTTTCCCCCTGGCGCGACAACACCAGCAGCGGAATCGCCGTCGCGTAGGACAGGCCGTGGTCGGACAAGGCCTGATCCGACTGGCGGCGCCAGATCCGGGCGAGCCTGGTCACCAGGCGACCGATCTCGGCGTGGATATGGGACTGCGAAGGCGGCATGCAAATTAGATAGGATGCGAACTATTAGGATGCAATAATATAGCTCCGAACATCGCGGATGATCACGCGAATGCGATCCTGAGTGAGGGAGCGTCAATACTGCTGCACGATCGACCTCGATGCGCTGGTTATGGTGATCGCAGGCTCAGTTGCGGGCGGACCTTGAGCGCGGCCGGTTAGGAACGCATCGGGATACAAAAGCTTCTGTTCCTGAGGAGATTGTCGTGAACAGAAAGCCTGTCACGCCGGATTCCGGACGCCCGAGCGAGTGGGGTTCCCACGCGCAAACCGACAAGCCGTGGAAGGGAAACCCGGAGAAGGAGCAGCGCTCCGGCGACGCGAAGCGCTCCGGAGACGAGAAGCCGGACCTGGAAAAGTGACATGAATCGAACACGCAGTGATGCGCGGAGATAGCGAATGCCCGCCTTTCACTTCGCGATCGTGAATGATGAGCGCGTGATCGATGCAACCGGCCAGCCGGTTGCCGACCGCGATGAAGCCATTGCCGTCGCCAAGCGGCTCGCGATCGACCTTGCCGAGACCCGACAGGAATATCTGGGACGCGGCTACTTCATCTCGGTGATCGGCAGCGACGCCCGCGAAATTCACCGCGAAAGCATCGACAGCGCCGAGAAGAGCGGATGAACGATGCCGCCCGGCGGGCGGCAAGAGAGCAAGGCTTGGAGAACAAGGCTTCGAGAACAAGGCTTCGAGAGCAAGGCTTGGAGAGACCGAATGGATATGGGCCTTGAAATCATCTACGGCATCGGAGCGCTCGTGCTTCTGACCGCTTTGATCTTCGGCGTGCTTCAGCACCATTTTCGCAGCAGGCGCGCGTTGCAGGCCGGCGAGGAGGTCGTCCGCGAGAGATACCAGCGGAATGAGACCTGACGCAGCGGCGCTCGCGCAAGGAGGAGACGATGGGATTGGCTCAATATGCGGTGATTGCGGCCGGCGAGGAATGGGGCGTCCTGCACGACGGCAATCTCAACGGCGGATACGCTACCAAGGAAGCTGCATTCGAATCGGCGGCGGCCGCCGCGGCTCTGGCGATCAGGATGGGGCACGAGGTCCACGTCAGCGTACCCGGACGCGAGGAGGGCGAGGCAGCCCTCACCAAGCGGCCCGCCTGAAACCACAGCAGTACGGCTTGCATTCGGTGTGAGGACGACGCGGATGTGCCGGGACTCATAAGAGTGTCAAATTAACCAACAAACCCCAATGATTCCGGTGCCAGTGGGACCCATAAGATTGTCACGTGGGACTCAAAAGATTGTATCGGAGCCGCGTTTGGGACTCATAAGAGTGTAACGGAATCCGCCGTCCGTTATCTCAGGTTGCAATTCAACCGCCGAATTAGGCCGCTGCAGGCCGCCGGCGGCTCGATTCCGGGGCGAATGCGGCCGACCGGCGCCTGGCCGGCAGGTGGCGGCCCGCAGCGGCCTCTTCAGATCAGGTGGTAGTCCTGGCCGGCGATGAAACTCGAAAGCTGCACTCCGTTCAGGGTGATGTACGCCGAGTGCGAAGCGTCCCAGGCGATGTGCACGGTGGTGTTGCCGCTGGCCTGGGACACGGTGACGGTCGGATCCGGATCGCCGGCGATGCGGGCGATGTCGATCGTGTCCAGACCGTGGGTGAAGCCGTAGATCGTGTCGCCGCCGTCGCCCCAGGCGTACTGCAGGGTGGCTTGGTCGTTCGTGCCGGGGTGGTCGAAGTAGAACTGATCCGACCCGCCGCCGCCCCAAAGATGATCGGCCCCACCGCCGGTGTGGATGATGTCCGCCCCGGAGCTCCCCGTAATGGTGTCGTTGCCGGTACCGCCGAAGACGACGCCCGTGTTGTTGGTGACCGTGTTGTTGCCGGTGCCGAGATGGAGTTCAAAGGCGGTGTTGGTGAACGTGTCCCCGAAGTTCGAGCCGACGATCTTCGGAGCGCCGATGATGAAGTCGCCCAGCGCGTCCCCCGCGGTCCCGTTGATGCCGTCGATGGCGACCCCCGACTGGGCGTCGCTGTAGGACAGAGTCTCGGACGAGGTCATCCGGATCGTGTCGGCGCCGGCGCCGCCATGAACGATGGTGCTGGCATTGCCGGCCGAGGCGTCGATGACGTCGTCGCCGGCGCCACCCCAGATCACGATGTCCGTCGCGGACGAGGTGCCTAGCAAGATGGTGTCGTTGCCGTCATCGCCGTAGACGTTGGCGGTTCCGGCCCCCGCGGTCGGCGTTCCGGTGATGTAGATCGAGTCGTTGCCCGCGCCACCGTGGATGGTGCCGACGGCCGCGATGTGGTCGTCGCCGCCGCCGGCGTCGATGACGTCGCTGCCGCCGTTGCCGAAGATGAAGTTGGCCTGGCTATTGCCGAAGATCGTGTCGGCGAGCTTGCTGCCTTCGAAGGTTTCGAAGTCGCCGGTGACCAGGGTCTGGCCGTGGTCGGCGATATTGGTCGCGGTCGTGCCGCTGTAGACCTCGACCGTGCCGGTGCCGCCGGCTTCGGCCCAGTGGAAGTTCACATACCCGTTGTTGATCTGGTAGTCGAGGACGCCGCCGCCGGCGCCGAAGTCGACGACGTCATAGCCGTCGTTGCCCGGGTGGATGATGTCATAGCCGTCCCCGCCGTAGATCGTTTCCTTGCTCTGGATCGCGAAGTTCGTGCTGTCGAGCACGTAGACGTTGTCGTTGCCGCCGCCGGCGTAGACCGTATTGACGTCGTAGGGATTGAGACGGACACCGTCGACGTAGTCAGTCAGGTGGAGCTCGAGCTTGGCGGTGCCTTGGTGGGCGGCATCGCCAAAGGTGAGCGTGTCGCCGTCGGCGTAGCCGCCCATGCCGGCATAGGTGTAGGTGCCCGTGGAGTACAGCACGACGGACGATGGAGAAGCCGAGTAGTCCAGCACCAGGTCGTCGACGTCGGTGATCGCGTCGGCGCCGAGGCTGCCGTAGACGGTATCGTGGCCGGTGCCGCCGTCGAAGGTGTCGTTGCCGGATCCGCCGGTCAGGACGTCGTCGCCGGCGCCGCCCGAAAGCGTGCTGGCCACGATAGCGAGGCCGGTGAGGGTGTCGTTCCCGGATCCTCCGACCACGCCCTCGACGTTCAGAAGGGTCGTCCCCGTTGCGGCCCCGCCGGTGGCTCCGGTCTGCAGGTTGACGGTCAGCGCCGCCGTGGCGTCGTCGAAATAGACGGTGTCGACGCCCATCCCGCCGTCGATGGTATCCGCACCGCCGCGTCCGTAGATCTTGTCGTTGCCTGCGCCAGCGTCGACCACGTTGGCTCCGGAAGTCCCGTAGATCGTGTCGTCATAGGACGTCCCGACGATGTTCTCGAAGTTCGTCGCGGTGTCGGTGCCGGTGCTGCGAACGACCGTGCCGGCCGCCAGGTTGGCGGTGATGGCGACGGTGCTGTCGACGTAGGAGACGGTGTCGACGCCGGTCCCGCCGTCGGAATGGTTGACCCCGGCCCCGGGAAGGATCAGGTCGTCGCCGGTGCCGCCGTTGATGGTGTCGTTCCCGGCGAGGCCCGTGACGACGTCATTGCCGGACGTGCCTGTCAGCGTGTCGGCGCTCGCGGTGCCGGCAGTCGTCGCCGTCGGCATCTGCAGGAGGGCGATGTGGACGGTCGTCTGGACGAAGAGGCCGCCGAGGTCGGTGGCCTTGACCGTGATGTCGTACCCGGCTGCGTCTGCGTGGTCGAGCAGGGCTCCGTTCGCGACGGTGACCTGTCCGGCCCCCGACATGGCGAACCGCCCGCCGGCGTTGTCGATCAGCGACCAGGTGAGACCATCGCTCGCATCCGGATCGACGGCCTTCAGCGTCCCGACAGCGGAGCCGTTGCTGGCATGTTCGAGGACGGCGCCTCCTGTGTTGAAATACGGGGAGGTGGGCGCGTCATTCGCCGGGGCGTAGTTGACCCAGACTTTGCCGGTGTTGCGCCCACCGAACCCATCGTCGACCTGTACGCTGAATGAATCCTGGAAGGTTCCCGCAGCGCGTAGCACGTTGATCTTCTGCGAGCTGGGAACGAGCGTATAATGGCCATCCGGCGTCACCAGGAAAGCGCCATAGGATCCGACCACGGTCGCTTCGACCAGGGCATACCCGTAGGGCGTCCAGAACCGACCGTCGTGGATGTCGACATCCGTCGCGGTCAACGTCCCGGAGATGCCCGGATAGATGTCGAAACTGGACGTATCGGGCACTTGAATCGTTGGCTGGGTCGGGATCGCGATGCCGCTGTTCGTGCCGAAGATCAGAAGCGTCGGAGAAGCGTGGGCAGGCGCCGCTGCGGATCCGGAGACCGCCACGTCGTAGTTGACGGCGAGCGTGGTGAACTCTCCGACGCCGAGATAATCGAACTGGCTCGGATCCAGGAAAATGTATTGGCTGCCGGCGGAGTGGGTGACTGCGATGGCATGGCCGTCGCTCGACACCGCCGAGATCGATCCATCCACGATCGAAAACGTATGCGTGCCCTGGTCCGGCGTTGTTACGCCGGTCAGGCCGTTGATGTTGTAGGTGGTTGTTGTCGGCGTGATGCCGCCCAGGATGCGCCACGGAACGACGGCAGGATCGTCCTCTCCGTTGACAGTGATGGTCGCCGTGTTGTGGACCATGGCCTCGCCATCGGTGACGTTGTAGATCACGGTGACGACGTCGGATTGCCCGGCCTTGAGATAGTTGAATTGATGCGGATCGAGGCTGAAGATGCCGTTCGTCAGGGTATAGGTGACCGCATGCCCGTCGGCAGCCCACTCCGCGAACGAAGTGGGATCTATCGAAACCGTGCTCTTGCCGTCCTGATCATCGACGTTCTGCAGCAGATCGATCGAAGTAGTGGGGTCGTTCTGGTCGAGAGTGACGGTAATCGGCGAAACGGTCGGAGCGCTGTTGGCGCCGGTCACGGTCAGCATCGCTGTGTTGTGGACGATGGCGGAGCCGTCGGTCACGTCGAAGCTCGCCGTGACAACGACAGAGTCGATGGAGTTCAGATACCGGAACTGTCCCGGATCGATCGTGAGTACGTTACCGTTTAGGGAGCCAACGACGGCATGACCGTCGGAGGACATGAGAGTCAAGGACTGGGGAACGACCGACAGCGTCGTGTCGTGATCGATGTCGGATGCGCCCTGCAGCAGGTTGATCGCCTGGGCTGAATCGCGCTCCGTCACCGAACCGGCGAGGACGGCGGTCACGGTGGGGGCATCCTCCGCACCGGCGATAGTCATCGTCTGTTGTCCCGCTGCCGTCGCCGAGCCGTCTGTGACGGTGTAGGAGATCGTCAGGTCGACATGCTCGCCCGCGGCCAGATAGGCAAATTGATGCGGATCGACGACCACGCCCGTCGCGGTCTGCGAGAACCCAACCTGGTGTCCGTCGCTCGACGAAACGGAGACGCTGCCGGCGACGAGCGTGTCGACGTCGCTCAGATCTGGATCGGTCGCGGTCGCAGCGAGGTTGACGGTCAAAGAGGCGTCGTTCTGCCCTGCGGTCTGCGGCGGCAGGGTCGCCAGAACCGGCGCGTCGTTTTCGCCCTTGGCCAAGAGCGATCCGGTCCCGTGCGTTGTCTCGGCCCCGTCGGTGAGGTCGAACCCGAACGTTACGGCCAAGGTCTGGCCGGCACCAAGATCCTTGAACTGGGATGGATCGATCGTAGCGATGCCGTTCTGGACCGAGACCTGGACGGTGCGGCCGTCCGCGGCGGTTGCTGCGAAGCTGCCGGCGACAACCGACAGGACGTCGCCGTCAGGATCGGTCGAGTTCTGCAGGAGGTTGATGACCTTGACAGGGTCGTTCTGGTCGACGGTGCCGACCATGATGGGCGTGGCTTCTGGAGAGCCATTGATGCCGACCACCGTCAGCATGGCCGTGTTGTGAACGCTCAAGTCGCCGTCCGACACGTCGAACGTGGCGGTGAGGAGGACGGATTCGCCCGCGTGCAGGTACTGGAATTGACCAGGATCGATCGTGAGCACGCCGTCGCTCAGCGAGCTGGTCACGGCGTGCCCATCGGACGAGGTCATCGTCAGCGACTGCGCATCGATCGACAACGTGGTTCCGTGATCGACGTCGGCCGCGCCCTGCAGCAGATCGATGCTGCGGACCCCATCGCGTGCGGTCACGCTGCCGGCGGTGATCGGCGCCACGGTAGGCCTGTCGTCGGCACCGGCAATCGTGATCGTCTGCTGGCCGGCCGTCGTTGTCGTGCCATCGGTCACCGCGTAGGAGACGATCAAGTCGAGATGCTCGCCCGCAGCAAGATACCTGAATTGCGAGGGATCCAACGTGACGCCCGTGGACGATTGAGAGAACTGGACCTGGTGGCCATCGCTCGACGAAACCGAAACGCTGCCTCCAACCAGCCTGTCGACATCGTTGATGTCGGGGTCGATCGCCGTTGCGGCGAGATCGATCGTAGTCGGTGCGTCGTTCTGGCCGACGCATTGCGGCGCAAGCGCGCTGATGACGGGAGCGTCGTTCTCGCCGAGGATCGTCAGCGATTCGGTCACATGGATCGAGACAATCCCGTCGGTCACGTCGAAGTTGAGCGCAACCGGCAGTCTTTGGCCGGCTGAAAGACCTGCGAATTGGGAGGGGTCGAAAGTCGCGACGCCGTTCTGAACCGAGACCTGCGCCTGACGGCCGTCGCCGGCGACCGCGATGAGGCTGCCGGGGACGACCGAGAGACCAGCCTGCGCGGCGCCCGTCAGCACCTGCAGCAGGTCGATCTGTTCCGGCGCGGCGTGTTCACCGAGCGCCGCGATGTCCAGGAAGATGGACGCGGAGGTCTGATCCGGGCCGGGCGTCTTCGTCGTGCTGAAATCGAGAGGGGTCGTCGCCGTGTCGCCCCTTTGATCCGTCAGTTCGAGCAGTACCCGGTCGTCATGGGAATCGCCGGCGCTCATCCAATTGGTCGCGCTTCCCTGGACGGTATATGTCCAGTCGATTTCGCCTGTTCCGCCCCCGGTCGTGTCCTTCACAAGGGTGGCGTTGAAGGTGCCCAACATCGCTCCGCCGGCGCTGCGCACGGTTAGCTGGTGTTGATCGGCCGCGTTCGCGTCGGTGAAGAAGATCTTTCCGCTTTGGATCTGGGTGTCGACGGAGTTTTCCGGTTCGACGATCGTTTGCGGCTGCGTGCTGGCCGCATCCCACGTGATACGCCCCGGCGTCGGGGCCACGACGAAATCGAATTCCTTGTAGATCGGAGCGCCGACTCCGTCGTCGATCTTGACGCGGAAGGAATCGAAGTAGGTCTCTCCGGGCTTCATCGCGGCGAGCACGCTGTCGTCGACGGAGTAGCTCCACGACACCTGCCCGTCACCCGTGCCCGTCGTATCGAGCGCGATCGAGGCGGACAGGGTGCCGACGTGGCCGCCGTAAGTGGCTCCGTAGGAGACGATCGGCGAGACGGACACAGAGTGCACGTCCGAGAGGTCGCTGTCCGCGAACGAGAAGGCGCCGACGGCGGTCGTCGCCCCAGTCGGATTTTCGAAGACGGCGATTCGGTTCAGGAACGAAGAATCGTACGACGTCGTGGGGCCGCTGCCGCTGACGAAGACGCTGTAGTTCTGCGAGACGGAGTGGCCGTTCTGGTCGGACAGGGTTACGACGTAATCCTGTTGTACGCCCATCTTCGGGATCGCTGCCGATGCCGATAGGTTGTAGCTTAGAGAGGCGAAGCCGTTGCCGAAGAACGGCTGCACAATTCCGGCCACGGACAGCGCTCCGAGCTGGGGCGTAGTTCCCGCATAGGTAACGGAGATTGTGTCTGGCTGGGTCGAAAGAGAATAGGGGTCTCGATAGGTTACACCGGCGTATGCAGAGTTCAGGCCGTGCGGGTTCTGCGCTGAGACGCCTGATATCTCCGTCAGGGTGCCGGTGAACGCCAAACTGTCCCCGTTTGTCAGCGAGGCCTGATCGGCATAATAGTGCCAGAGGTCGGCGGCATTGACCGTGACGTCGTTGAAGACCAGCGTCGGGAAGTAGTTCTGGTCAGGAGTGAATAAATAGAGGCCTGGAATGAAATCGACGACCTGGACGGTTGATCCGGAGATCAGTTCATAGGCGTGTGGGTGCTGTTCGAAGTCTGGGTTGGGGATGACGGTGAGCCCTTGCAGGCTTTCGTTCATGTAAATGGTTTGATGGCCGAACCAGGATCTGACTTCGATGCTGGTACCGGCCGACAGGGAAAGCGTGGAGTTGCCCCACACCTGGTCGTAGAGCCATGAGTCGGCTCCCGCGTCGACTGTGTAGTATGCAGTGTTGTAGTCCGCGTTCCAGTCGTCGGAGATGGCGATGACCGAGTTTTCGCCGGTCGTGATCGTGGCGCCGATCCCGTAATAGCCGTTCACCGTGATCTGCGCGTTGTTACCGGCCTCGATGCTGGTCGAGTCCGCGTTCGATATGATGACATCGTTGCCCGCGATGATCGGCGCGCTTCCGGCATAGGCCAGTCTGCCGCCGTCGTCCACGAAGGTGTAGTCGAGTCCGACGTCCGGATCCGCAAAAGTCACTCCGATAGGGAGTCCGTTCCACTGGGCGGGAACGACGTCTTGGCGAGAGGTTTCCTGGTGGATAGTGAGAAATATGGGGACGGTTACGTCGGCGCCGAAGCCGTCTTCTACCTTGACTTCGGCGACGTACGGCGTTCCGTCGAATGCGGCGGCCAAGGCGTCGGCGATGTCCTGGTGCTGGCCGCTGTTGGCTTCGGCGATCAGGAAGTATAGGTCGTTGGCGTCCAGGAAGGATGGCGCATAGCCGAGCGCTGTCGCGATCATGTCCCTCCATTCGGCGGGATCGATCGGAGCGTCTGCCTTCTGAGTCAGCGAGAACTCGGTGGGGTCGGAGGGGACGTAGTCGAGGTCGAAATACTGATCGGATCCGCTGTCGAGGGAGTACGCCCAGGTGTCGAACTGATTGGCATCGACTGCCTTTCCGACGAACGTCCACGGCGGGACCGGATCCCCGGGGCCGATAACCACGACGGGTCCGAGTATCTGCGATATTCCCGTCGGAGCCTCTTCCAGAAGATGGTCGCGGTCGAGGAGCTGGCCTTCGAAGTCGACGTACCCGATGCCGTCCAACAGGACGACCTGCCCGGTTCCTTCCGATACAATCGTAAACGGACCGTCGGTTTCGTCCTGTGAAATCAGGTAATCGAGCCACAATCCCGGGAGGTCGAGCGTGGCATCGTTGTGCACGTTTTCGATCGTGACCGATGCGTCGCCAGCGATGATCTTCGCGTTCGACCCGATGGCCGTGATAGTGGCGTCATTCAGATCGGAAGCGCCCGAGATGTCGATCGTCTCGGAGGGGCCGTAGAGTTCGAATTTGGAGAAAGGAGTGGAGAAGATTGCTTCTTGTTCTCCGGATCCGTACATGGCGTAGGTCGAGAATCCGGAGATGGCCACCCCGGTGTCTTGGATGGAGTACCCGCCGAACCAGCCAGGATGCAGCGTGTAGATCTCGTAATAGCCGGCTTCGGATGCCGATTCCCCGAACGTGATCCAGCCGGACGTCAGTTTGCCGAAGGTGGCGTCTCCGTTGCCTTGGATCAGGAGGAGCGTGGATCCGACTCCATCGTCTTCGAGTCCATAGCCCGAGATGTCGATGCCGGTGACGTCGAGTTCTCTGACGCCCGTGATCTTTTCGATCGATGCGAGTTCGTCGCTGCCGCCCCGGCCATTGTCGGAGACCGTGAGGAAGTGTCCGGCGCCGGACCCGTCGAGGTGGACTACGGCGCCCGACGTCGAACTGTCATAGGAAGCCGTGTCGAATCCGTCGCCGCCGTGGACGTAGTCGCCCTGACCGCTGTCGGCCGCCTGGCCGCTCCAGTCGCCGAGGTAGAACAGGTCCGATCCGCCGCCCCCGTAGATGTAGTCCGTCGCGGCAGAGGCGTAGACGACGTCGACTCCGGCCCCTCCGATGACGAGGTGGTTTTCGTTCATTACGTCGGCCGTCGGGGTGTAGTACATCGCGGCGTCGTCGGCGCCGTCCTGGACGACCAGGACCTTCCACGGAAGTGCCGGGCTCAGGAACTGACTTTCGGCCGACCAGCCCGCGAGCCCGAATGCGTTGCCGGTAAGCGCCAGGAATGCGTTGTCGATGGCCGTGTGGGCCTGGTCGATCAGGGTCTGGTCCGTGCCGCCGTTTGCGTGGAAGTCGCCCGTCCGCACGATGGCGTAGTTGTCGGAGCCCGCGTCCGCACTGCCCTGGATCGAATCGAAGACGTATCGCGCCGCGGTTGTGATGTTGTAGACGACCCTCTGCGCACCGGCGTCGAAATACGAACTAATGCCATCGCGTACGACCCGCAGACCAAGCTCCATGAGAGCTTGATGGATGTCGAGTGTCGGGTCTCCATCGGCGGACAGAGCGTAGCTGGCGGAGCCCAGTCCGCTTCCTGCGATGCCGTTCTCGATCTGGTTGAAGGCGGTCTCGAAATGACTTCTGAATTGGTCGTTGACCCACAGCGCCCGATATAATGTTCCGACGTCGGGGACGTTGCCGTCGACGGCGCTGGTGTTTGGGACTTGCCCTCCCGAGGAGTTCGTTAAGGTGGGGTCGTTCCGCTGGTTGTCGGTCGGCCCGGCGATGACGCCGTCGTTAGAGAATAGGGCGTGGGCGAAAGCGGGGTCGGACGCCAGTAGCAGTCCGAACGGCGTGTCTCCCGACGTGGCGCCCTGGAGCGACGCCTCCTTCATCATGAGTGCGATGAGGGATGGATTGTGAAGGCCGGCGGCGGCGTCCCATCCGGTGTAGTTGCCAGACGTCAGGACGCTGGCCTGTAGCGGCGTGATGGGCTGCCCGTCGTAGGTGAAGCCGGCGTAGAGTCCGGATGAGGTGAAGGACTGAGAGCCGTAAGCGAGGAGAAACGACCCTATGTTGGACATGACGGAAAGCGCCTCGCCGTTGACGCGATACGCCTGGACCAGGGTCGATATGTTGTGCAGGTACTGGGACATATACTGTCCGGCGGCCGTCAGCACGTCGGTCCCGCCTGACAGCACAAGGCGCGCGATAGCGACAGCGCTCGTGCCGAATCCGACGCTCCCCAGAAGATCGAAATCCCTCGCGGTCTCGTAGTAGGCGAGGGTCTTGAGCTCGTTGCCGAAGGGCGCAGGGTCATAGACGTAGGCCTTCACGCCATAGATGGCACTCGCCAGCGTGGCCAGGCCGCCGCCCAGGGACTGGCCGACGACCGTGATATTCGCACTTGTGCCTGAGGTGTTGATGACGTTGGTCATCAGGTTCATGAGATCCAGAACCTGATTGTTCAGGCTGCCGAAAGCGCCAAGTTCGACGTCGGCCGTGAAATCGCCGCCATCCTTCGAGCCGGCCCAGTCGGTGCCGCGGAACGCAACAATATATTGGCCGCCGACTTGGAGAACCTGCGCACCGAACCCGTCGCCGGTCGTGGAGTAGACCATTCCGGTCCCACGGTCGTAGGACAGTCCGAGCGAGCTCAGTGCGATATCGTTTAGTTGCGCTGCCGATGCATCCGGCAAGATGTCGAGCGGCCGGAGCGGAGAATCTTGGTCGTTGAATCGATACACTTCATCAGCAAGTGCCGCGTACGTCGCCGCCCAATTGAGATTATCAGTCATCTTTGCCTTTATCTGACGGCGGTGGGGACATACATCGCGGTGTCGTTTTCGAAGAATCTCGTCGGCTCGTTCTGCCCAGACGGCGTGATCTTCTTCTTGCTCTCGCCCACGATCGGTTCGCCGCCAGCGAAGGATTCGATGATCGGGGCGTAGATGCCGCGGTAGAGCAGCTCCAACGTCCTCATCGATTTGCAGGACAGGAATCCTCGCATCTCGGGCCGGAGATCGAAGTCGAAATAGAGTGGCATCCCCATTTCCTTCTCCCGCTCCGCCGAACGTCTGCCGTGCGGGATGTGTCCGAAGGGAAATACGGGCACGGACTTTCCGTCCGGCAGATGAGGCATCCACTCAGCGTTCTTTTCGTGCAGGAAGTATCTGTTTGGGATGCCGTCGAAGACGTACTGCGCGTCGTGCCGCCCGACGTCGCGGAAGATGCTGCGAAGCTGCTCTTCCTTGCCCGCCTGCTCCGCCACCATCCAGCTCCAGAAATGCGGCTTCTCCGGCGGCCAGAGTTCGTCCAGACGCGTCACCAGCTCCGGCGGGAAAGTCAGCTTCTCGATGCCGATGCAAGTCGAGGCGATCGGATCGGACCCGATGATCTGGTACTGGGTAAATCCGAGCGGACTCTCAACGTCCTTTGACGGCCGAAAGCCTTCGGGCGCGCGCCTGATCCATTCCTTGAAGTCGTCCACGGTCGCGGTCTCGATCGAGGCGCCGCGGAATTCGATCTTCGCCGACGGGCTCCTGTAGGACTCTTCGGTCGCGTACAGTAGCCCGTCGGAGAGGTCGTCGGCATTTTCGTACCAGCGGACCCAGGGCGTCATGTTGATCGGCACGGCGCCGTTTGCCGTCGTCTGGCCGTCGCATGTCTGCGGAATCCGAACCACGATGGCGTGGTGATCCTGCGTCACTTTCGGAAACAGGTGGACCGCGCCGAAGTGTCCTGCGGCGTTGTACATCTCACCGCCGAGCGGACCGAGATCGATGCGGTCGCCGGACGTGGTGCGGGCGAACCTGGCCACGCACGGCCGCACCAGGTCGAACTTCACGACCTCGCCCGTCGCCTTAACGACGTATTCGGCCTTGAAGCGAAAGAAGGGACTCGCTGGCGGAATGGTGTTCTTGAGGAATTGCGCCTTAGCCGGGGGCGCCGGCAAGAGCGCCACCAGGCCAACCGCGAACGCGGACAGGAATGCGGCGAAGGCGCCCCTCGCAACAGTGCGGTGAGAGGACGGCACGGCTCCGGCGGCACTTACCTGTTCGGAGGAGGAAGTGTCAGATTTGACAGACATCTGCTGAGAGCAACGATGACGCATTCCCGTTTCCACGAATCCATTTCGACGTCACGACGCGATACAAGCGAAACGCCACCGAATTCGCGGAAGCCATCGCCAGAACTCCGCAAGAAAAGTTGTCCAGCTGCTCGAATGGAATTGCAACCCCGAAGAGCGGAGCGGAATTCGCTCTACGCAATTTTCTGAGCGCGATGGGAAGCTAACTTTTCTTCGCGACGACTTCTGTCAACAAATGTTGCCGCGGTGACTGCGAATGAGACCATGTGAAACCTTCAGCGGCTACGCGATCGGGATCGAAACCCGATGGAGCAAGTCATGACACCACGAACCGAATTCGTCGCCTTCGTCCTCGACCTGATGGACTTCGTCGAGGAGAGGATCCGTGAGGCTCTCGATGACGAGGCATCCCGCGCCGGCGCCATCGCCGAGGCTGCAGGCGCCGTCCCCGTGCTCCGCGATCGGCTGCGGGAGAACGAGGTCGTGCAGGCGAACTTCATTCTTGTGCTCGGCGTCGTGTTCGAGGAGCGGTACGCCGCGGACTGGTGGGACGGTTTCGCGAAGATGGACCGCGCCGAGTTCGAGCGGGTGGCCAACGATCTCGTCGACCCGCGCCTCGCCGTCCTGCGCGGGATCGTGGCCGGCGGGGATCCTTCGCTGGAATTCCCGGGAGACGCCGACTCGGATAGCCTCGCTGCGGGATGCCGGCAGAGATCGCCATGGGCACCGAGCCGAAGCCTAAACCGACCAGGAAAGCGAA
Organism: Bradyrhizobium sp. Mp19; assembly: GCF_029952935.1. Classification (NCBI taxonomy): domain Bacteria; kingdom Pseudomonadati; phylum Pseudomonadota; class Alphaproteobacteria; order Hyphomicrobiales; family Nitrobacteraceae; genus Bradyrhizobium; species Bradyrhizobium sp. Mp19. The sequence continues at coordinate 31,431 of NZ_JASAUT010000035.1, read as the reverse complement.
GCGCCGGCGGGCGCCGCCGGAGGAGATCGTCGACTACATCGTCGAGATCGAGGACTGGGATTTTTCCTACTGGCTGGCGCTCAACACGCTGCGGAACGCGCTCGATCCCTACCATGAACACCGGCACGTGGAGCTCAAGGGCCGGATGCTGAGGCCGGCGGGGCTGAAGACTGACCGGGTGGAAGTGTCGCTGTTTCCGTCGGTCAGCCTGGAAGAGGAGCGGCGCAAGGATCTCAAGCCGATCGCGGTCGGATCGCTCGAGCTCTATCCGGAGAGGATCGACGGGCACGTCGGGATCCCGTCCGACGCGCTGGTCCCGATCCTGCAGATGCTGGTCGCCGGACGCCTCAAGTTTGTCGTCATGCGAGGCGCGAAATTCCGCTACCGCAGCGCGCGGCTACACAGCTACAGCCTGGGGACGAAGCTCGACGAAGACGACTTGGCGCAGTTGGAGACGACCGAGAGCTAACCTTGAGCGCTCCCGAGCTCCGCGAGGACGGCATCGTCCTCCGGAGCAAGCCGCGGACTTCCGCCCAGCTCGGTCAATCCGGCCCGCTCCAAGTCCCACCGCAGCCGAACCATGAAGTCTTCGAATTCGTGATCCTGCAGCGCAGCCAGACCGTCCGTGGCCTCGTTCACGACCGCGACAATCGGAACGCCTTCGGCCCCATATCCTCTGAATACGGCCATGCCGGATGCCGGAAACCACCTTTGGTAGTCCGCAGCCGCCACGCGGAAGCCGCCGTCGTACCTCATCCGGCTGACGAGGTCGTCCAACATGGCCCGTCGCCGTCGCACCCGCGCCGGCGACGCCAACACCGGACCTGACTTCGGTCCCTGCGCCGCCGCCAGCGCCAAGAACTCTGCCTTCTTCCGGTTTTTGTCGAAGGCGAGTCGTTTCCCGTCGACCGCTCGCGCGAGATAGCCTGGGACTTCCGTAAGGCTCTGCTTTTCTCTGCGGATCGCCCTGGCGCGCCAGATCTCGAGGCCGATGCGTGCACCCCCGCGCAGCCTCACCAGGCTCAGCGGATGATGCATCATCACGGAATGCAGGCCGGCGTCGTAGACGGCCTCCCGCCAGTGACGCTGCACCCGAAGAAGGTCTTGGGCGAACATCGCGCAGGCCTCGTCGGGGTTGTCGACGACCTGCACCCGCCATTCCGGACGCCGCGGCGGGAGCACCCGCCTGACCAACGCCGCCAATTCCCCGTCCGCCCATTCCGCCATGAACGCCCCCGCGCTTCTTTTCCGCGGTTCTGGCGCCGGCCTGGCTTCCAGCGGATTAACAGGAGGCGCCGCCCCGTCCTGGGCCGCACGCCTTCTCCAGTCTTGATGAACGAATCCTTGGAGTCTCGCTCCGATGCCTTCGGCGGAAACCGTTTGTTGTCGACGAATCCACTTCCGGCCCGCAGCGGCGTCCGCGATCGACGCTGGGCTTCAGGCCTCGCCGGGTCCCTGGACGAGGTGAAGAGGCGGGCGCGGAATCGGCAGGGGCCGCTCGACTCTCGGGACCGGCGCCTGCGGGCGCCCCTTGGCTTCGTATCCCTCGGCCAGCTTCAAAAGGCGCCGCCTGATGAAGGGGTCGGCCCTTGCGGCCAGCTCGCGCACGCGATGGGCCATCGCCCGGTAGAATTCCTGCTCCAGCGCCATGACGCGTCACTCCACCAACGCCACCGACGAATTTAATTTGATGACATCGACGGCGGCATCGTCAAGCAGCATCGTTCGATCTGGCGTGCTCCGCGATTTCCCTTGAGCGAGCGCTCGTTGCGGCACTAAGCTGGTCGCGGCAGGAAAATTCAGATGTCCGAGCTGTACCTGATCCGGAAGCGGTGTCCGCACTGCGGGAAGGCGATGAAGCTTGTCCCCGACGAGACGGACCGGGGCGGCGAGCGATACGTCTGCCCCGCCTGCGACGAGGATCCGCTGCACAACCCCGCCGCCCAAAAATGGGCGGACAGCCCGCTGCGCCCGCCGGCTAAGTAGCTTCCCAAGAATCCGGCCCTGGCGCCGAGGCCGGTTTGTCCATCCGTCTGTGACCATCCTGCCTGCGGTGGCATCCGTTGCCGGCGACAGGACTGGCGGGATCGTCGCCGGCGCACCAACTTCTTTGAGAGATGCCGCTGCAGAATATGGGGAGGGCGCGATGTCGACCGTCGCGAAGTTGCTTGCGCGGAAAGAACGGCTACTGGCGCAACTGGAGAGCGATCCCGGGTCGAACGAGCGCGAGGAAATCGAAAGGCAGCTCACGCAGATCGAGACCGCACTGAGCTTGCTAGAACCGGGAGATGCCGTCGGTCGGGGTGACGAGTGACTCGGGTTTGCCGTCGGTCAGAGTGCGCTCAGATCGTCCGGCACGTCCCCGAACTTCCGGATCAGCTTCGCGTCGCCGAAGTCCCCGGTTGCGGGGTCCCCGCTGCGGCTGAACGCGACGGCGCCGGCGTGTCCGGGCTTGCGCGCCAGCGCCTCGGCCCGCATGACCGCGGCATTGGCGCTGAAGCACTCCGTCGCCTCGCCGGCGGCGACGCCGTCGTCGGAGAAAACGAACGGTAGAGCGACGTAGTAGGTCACTTCAGCCATCTGCCTCGTCCTTGTGTTCCCTAGCCGCTGGGAGCCGTCCGCGGGCGTAGCCGGTAGACACCTTCGTCCGGAGCGCCTCGAGCTGCTGCTCCAGAAAGTCGTTGGCGACCAGGAGCGCCTTCACCGCCTCCCTCGCGTCGCCGCCGCAGGCGGCTATGGCCTGGTCCGCAGCGACGTCCAGGTCGGCGACGTTGGATGAGGTTTCGGGGGCCGCGGACATGGCCCATTGTTCCCTGTTTGTTCATGTCGAGTCAAGGGCGCGGGGCGGCCGCGGAGGGCATCGTCGGAAGATCGTTTGGACGTGTCGGAACCGGGCCCACATGATCGTCTTGAATCCAGGTCGCGTGTCCGGAGTATTGAAGTCATGGCACCGAGAGCCAACTGGAAGGGCTTTTTGCGTCTGTCCCTGGTCACCTGCCCAGTGGCACTCTACCCAGCCACCTCCGAGTCCGAGAAGATCTCGTTCAACCAGCTCAACCGGGCGACAGGGCACCGGATCAAATACCTCAAGGTCGATGCCGAGACCGGCGACGAGGTGCCCTCCGAGGACATCGTCAAGGGCTACGCCCTCGACAAGGACACCTTCATCGAGGTGACCAAGGAAGAGCTGGAGAACGTCGCGCTGGAATCGACGCGCACCATCGAGATCGACGAGTTCGTCGACAAGACCGACATCGACCCGCGCTTCCTGATCCGCCCCTACTACCTGCGTCCGGACGGCAAGGTAGGCCACGACGCCTTCGCGGTGATCCGCGAGACCATCAGGGAGATGGACAAGGTCGCGATCGGGCGGGTCGTGCTCACCAACCGCGAGCACATCATCGCGCTAGAGCCGCTGGACAAGGGACTGGTCGGCACGCTGTTGCGCTATCCGTACGAGGTCCGCAGCGAGCAGGAGTATTTCGACGAGATCCAGGACGTGAAGGTCACCAAGGACATGTTGGACCTCGCCAGGCACATCGTGAACCAGAAGGCGGGGCGGTTCGATCCCGAGAAGTTCGAGGACCACTACGAGACCGCGCTGGTCGACCTCATCAACCAGAAGCGCAGCGGCAAGCCGATCACGCCGAAGGAGCGGCCAGCCACGGGCAACGTCGTCGACCTGATGGAGGCGCTGCGGCGGAGCGTCGGCGGCGCATCCGGCGAGACCGCTCCGAAGAAGCCCGCGAAGAAGGCCAGGAAGACGGCGGCCGGGCAAAAGGAAATGCTGATGCCGATCGCCGGCAAGAAGCCGGCAAAGGAGGCGGCGGCGAGGAAGCCGACAGCCAGGCCGCAACGCAAATCCGCCTGATGCCAAAGGAGAGCCGCATGGATATGAAAGAAGCCTCGGCAATGACGGAAGCCTCCGGGCTGACCAACGAGCAGGGTGGCATCGAGCAGGCTTCTGAAGCCAGGCCGAGCAGCCGGGCGGAGCCGCGAGAATTTCGAAGGCACTCACCCCAATCGGACATGGCGATGCGCTGGGCCGACCAGTTGCGCGAGGTGACCGTGAAAGCCCCGTTGCAGTCGCTCTTCGTCGCGTTCCTGCTCGGCGTCTGGGTCGCGCGCCGGCGCTAAATCTAGGAGATCGGCGGGCCGGCACGCTCCATGGCAAGGAAGCTCAAGACATTTCAGACCTCGCTGGGGTTCTATGACCTCGCGATCTCGGCGCCTTCGATGAAGGCGGCGCTGGAGGCGTGGGGCGCCGGCAGCAATCTCTTCCATCAGGGCGCCGCCAAGGAGACGGACGACCCGGACATAGTCGCCGCGACGATGGCGAAACCGGGCGTGGTCCTCAAGCGTCCCGCCGGATCGAACGGCCGCTTCGGCGAGCACTCCGATCTCCCGTCCGACCTGGGGGCCGGCGAGACCGGAGGGCGGGGCAGGCGTCGCCCGAAGCGAGAGGAGCGAACCGCTCCGAAGATCAGCGAGCGGGCGGCCCGAAAAGCCGCCGCCGATTTCGAGAAGGAGCAGAAGCGCCGCGATGTCGAGCGCCAGCGAGAACAGGCCGCCATGGCCAAGGAGCAGGAGCGGCGTGAGAAGGCGGTCGCGAAGGCTCAGGCGGCCCTCGATGATGCGAAGGCCGAGCACGACGCCAAGGCGAGCGCCATCGAAGCGGAACGCGCGGCTTTCGAAAAGCGAGCTGAGGAAGAGGAGGTCCGCTGGGAGAAGCGGAAGGAAAAGCTGGAAGCCGCCCTGCGGAAGGCACGCAAGTAGCAGTGTCGGGATTCCATTGATCTAGCGCAATGGTCTGGGCCTGGGGTCCTCGATCGTCAGGACGTGAAACAGCCGAAAGACCCAGACAAGCGCGACGAACCGTCGAAGTCCAAGCCTTCCCGCTTGGAGGGCGCGCGCCGGGTCGTCGAGCAATACGCGGAGGACCTTCGCGAAATTATTAGGAAGCTCCGCTCCCGCCTCTTCCATTGAGCGGCCGGATCGGGGCGCCTAGGGGCGCGGAAGGGCTTCACACTCCGGACAGGTGTCTCCGATCGAATCCAGCACATCGCGGAGCTCGGCGATGGCTTCGTCCGGCGAGCAGCCCTGCGGCGCTCGGCGAGCCAGGTCGAAGGCGCGTTCGCGGGCGTGCGGGTCCGCTCGATCCTGCGTCCAGCCGTGCTCTTCGCACTCGCGGATGGCGCCGGCCTCGTTCAGTACGCTGATCGCCCAGCCGCGCAGCGTGCGGATCGCCGGTCGCCTGTCCTTCGTCATCAGCATCGGAACGTCGCTCCTACGCGGGGGACGAATCCTTCCGCCCCCTCCATCGTTCCGGCTGCTATCACAGGGCAGGGATTCCGAATCGTCGTGGCTCGAGCTTTTCCACGTGTTCCGTCGCCCTGTGCACAAGCCGGTCAGGCGGCCGCCTTGTCCTCCTTGTCGGCGCCCCGCATGACGATCTTGAGCGCGTCGTCGGGCAACGGTCGCTGCAGCGCTTTCGCTTCGTCCCACGGCGCGCGCATCCAGACGTCGCGCTCCTCCTCGCTCGTCAGGATCACCGGCATCGCCTTCGGGTGGATCGGCTCGACGACGGCGTTCGGCGACGTCGTCAGGAAGCCGTAGACCAGGTGTGGTCCGGGGATCGGCTTCGACTTCGTGCCGCGGTTGCCCTTGAACTCGGTCCAGATGCCGGCGAAGCAGAACAGCGGCCGCACTTCGTCGAGCGCGAACCAGACGACATCCTTCTTCTTCGTTCCCGGGTTCGGCTGGGGCGCGTATTCGGCGAAGCTGTTCGCCGGCACCAGGCACCGGTTCTCCGGCTTCAGCCAGCCGCGCCAGTGCGGCGACGAAGTGTTGCGGATGTTGGTCACCGGCGGCCCGCCGGTGCGCGGCGGCGGAGGCGTGCCCCAGCGCATCAACACCATCTCTTCGGCGTCGCCCGCGTTGCGTATGACCGGAGCCGGATAGTCGGGAAAGACGCCCGGCATCGGCGGCAGGTTGCCGGCGTAGCGGTTGAGGCGCCGGAAGAGCCCGGCGATGGCCGCCTGGTTCGTGGTGATCGAATACAGGTTATGCCGAGATCGGCATAATCTCTATTATGCCGACTTCTAGATTATGCCGAGCAGTGTCGGAGATCGAGCTTTCGTGGCGGTAACTGCCGCAATAACGTCGGCATAATCCGATCGAGCTGGTACATCTCGGACCGCTGAGACGATTGCCGCTTCCTCTGTTGGCGCGAAGTAAAACGGTGGCATAAGCCGAGATCGGACCGCCCCCTTATAAGGGCTCAAGCCTCCCTTCAATTGGCAAGATGGAGACCATACGCCGTGAGATCATCGGTTATGCCGACTCCATCGCATCCCAAGCTGCGGCTGAGGAGCCCCAGATCGAGTTCGAGTGCGGTTACCTAGACGTGAAAACGCTCGATTCCGACGTCTTGTTCACAAGCGAAACCGTCGAAGATGCCGCCTTTGCGGTGCTGTTTCGCAATGGCCACAAGCCGTATATGATACGAAAGATCGTGCAGAGGGTTGCTGAGGCATCGAAATCGAAGACGCTCAACGCCGGTGCCCTGCTGACCTCGTTTGCCGGCCTGCGCCGTGCCGGCGAGATCGTCGCGATGGAGTGGAGAGAACATGAACCTGCCCGTCAACTTCGAAGACAGCCCCTTGATGAAGGAGAGCTACGATCGGGTCCGGGCCGAGGCGGACGCCAACAGGCTGGTCGTCGTGATCACGGAAACCCTGCAGAGGAAGTTTCCGAACGATGTTCCGGCCGACCTCAACAGCCGGCTCACGGCGTTGAGTATCGACGAGCTGGATGCGATGTTCAAGCGCAGCATCGACGCGAAGTCGGCGGACGATATCCTGATCGTTCCTTCTCCCTCGATTTCCCTGGGCCACTGATCCAGGGATTGTGCCGATTCAGCCGGCGCGGCGGTCACGGTCGGCAAGAGATAGATTGCGGGCCGACTATGCTCGAGTTTGCGGCGAGCTTTGCTCCCATCTGCAGATCGAATCGACGGCCAAACATGCAAAAAACGAGGGTCCTTAAGGACAAACTATGCCCTCATTCACAGCAGCGATAGCCACCGCCAGAGCGCGTTTTGAGCCGTTGGTCGGCATAATCCAGAGGTCGGCATAATACAGATTGCACATGCTTCAGCGCTCGTCTTCCGGATACCAGGGTTCGAATTCGAGGGTGTTTTCCTTCCGCAGCCGCACGATATTGGCGGCGGGACGCCGGCCGCGCAGCGACTCGGAGCAGTGACGGCATCGCAGCGACGCCTCGAGCTTCCAGATGGGCGTGTCGGGCTTTCGGCGGATTTGGTTGACGGCGGTCAGGTCGATGATCGAGTGCGTCGAGCACCGTCGGCACTTGACCTCGAGATAGTAGAAACGGCCGGCGAGCGCCTCGGCGATCGTTGGGGACGGCTGCACCGGTCCGCCGAAGCCGATCATCCTATAGTTCCAGGCCGCGCAAGTCTCGGCGGCGGCTTCGCGCAGCTTTTCGGCGGCTTCCTTCTTGGCCGAGTCCGCCTTCATCTCGGCGGCCATGATCCTGCCGCCGAAGACGCGCGACGGATTCCGCCGCCCCACCCGTCACCTCGCCGGGCTGTCTTCGTCCCGCTGCGGGGACCGGATCAGGCCGGTTTCGGAGTCGATGATGCCGACGATCCTGCAGACGCGGGCGAAATCGAGGACCACGCGCCGGTCTTCGAGGACGCTGGGCCTCGGGCCTTCTCCGGGCGGCCCGCCCCCTCACCACTTCATCCAAACCCGAGCATCATGAAAACGAGCAAGTCGCCGCACGAACGCATGGAGACGCTAGAGCGCTGGTCCGCCGGCGCCACCTTGGGCATCCTGGTCGGAATTCTCATCGAGATCGCCGTCCTTTGGAAATACGAATACCACCCGGACGAAGCGAGGTTCTGGCTTTCAATTCTGGCAAACGCCCTCATCGGCATCGGGCTCGCGATCGAGTATTTCTGCATCCGCTGGACGATCATCGCGTCCAGGGAAGCGGAGGCCGAAAACGATGCGAAGCTCGCGGCGGCACTCAATCGAGCCGCTTCCGCGGAGGAGGAGCTCATCGCGTTCCGGACGACCAGGCGGCACGTGATCGGTCCGCAGCAAGCCCAGCTCATGAACCTGATGCGTCCGTTCGCGGGGACGGTTTTCGACACCGCCATGAGCCATTTCGAGCGGGAAATCGGCGACATCCTGTGGGACATCGAAGCAGCGCTCGACGCTGCGGGCTGGCAACAGATCGATTGGGCCTCACCCGCGAACGCCTCCGCTATTCGGCGCAGCAACCGTCCCATTTCCGGATCAGCCTTGGCCCAAAACGTGGAAATAGAAATCGACCCGAACCAGCGACAAGTCCTCCTGCCTGCAGCGGACGCGCTGATCCAAGCCCTGAACCAAATCGGCATCGACGCACGCGAAGCTCCGTACACCTCCGTCAACGGCAATCCGCACGCCTTACACGTCATGGTCGGCCCGAAGAGATAACGGAAACTCTCGTCGTCGACGGAAGCGCCGCCTCCAGAGGCGCGGGCGCGGCCTTTCCTACCTGGACAGATTTCGCCGCCGAGGCCTCCTGGCCATCGATTCCACCGACGATTAGGCCGCCTGTCTCTTGCCGGCCGGCCGATACCCCGCAGCGGGCCACGGTTTCCGGGCGAGCCAATAGCCTTCGCGGTCTAGGTAGACGATCTCATCGGAAAATTCCGAGACTGCATTCCCGACATAGGCCCGGGTGCATTTGCCCGGGATGATGCCGCGATCCCGCAGCATGGGCTCGAGCTGGGCCCGGCTGAGTGGGTGCCCCCCGTCCGCGATCAGCTTCATGATCCAGAGTCCGGCCCGCTGCACGGCGGTCTGCGTCTTGCCCGACCAGGTCTTCGGATCGTAGAGCGCCGGCGGGTAGGGGCGCGCCCGGTCCCAGTAGCCCAGACCGGTGAGCTTGATGAGCTTGTCGGCGTGTCGGACGAAGAAGCGCCGCAGGAACACCTCGCCGTCGATGACCGGCGTCTGGATCGAGCGCGCCTTCAGCGCTGCGAGAACGTCCTCCTGTGATAGCGGTCGGGCGGCGACGCGGAGCATGTCGATGATGGTCTCGTCGACGATTTCGGTCTGTGTCGGCGCCGGACCATCGAGCGGGAACGCGCGGTCCAGATAGGGGCGTGCCCGCAGCCACCAGCCGGCACCCTCGACGTGAACGAACGTCTCCCGCGCATCCCACATCGCGCTGTAGAAGAAGTCCGCCTGGTCGGACGGCCCGATGGTCATCTTGCGGCGAAGCTTCGCGAGCAGGTCCTCGGACGGGATCGGCGCCTTGGCGCCGCCCAGGATCCTTTCCGCCTCGCGGACCAGCGGCTTCCAACTGCCTTCCGGCTTGGCGAGAGACGTCTTGCCGGTCTCGATTTGCCGGACGAACGGCTCGATCCTGCTCCGGAGATAGCCGGCACAGAGGCATTTCTCGAGATCCGGATCCGGAGAGAAGCCGGCCCTCTGTAAGCCCTTGCGCAGCTCCGGAAACCAGCCGCCGAGCCGGTCCCGGATCTCGCCCAGCATCATGAAGCGCGCCGCGAATGCGTCCGCCGCCTTCGCCGGCACCGTCTTCGACCCCGGTTTCACGCCCGCGATTAGCCCGCCATCGATAGCCTTGCGCAGGCCCCGCGCGTTCAGCCTCATCCGGATCGCCGCGGCCGCGAACGACAGCACCTCGCCGGCGACCGCCGCCATCAGCTCGTCTTGGTCGATGAACAGGCCTTTCAGACCTGGCCGCCCCCCGACCCGGATGCGAACCCGGAGCCGGCCTTCGAGGATCTTGCGGACGCATTCGGCGATCGTCGCCGCCGTGCTGCGGCCAAGGTCCGCGATGGCGATCAGCCCGTGCTTCGGGCCTGCCGCGCAGCGGGCGCCGCTCCCGAGCTTTGCGAGCAGGGCATCGACGTCTTGCGACCGGAAGACGTAGTCGTGCCGACGGCCGCCGCCGCGCAGCGCCGGCTGCAGCAAGTCTCCCTCCATCAGCGAGACCATGGCCTTGCGACCGATGGCGAGACGCTCGCACGTCTCTTCGAGCGACAGGGCGCCCTTCAGATCGCGCGCGATGCGTTCGACGTCCTCCACCGGAAAGGACAGTTGGCTGCCGGACCGTTTCTCGGTGCGGATCAGTTCCAGCGCCAGGCCGATGCTCTTCATCGCATAGACACTGGCACCGGCTTTCGCCGCGGCGGCCTTCAGGGACAGTTTCTTGACCGCCGCCGGCGGCAGCTTGCCCAGCCGGGCCTTCGGCACGATCGGAAAGCGCGCTGCGCCGTGGGCATGGAAGGCCTCGGCGAGGAGCGGCGAGAATTTCGCACCGCGCTTGTGGTTGAACCAGTGATAGAGCCAGCCATAGCAGGCGGTGAAGCCTTCCTCCGGCCTGCCACCTAGTGCGATAAAGCCGTCGTAGATCCTGGTGAGGACCTCGTCGAGTCCATCGTCGGCGAGCACCTCGAAGCCACGCGCCTGCAGCACGGCAAGCGGAATACCCAAGCTCTCCGCCGATTTCCATTGGCGGCTATAGCCCTCGCAGGCGGCGCCGATGCGCTCAAGCGTGGTGAAGACCTCCCGCAGCGACAACTCGTCCAGGATCGGTACGGCTTCGGCCTCGCCGGCGCCGAAGCGCGACAGCAGATAAGCGTCCTTGCGGAGCACCCTGGGATCGGCCGCAGTGCGCGGCAACGTCATCGTGTCGTTGTTCGGACAGGCCGAGCACTTGAGCAGACCGCCGCCGCGCCACGTGTAGGCCTTGCCGCAAGCGCAGGCGTCGACCAGATCGATACCATGTCGAGGGCACGTTCCGATGGCTCGGATGTCCCACCAGAAGCGGTGATACCAGGCTTCGTCCAGGCAGGCCGGACAGACCCGCCGCCGCGCGAAGTCGAGCATATCGCCGATCGGATGGCCGCGAAGGTGCAGGCGGCCCTTGCGGTCCAGATTCGGACTGTCCGCCGCGATGCGGGCCGGGTCCTGATCGACCTGCGTAGCGAAAGCTTTGATTTCGGTCGCGACACCGTGCGCGAGCCGCGAGCGGCTGATGCCGGCGGCCTTGGCCGTCCTGTCGGTCGAAGAGTGCCCCTGAATCTCGGCGACCCGCAGGAGCAGGCCCATGGCCGTCTCCTCGGGCTCGATCGGTCGCCAGCCCCAGAGTCCGATGGAAGACTTCGATTTCACTTCCGCCCCGCGAACGCATCCTCGATCATCCGGCGCTCGTCGTCGGGAATGGTCTTCGCCTTCTTGTTCTTACCGCGAGCCTTGCCCTTCGTCACATGTCCCTTCGAGGCGGGATCCTCGCCCTCTTCAGGTCCCACCGGCTGCAAGGGAACGACGGTCCCGAAAACGTCGCGCACCTGCGAGAACGGCATCCTGAACCAGTTCCGTTCGTCCGAGCACCTCGTCGCTTGGCGGTAGGCCTCCTCGAAATGCTGCATGGTGATCCTGCTGTTGCCGCGTGCGATGGCGAGCTTCGCTGCGCGCATCACCAACTTCAGCATCTTGCCCGTGTAGCCGCGATAGGATTGGTGCAGCCTCAGGGCCATACCGGGGTCGGACAAGTTCGACGGCTCATCGAACGGCAGCACCGAGTTTTTGCCGTCCCGCGTATCCAGCGCCCGCATGAGCTTGCGGTATGGAGTCAGCGCCTGGCGCTCGGTACGGACGAGAGGCTTTCCGTGCTCGTCGAGCGGCGGGAAGTCGCCGACCGAGCAACGCAGGGGCTGAACCGTGTAGGAGTTGGCCACCAGACGTTCGAGCTGCTCGTTTTCATCGCCGAGTTTCAGCGCGTCCGGCATGCCGACGCAAATCACCTGGACGCGCGCCTTGGCGAACACCTTGAACACGTCGCCGACGCCATAGAGATCCATGCCGTTCTCGATGACGTGCTGCACGTCGTCGAAGATGATCATCTTGACCTGCTGCTGCTCGATCGCGTTTGCGATCTCGATGCAGGCCTTGCCGAAGCTGAATCGCGATCCGAGATCGATGCCCAGTCCCAGCGCGGTGTCCGCCATGAACGAGTTGAAGCGCGGGCGAGGGTCCACCCAGACCGCCGCGATCGGGCGGCGCAGCCCCTCCGACGTCATGTGACAGATCGGTGAAAGATCGGTCCCAAACAGCTTCGGCCTATGCCATTTGCCGCTTGGATCCTTCGCGCGCAGCTCCGCATATTTGCGGTCGGTGAACATCCGTACCGCGGTCGTCTTGCCCACGCCCGTGTCCCCGACGATGAAGCAGCCCTCGCCTTCCGGCTCCAGCCCCGCCGGCCAGTACAGGTGCTCGAGAATCTCGTCGACCGCCTTGGTGAAGGGGGTCTTGAGAAAGCGATATGCGAGGTGCTGAACGCGCGCTTCCGGCGCCCAGTCCGCGAACTTCTCCGGCATCTTGCTCAAATCGTGCATCGCCTCAGCCTCTTTCAGTTGCGCCCGAAGCCGACGGGGGTCACGTCGTCATCATCGTCATCATCGCCGTCGTTGCCGCCGTCGGTCTGCTCGTCGTCGCCGGAATGCTCCGTAGCCGCCACGGGCGGCGCCTCTTCCGGATCGGCGCGGTCGGCGATTGGATCGGGCGCCAGCGGCGGCGATGGCGCGTCGACGCGCACATCTGGCGACACCACGACGTCCTCGGCCGCCTCCTGGTCCGCTCGCTGCTCGAACTCGGTCGCGCGCGCCTTGTCCTCGGGCGGATCCTCAAGGGGTGGAGATGCCATCCATTGGCGCTTCGGCTCGCGGAAAGGACCCCGTTTCGGTTTAGGCGGCGCATCGTCATCATCGTCTAGGAGGTGCGCCCCGGGCGGTTCATGATCTTCGTCGAAGCGCGCCGGCCGAACCTTTGACCAGGCCGACTGGCTGCTCACGAACGCGGCGAAGCGCTTCGGCGCCAAGCCTTTGTTGCGCTCCGCCACGCGCTGCTTGACGTAGGCGTCGATCTGCTGGAAGGCCCGCGCGAGCGCGTCCTCGCGCTCCAGTTTCTTCTCCTCGCGCAGCCGCCTGGCGAGCCGCGAAATGACGATCCACTGGTTGAGAGTCTTGCCGAGCGCCTGCATGGGCTCGACCAATTCCCCCTCGACCCACTCCTCGCGTTTCTCGTCGTAGACATAGCAAACGGAGATATCGAGCGGATCTATCCTCACCTGAACGTCGGCCGAGTCGGGCAGGTATGCCCGCACTCTGCTCAATTCGTCCGAATCCCAGCGCAGACCCTTGTAGCGGATGCCTCCATCCCTGAGCGTTCTCGGTACGACGAGCCCGGTAAGCGGGACGAGGAGGTCCTTCGGAATCTCGCGATGTGGCACGATCTCCTTCAGGCTTTCCTCCCAGGCCTGCGCCGGCGACCGGCCGATCTTGCCGTGCTGATCCTGGTGGTAGATGTCGATGACCCACTTGGCGACGATCCAGTTCACCTCGTCGATCGTGAGGACGGCCATCTTCTCCGAATTGTAGAACTTGCGGTTCTCCCATTTCGAAAAGACGGTGCCGGGCAACGTGTGGACGATCTGCTCCTCGAGCGTCCCGAACCAGCGCTCGATCTTGCCTTTCAGCCACGGCTTCTTCGGCTTGGCGTAGTCCGGTTCGATGCCGAGCGCGGTGAGCGTCTCCTCCATCGAGAGCGACTTGAAGTCCCGCCCGTGATCCATGATCAGCCGATCCGGCTTGCCGTGGCAATTCCACGGATTCTCGATGCCGCTCTGGCCGTTGCCAAGGATCTTGAAACCCTCGTACACCCAGTCCTTCGGCATCACCGCGACCCGCAAGGCGTCCATGACGCTGGCCCAGGAAGGCGGCGCGAAGCTGATCGAGAAGCCGACGATGCAGCGCGAGTACCGATCGATGATCGCGGTCAGCCACGGCCTCCCGGCGATCTGCATCGTCTCCTCGTCGATGACAAGGATGTCGAGGAGGGTGTGGTCCACCTCCCATTCGTTGTTCACGCACTCGCCCTGCGGGCCAAGCTGGATCGAGCGCGCACGGCGCTGCGCCTCGCGCCAGTTGGTCGTATGGACCATCACTCCGAACTTGTCGCGCTTCCTCAGCATGCGGGCGACAAGCTTGTCGCCGATGCGCTCGAACAGAGTGCCGTCGTTGCGCTCGAGCTTCTCGCCGCGACGCGCGGCCTCCTCCCGCAGCTCGCGATCGGCCAGCATTCGTACATGCCGAAAGCTCGCAGGCGTCGGCGAGACCAGCTTCTCGCTGATCAGCCGGTTAATGGTGTCGCGATGCCATTGCGAGTAGCGTTCTCCGCGGCGCCCCTTGGCCCAGTGGCACGGCACCAAAGCGCGCACGTCCCGCCCGCCGGCGACGTAGAAGCGATACCAGGTGCGGACCTGGCGAGCGTTCGGCTTGTCTTTCAGTCGGATCTTGCCGGTCTTCCAGACCTCCTCGATTATCCGCTCGATGATCTTCTTCCTCGAACGATGTAGCGGAGGCTGCACCTTCTCCATTTTGAGCACGAAGCGCGCCCGCGCCAGCGCTATGCGGCGCTCGTCGGAAGAAAAGGTGCCGAAGTCGATCCTCAGCGACTGCCTGCGGGAGGATTTCAGCTTCTCGAATTTCTTGTCGTCAAGCAGCCGCAAATGCAGCGCCAAGCGCAACTGCTGGACCTCGCTGATCACGATCTGCGAGCCGGCTTCCTTGTCATAGAAGACGCGGCCTCCGCTGATCACGGGTCCTGCCGAATATGCCTTGCCGTCGATACGGACCGGCGCGCCGCTCTGGATCCGGACGGGTACCTGTACTGCCATCTGTTTCGCCCCTATCGAACCAATCCCACGCGAGACGAAATCAAATCGTAAACGCGCGCGTTCTGCGCGCGTTTACGATTGATTCATCGACAACGAGTCCTTTCTGGACCGTCGCCTTCGTCATGCGCGGACGAAGCTCGTCGTCCGCGTCCACACTTCGGACGGGTCGAGAACGATCTCGCCCCGCCAGGCCAGTCGCAGCGCCACCGCGAAGGCGTCCACGTCCGCCGGCAACACCCGCGCGAGCTGCCGGATGCTGCTTTCGGCCGGCAGACGCAGCAGCGCCAGCCGGCCGATCCGCTCCCAGGCCTCCGGAAAGAAGCCGTCCGCGCAGCGGCGCATCGTCACCGCGTTGAGGAGACTCGGTTCGATCCGGATCTCCTTCTCCGTGGCGAGCTCGAAGCCGAAGCCCCGGGCGTACGCCATCTGGCGGATCGTTCTCCACCGCGCCTTCTCGCGGGCCCGCAGCTCCGCCTGCCGGTGGCGGTTACGGTGCTCCGGGTAGATCCGGATCCACGGCTTCACCTCGATCAGCACCGGCGGCGGATCTTGAAGGCCGTCGCGTCCGTGCCGGATCCGGATGAAGTCCGGAATCCAGACGCGAGGCCGGCCTTCGAACCGGTAGGGCAGCCCACGCTGCGTCTCATGGACGCGCGGCTGGGCCACGATCGACTTCAAACGGAAGTCGAACGCGTCCGTGCGGATCAGCCAGTCCCGTTCGAGATGCGACTCGAACGGGACCTGCACGTTGCCGTTCCGGGTGATCCTGACGGAGCCCGTGTAGGTGTCGCCGAAGTACCGCTTGGGATTCCTGACCGACTGCCACTTCATGGCCGGACCCCAGTTTGGACCTGGGCCAACCATGCCTGCTCGAGAGCAGACTCGAACGCGACCGACGGCTTCGGCTGCCGCTCGGCCTCGATCTCCACGTGGAGGAGGGCCGGCCGGTGGCCGCCGATCAGTCCGGCGATGTCGCCCACCGTGAGCACGGGCGGCTCGCCGTTCGGACCGGCCGGCAAGACCATCTCGTCGATGATGACGCCGGTCTCGCCGTCGCTGCAGGTCACGCGGTAACAGTCCGCGAGATCAGGCCCGTGGTCCTGGAGGACCACGATCTCGCAAGAAAGCCGCAGCAGGTCGCTCGCGCGGATGCGCGTCGTGAAGTTGCCGTGCATGACACAGCTCCTTTCCTTCGGAGGCGAAGCTGCAGCGAGACCGGGTGCCTTCGACGTCCAGTCGAAAACCGTTCACCGTGCCGCCGACAAAGCTTCGCCGTTCCCGCAAACGAGCCGTTTGCGGGTTTGCCTCGGGATCGACTTCGGGCTATGGACTGCGGTGTTCAGACGCGGCGTCCACGGCCCTCCATCGGGTTCGTCCGGATGCCGAAGGCAACGCTCCTGGCGGCGAAGACCGGGCCCAAGAATCCCCGGCCAGTCGACGCGAAGGAGCGTTTCGCTTTTCAGCGACGCCCACGACCATCCGGTCGCCGCACGGCCAGCGCGCGGCATGACGGAGGATCAATCAGGTTTGATGCACCTCCCCGGCCGCCTCCACATCGCGCAGCGTCGCGCGTGCGAGGCGTCCGTGGGGTTCGCCGAAGACCTCCAAGGCGCTTCTTCCGTGTGCGAGGCCGTTCCGGCGCGATTGCCCGGGCAGCCTCAGCATCGCGTCGTCCGCGTGGCGAGGGCTTCAGTCGTTGTGGGGAGGGTGGGCCCGCTCCGGACGCATCGCGCGGTCGGGAAGGCGGGATTACCGAGCTGGATCAGCTCCGGATTCGATCAGGCGAGGTATCATGGCGAACTCCTCGGGCCGGCGGGCTGCCGGAAATCGATGCGAACTGGAAGACGCGTCGAGGAGACTTCACCTCATCCGCCGGGGCCGGCGGATCCTTTCGGATCTCGACCGGCTCTACGCCTGGCGTACGAAGCGCATCGCCCTCGGGCGTGCGGAAAGGATGGTGATCATCGTGATGGTCATGACCGCTCTTCCTAACACGAAGAGCTCGCCGTGGCCTTTAACCGATCACTAAAGTTCTACCCAATCGACGCTCATGAGCTCCTCGCAAGCTTTCTGGAGAAGTGCCCAGACGCGCTGGCGGCGCGGATGGGCAAGGACTTTCGTGGCGGCGATACCGGCCGGGTGACCGGTCAGCGCGCTCGGCGCCTCCATGGCGGTCACGCGGTAATCGGAGATCTCGGCCAGATCGCTCAGGTTCTCGATGCGCACGGTCGCGAGCGTCCTGCGCAAGGGCCCGGCGCCGCCGGGCAAAAGATCGATGGTCACGATCAGCACGCCGACACCTCCTTCTTGCTGACGGCGGGGGCCGACCGGTGCTGCTCGAAGATCGCGCGGACGGCATCGCCGCTCAGGTGGCGGCGGCGCTGCAGCGCCTTCGCGACCGCGACGAGGGCCTCGCGATGCACCTCCACGATCTTGTCGGCGCGCGCCTGCAGCCTCTGCAGATCGGCCTCGACCAGAGCGCGCAGCGAGCCGTCGTAGCGCACCGCCTCGACGACCTCGCGGCGCTTGCCGAGATAGCTGACGGTCGAGCCCAGACCCCAGGATAAGTGCAGAGAGGCGATGGCTTCCGTGGCCAAGCCGATGTCGGAATCCTCGTCGCCTCCGGCGCCGATCGACTGGCCGTCCCTGAGGAGCAGGCGCTCCGCCGAGCGGCCGGCCAGTAGCACGGTCGCCCTGTCCTCGATCACGGAGCGCGTCGGCAGGTCGTCGGTGTCCGCGTCGATCAGAGTGCGATTGGCGCTGCCGGTGCGCGCACCCACCACGCAGTGGCTCACCCTACCGTACCCGATCGCGAGCGCGGTCACCGCATGACCCGCCTCGTGAAGGCAGATGCGCCAGTCCGTCTTCAACGGCACCTTCTCCGCCGTCAGCAGGGCCGCCCGGAGGTCTCCCGCTGCGAGCGGCCGCCCGGCGTGCCGGGCGATGCGGCGGGCCTCGCGGACCAGAGCCATGATCTCCGCGCCCGTCGAGCGCTCCATCATGGCGGCGATCTCCGAGAGATTGCGATCCGGCAAGTCGCCGGCGACGTGGAAGCGCAACATATTCTGGACGCCCGCGGCGTCCGGCCGCTCGAGTTTGACCATCTTCTCCAGGCGGCCGGGACGCAGCAGCGCGGGATCGACGCCATGCGGATTGTTGGTCGCGGCCACCACGATCACGCCGTGACGCGGTGACCCCGTCGACGACGACCCCATCGAATTATCCAGCCTGAGAAGCAGGTCGGTGATCAGCGGCAGCCAGTAGTCCTTGTTGCGGGAGCCCGAATTCGAGGAGTTGAAATCCTCCCTGTTCGGAATTGCGTCAACCTCGTCCAGGAAGGCGATCGCGCAAGGATTCGCCAGCGCAGCACAGCGGTCGAAGACCGACCTCATCGATCGGATCACGTCATCCAAATACCCACTCTGGGTGAACCAGTCGGCGCAGCTCGAAACGACGATGGGCACCCCGCACTCGCGGGCCAAAATGCGCGCGAAAAGCGACTTCCCGCAGCCGGGCTCTGACACCAGGCAAATTCCCTTTTGGAGGTCGCCCCACCCGGCCGACCCCTGGCGGAATGCCGCAATATCCCGTGCAAGTTGTAATCCAAAAATTCTCGCTTCTCCGTACTCCACTGCGCTCTTTAGGTCCGGCAGGCGCTCCTCCACGACTTCGCCGCGCAACGCGAACGTTGCGGTCTGGAGCCGCCGGACGATCTTCTCGGGTCCGGATCCGGGCCGGAAGCAGGCGACGATCTCATGCAGATCGAGACCGATGCCGAGGCCGGGCGGAAGGTCCTTCGGCGACCGCTTGGCGAAGCGGACGACCGCGGTCCGCAACACGGCCGGCGTCGGCATCGCGATGCGGATCGTGATGTCGACGGAGGCGAGCAAGGCGCGCGGAAGAAGCGTGGCGTCGGCGGAGATGCCGGCTACGCACAATCCCCGGGCCAAATCGCGCGAGACCTCGTCCGACCCGACCTCGCTGTTCTGGGCGCGGTTTTTGCCGTCCCGGGCCTGCAGCAGCCAGCGGCCGCCGAAGGTCGCGCGGAAATAGTTCGTCATGGGCGCGACCCAGGCCGGCGAGGGCACCAGCACGATGGCCGCGAGCGCCTGGCCGTGCTCCAGCTTGCGGAAGATCTCCTTCGAGACCGCCGCCTCGAAGGCCGCGCCGATGACCGCGGTCATGGCCGACTGCCGCCCACGCTTCCGCGGTTTGGGCGGCGCGGCCTCCTCATCCTGATCGCCGGCCTCGATTTCGAAGTCTTCCGCCGGCGGCTTCAGGTCGACGAACTTGCGGTTCATGACGTCGAAGCAGCGGTCCGTGAAGATCGCCCTAGGCGAGCCCGCCAGGCCGACGAGCCTCTTGGGCGCCATCCGGTGGCGGATGGCGGGCTTCTTCGGAGTGCGGCGGGAAACGGACTTCTTCATGAACGTGACCTCACAAGGGAAAGCGGTCCGAGCGGAGCGGACGTCAAATCGATTTCGAGAAGATCGTCGCAGGCGAGCGACATCACGGAAGGCGTCGGGTCGCGGTCCGACTGGATGCTCTCCAAGAGGCGGACGAGCTCAATCGGTCCGTCGTCGCGCAGCACCTGCAGGATGCGGATCCGTAGGCCGACGGGGACGAAACGCTTGTTGTACGACCAGACCAGGTCGACGTTGGTGCGGCGGGGCTCGGCCTTCAGGTCCTCGGCCGTGACGACGAACGGCCTGAGACCGAGATCGCGCAGTGCGATCTGGACGAGACCCTCCTCGTCGACGTCGCGGATCCTGCGCGCGGGGACGACGTCGAGAAGGAAGCGGCCGTCGTCGCGCGTCAGGACGACGGCGTCGAGATCTACCGGTACGGACGCAACATGTGCGGTCGCAACGTGACCAATCGTTCGAACCTGGGGATCGAGCGACGCCTGGATGAGACCCGCTCGAAGAGCAGGATGTCGCGCCGGGATCGGGGCAAGTGCCTTGGCGGAAACGAAGAAGTCGGATCGGCCCCTGAGGAGCCTGCGGATACGCATGTCGAAACACTCGAAACCTGGTTGACGGGCAGGGTGGCTTCGGTGCGCTTCTGGTTGTCGACGTCGGTCATGGCCGTCCCCTCGGTTAGATTTCGATAACGAAGTTCGGATCGAAGTCGGCGTTGTCCCAGGCGGGCATCTGCCCCGGCCAGGGGCCGTAGCCCTTGGCGTTCGACACGACGCGCGTCGTCTCGCCGATCACCGCGTCGAAGGATTCGTGGGTATGGCCGTAGATCCAGAGGTCAGCCGGCCGCAGCGCGCCGCGGCCGTCGTCCGGCGCCGGCGACATCAGCCGCCTAAGATCGCTCCTGAAAGCTGGGTCGAGCGCGGGATCTTCGCCCGATCCGCGGGGTGCGGGGATCGGACCGTGATGGCTGATCACGACCAGCTTGCCCTCGCGCGGCCTGCGCATCTCGGCCTTTAGAAATGCTATCGATTTGAAGTGGCGAGTAAGCGCGTGGTGCGGCAGGAAACGCTGCCGGTAGGCCGACATCCGGATCTTCTTGAAGTCGTTCATGCGCTCGGCCGCGACCGTCATGGCGCGATGGGCGTCCCCGTTGATCCCGAAGTCGGTCCAGAGCGTGCAGCCTGCGAAAGTCACGTCGACAGAATGCTCATGATGTCGGACATCACGAGGCTCCACGCCGATCCGGACGCACCCGTTTTCGAGCACGTGCACGTTCGTGCCGGCGGCGGCTGCCTTGGCCTTCTCCAGCGTGCGGTCGATGTCGGTGCCGTACGCTTCGTGATTTCCGGCCACATAGATCACCGGCTGATCGGGCACGCGCTCGAGCAGCCACTTCACGCCTCTTTCCATGCGCGGGATCAGGTCGCCGGCGACGACCATCACGTCGAAATCCGGCCGCGCGTCTCCGGACGGCAGGTCCCAGCCGCGCGTCAATTCCAGATGCAGGTCGGAGAGGATCCAGAGCCGCATGTCAGCGATCCTCGTTCTTCGGATGGTCGTCGAGAGGCTCGGCCGAAACCACTGCCTCGACGAGCTCGTCGGGCAGTTCGTCGATGGGAAGCGCGAACACGACTTCGGACGAGCCGCAGCGCGGGCAGGCGTGGCGCTTCGGGTCGTAGGTCACTTCGCCGTCATGGCCGCAGGCGCTACAGCGGAATCTGGCCATCGCTATCCCTCCCGGCTCGCGGACGGCGGCGGCACCTCGGTCAAGGTGTCGGTCTCGCGGTCGTAGCGCGCGTAGTAGACGTCGGCCTGGCCGCGCCACCGGCGCAGACGGCGCACGTTCTCGAAGCCATATCCGTATCTGGGCGGCACCGGGTCGCCCGCCGCGTGCTGCGCACAGCGCGTTCCGAGCCAGCCCTTGTTGTCGTAGAGCCGGCCGTCGGAGCCGCAGATCTCGCAGGTGCAGGCGGAGCGGGCGACGGCGAGATCGACCGCATGGCCGAGCTTCGCCTCGGTCTCCTTCGAGGACTCGGCGTCCCAATCGACCCGCAGGATGCCCATCTTCTGCTTGACGCGGACGAATTCGAAGGTCTCGCCGTCGCGCAGCGCGATTTCGATCCGGCGGCACAGCCGCATCAGAATGTCCTGCCATCCGCGCTCGCAATGCGGGTAGCCG
The DNA here is from genome assembly GCF_029952935.1 of Bradyrhizobium sp. Mp19. Lineage (NCBI taxonomy): Bacteria > Pseudomonadati > Pseudomonadota > Alphaproteobacteria > Hyphomicrobiales > Nitrobacteraceae > Bradyrhizobium > Bradyrhizobium sp. Mp19. Next base: position 10,050 of record NZ_JASAUT010000035.1, on the reverse strand, counting down.
AACGAACGGCTGGGCTCTTCTGCCATCGTGAGAAACAGACGCGGATGCCAGAGCATGAGGTCGCGCTTCCAGTCCATAGCCATCTCAATGCTCCCCGATTTCGAGAGAGGCGGGATCGACCTCCGTGAAGGTGTCGCTCTCGCGGTCGTAGCGCCGACAGGTGACCCGGCCCTCGTCGCCGGCCACGTAGCTGACGATATGGATGTTCTCGAACCCAGGCCGGACCTCGACGGGCGCTCGGCCCTCCGCATGGGCGGCGCAGCGGGTCGTCAGCCAGCCGTCGCCGTAAAGGCGGCCCGGCTCGCCGCAGACCTCGCAGCTCGTGGCGCTGCGGGCTTCCGCCAGGGCGATCGCCTCCTCGACCAAGGCGGTCGCTTCCGGAGACAGGGCGCCGGACCAGTAGACCCTCAGAGTGCCGTACTTCTCCTTGATCTGGCTGAACTTGAAGGTGCCACCGCCGGACTGGACCGCCGCCCGGATCCGGACGCACATCCGGTCCAGCAGGTCGCGCCAGCCTTCGCCGCACTCGGGAGCGCCCTGGGCCGCGAGCGGCGTGTCGGCCGGCGGAGCGAAGTGGTCGCGGTGAGCCTCGATGAGCTCGACCCTCCAATTTCCAACGACGCCCGACATCACCGACCTCAACAACGCAACCGTTATGCACAGAACATAACGGGAACATTTAACCAGAGTCAATAGTCTAGATAGACCTATTTCATATAGGTCGATAAGGATCGCGCTTCCGCCGCGGCAAAATTGTCGCTATTTCAGAGGGATGTTCCGTTTTGGGATCGATAAAAAGCCGCCGATTGACGGGGAAAAAGGCTGGTCGCCGGTCTCAGACTCTTGCTGCAACCCGCAACCCATGGGACGATTCCTTGGGACGCACAACGCGCGGGCAGGGTAATGGCGGAAAAGAAATCGGCAGCAAAAAGGGGAAGAAAGCCTCCGGACGGGGAAAAAAAGCAGTTCCTGTCGTCGATGGATCCGGACGTAATCCGGTCCATAAAGGTCGCGGCCGCCGAACTGGACAGGACCGCGTCGCAGGTGCTGGAAACCGCCGCCAAGGAATGGCTCGAGCGGCATCGCGCCGGAAAGCGGTAGCGGTCGATATGGGGGCCGCCGACACCTACAACGACATCGATCTCGCTTGGCTGATGAGGCTGAGGACAGTCGTGGCGCGCCTAGGCGAGATGGACTGCGCCCGCTGGTGGAATTCGCAGGGGCAGCTCGGGCGCCAGGGCGTGATCGTGCTGCGGCGCGGCTTTCCCCGGACCCACTATTTCGCCCAGGCGAAGTCGGTGCAGATGATCGCGGCCGCCCGCTGCGCGGAGATCTTCGACCCGCCGGGGTCGGTCAATCTCTGGCGCTTGACGGACGATCTGGAAGACCGCCTGGATTCGATCTGGGAGGGCTGGCTCGACGCCGCCGGGGCCTGGCAGCCGTTCTTCGAGCGCGTCGCGGGGTTGAAGTCCACCGACGTTGCAGCCGCGCTGAAGGACTTCGAGCTGGTCACGGAGGCGGAGATCGAGGCCCACGCCAAGATCAAGAAGTCGTCCGACGGCCGGTCGATCCAGATTCCGGATAAGTTCGAGGGGCGCCGGCGTACCGTCGCCTCGTTGGCGCTGTCGTTCTCCTCAAGCGCGCCCGGCAACCTGGTCGTCCCCTATGCGCGGAAGGCCGACGCATGAAGATCCGCCCCGAGTGGTCGCAGCGCCTCCTGCGGAAGGGCGTACTGGTCCAAGAGACCTATGAGCTGTTCGCGGCTTGGGGCGACGGCTTGTCGGTCGCCGAGAACATCAAGTCTGCGCTTTCCGGAAGGCACAAGACCGCCGGATGGGAGCGGGAGGTCAGCGTCACGCTCAAGCGCCGTCTGCGCGACATCGAGCCCGTGCGCCCTTTGATCGCTCTCGCCAAGAGGGGCATGCCCCTCGTCGACTGGCGAGACTGCCTGCGTCTGTGGATCGGGGCCACGGAGCAGCCGTTCCATGATTTCGCGACGGGGTGGCTCTTCAACGAGCACGAAAAGGGGCGTTATCAGATCCGCTCCGAGGACGTACGCCCGGTCTTCGAAAAGGCCGCCGCGGCACGCGGTCCGAAGGCGAAGCCGCTTTCAGAGTACGGCCAGCTTCGGAGCGCCCGCGATCTGCTGAGGATGGCCGTTGATCTCGGCATGCTGGCCGGCGACGGCCCCGCCAAGACGTTCGCCTCGATCGCCATGAGCGACGACGTGACGATGTTCTATGCCCACATGATCAGCGAACTGGAGGGCAACAGCACGAAGATGCTCTCCAGCCGGCTTTGGCGCCTCGCTTACATGGCTCCGACCGATGTCCATGTCGCCCTCTTGCGGCTCCACCAGTACAAGCGGCTCAACTACGAAGTGGCGGGCAACGTCGCCCAGGTGGGGCTCCCGTTTAAGAGCGCATTGGAATGCGCCGAGAGGGTTGCGGCATGACCGATTTCGAGAAGCGCTTGAGGAACGATTTGGAGCCGCATCTGGCGGCCGCGGACCCGCGCGCCAAGATTAGCGCCTATCACGATATGCCCTACGCGCTTTTCCGGTACGATCCGGAGCAGGAGTACCCGCTGCGGCGGGAGCTGACGATGCTGGCCACGCGGCTGACCCAGAAGGGCAAGCGGGTGACGCGCATCTCGCTGGCGGAATGCCTATCCGAGGCCATGACCTCGCAGCGCCCCCTTGAGGACTGGTACGAAGCGGAGCGGTCGGGAACGGTCGAGGAGACCATCCAGACCATCACTAACATCCTCGAGGAATATGCGCCTCTAGTGGATCTCGTCGCGACCCGCATGCCCACCGATCCGGACCCGAAGAAGGATGTCGTCCTGATCTCGCGCACCGGGGCGCTGTACCCGGTCTACCGGACCTTCTCCTTGCTTGAGCAACTCAAGGGGCGGGTGCACGTGCCGACCATCCTGTTCTATCCGGGCGACCTCGACGGAGCCTCGGGCCTTCGCTTCATGGGCGAACTCGACGCCGAGCATAACTATCGACCGAAGATCTTCTGAGGAATGACTAACGTGGCCAAGATCGCATCACTGTTCGCAAGCGACATCACTCGGCAGATCGAGGAAGTCATCAAGGTCGACCAGACGTCGTCCGAGATCATCGCATCCGAAATCGACGAGTACGTCGTCACCGACGCCATCAAGAAGCACTACGTCCACGTTCTGGAGCGTTACCAGGAGACCCCCCAGAAGCCCCATGAGGGCGTCGCGATCTGGATCTCCGGCTTCTTCGGATCCGGCAAGTCGAGCTTCGCCAAGGTGCTGGGCCTCGCGATCGAGGATCGCGACATCCTCGGAGTGCCGGCCGCAGAGCGCTTTGCGGCGCGCGCCGGCGACCCGAAGCTGTCGGTCGTGCTCAAGACCATCAACGAGAAGATCCCGACGCATACCGTTATTTTCGACGTCTCGACCGACAGGGGCATCCGGTCCGGCAATCAGATGCTGACCGAGATCATGTACCGGTTGTTCTTGGCGAGCCTGGGCTACGCCAAGGAGATCGATCCCGCTGAGCTGGAGATCGCCCTTGAGACCGAGGGGCGCCTCGACGAGTTCAAGCAGGTGTTCCAGGAGCTTCACGGGAAGTCGTGGGACACGCAGAAGAACCTGCCGATCTTCGCCCTCAACCAGGCGAGCGCCGTGCTGCATAAGCTCGAGCCGGCCACGTACCCGATGGCGGATTCGTGGTCGAAGGGGCGTCCGAAGATCGACATTACTCCCGGCCGGCTTGCCGACCGGATCGTGGAGCTGATGAAGCGCCGCAAGCCGGGACACTCGCTCATCTTCGTCGTCGACGAGGTGGGTCAGTTCGTCGCCAGGGACACCCAGAAGATGCTCGACCTGCAGGCCATCGTGCAGCAGCTCGGGGTCAAGGGCCGCGGCAAATATTGGATCGCGGTCACCTCCCAGGAGCGGTTGAGCGAGGTCGTCAGCGGCCTCGACGACCGCAGGATCGAGCTGCCGAAGCTGATGGATCGCTTTCCGCTCCAGGTCCATCTCGAGCCGTCCGACATCTCCGAGGTCACCAGCCGCCGCGTGCTGGCGAAGAACGCCGCTGCGGAGACCGCCCTCGGCAAGCTCTACGACGACAATCGCGCCCGCCTCGATCTGAATTCCAAGATCACCGCCGACGTCTCCTTGCCGTCGCTGTCCCGGGAACGGTTCGTCGACCTCTATCCGCTGCTGCCCTATCAGATCGACCTGATCATCGACATCGTCTCCGGACTGCGGATGCAGGGCGGCGCCAGCAAGCACGTCGGCGGCGCGAACCGGACGATCATCAAGCTCGCCCAGCAGCTCCTGATCAACCCGGCCACCAAGATTGCCGACGCGACCATCGGCGCTCTGGTGCGTCTCGACCAGGTCTACGATCTGGTCGAAGGCAACATCAATTCCGACATCCGCGCCAAGATCATCTCCATTCCCGAGAAGGTTCAGCATCCCCTGGCCCAGGCCGTCGCGAAGGTCGTGTGCCTGCTGCAGTTCGTCCGGACGGTCCATCGGACGCCGGAGAACATCGCCGCGGGATTGGTCGATCGCGTGGACGCCGATTCGAGGCTGACCGAGGTCCGCGAGGCCCTGATCCAGCTCGAGTCCGCGCACATGGTCCGTCAAGGCGATGGTGGCTACCGAATCCCGACGCCGGCCGAAGACGACTGGGATAACATCCGGGCGTCCATCGAACCCAAGAAGGCGGACGAACGGCGCCTCTACGCCTCGGTCCTCGCCGGCTTCTGGGCCCCGCAGCCTGGCTTCACGCTGGGCGACGCCAAGACGTTCAAGGCCGGCTTGATGGTCGGCGGCAACGAAGAGGTCGCCGGCGACGTCTCCTTTCATCTCGATCTCGCCGATAGCGCGGAGCAGGCACTCGTCGAAGCGGAAAACCTGCGTAAGCGCAGCCAGATGGATCAGAAGGACGTCTTCTGGAGCATCGCGCTCGACCAGGACATCAAGCGCGAGATGCGCGAGGCCTTTCGCTCGGACGAGATGATCAAGCGCAAGGGGCGCGGCGCCCCGACCGCCGACGAGACCGCGCTCATCGCCGAGGAAAAGGTCCGTCACCGCAATTACCTGCAGGAGCTCGGGCGCCGTCTTAAGACGGCCTGCCTGGCCGGCAAAGTGTACTTCCGCGGCAACGATCGCAGCCCCGGCGGCGCCGTCACCGACGTCGCGAAGGCGGTGACGGGCGTGCTGCAGCAGGTGTTGCCCGACGTCTACAACCGCTTCTCGGAAGCTTCCGCCAAGAAGACCGACGTCACCAAGGGCATCGACGCCCTTCTCACCGCGGAAAACCTCGCGGGCCTGCCCAACGTGTTCTCGCATCTTGAGCTGCTGCGCGACGAGCAGAACAAGAGGGTGTTCCGGACGGACGTGGTGCCGCTGTCGGAGATCCTCACGAAGATCGAAGAGCGGGCCGCCTACGGCGAGCAGGTGACCGGCAAGTATCTCGAGGACGAATTTCTGAAGCCGCCCTTCGGCTGGGACTTCGACGTCGTGCGCCTCCTCACCCTTTCCCTGCTCAGGGCGGGGAAGATCGAGGCGACGTCGAAGGGACAAGTGATCGACCAGGCGACCACGACCGCGGCCAAGGACTGCTTCTCCGGCAACAACACGTTCCGTGCCGCGAGCTTCCGGCCCAAAAAGGGCATCGACTTCGCCGTGCTTGCCGAAGCCGGGGAGAACTATCGCGATACGTTCGGCGACGAGGTCAAGGAGCTGGCGCCGGGCCCGATCGCGGCCGAGATCCGCACGGCGGTCGAGCGCCACGAAGAGGGCCTCGATGGCGTTCTCGGTACGATGCGGTCGGCCCAGCTCCCGGGCGCCGACGTCCTCGAAAGTGCCGTCAACCAGATGCGGGCCATCCGGAAGGGCAACGAAGAGAACGCCATCCTCACCTTCAACGCCTCGCACAAGAGCCTGAAGGATGCGATCAAGCGCGGTTCCGATCTGGCTGCGGCCCTCAACGACGCGGCGCTGAAGACGATTGCCGAAGCCCGCTCTGCCACTCAGCTCGTCCCCGTCTTGGCGGAGGAACCGGACCTCGACGGCGTCTATCCGGAACAGGGCAAACTGCTCGGCGACCTGCTGGGCAGGGAAACGTTCTACCGCGAGATCGGGCCGATCTCGACGGCGGCGGCCTCCATCAAGGCCGAGTACAAGCGGCGGTACGACGCCGCCTTGGATGCTCGCGTCAAGGCCTATCTGGGGGCCCTTGAGGTGCTGACGAAGACGCCGGGCTGGGAACGGCTCGACGAGGCGCAGCGGGACGAGGTCTCGCGCCACCTCCGACAGTGCGCGGACAAGAACTGGAACAACCAGACGATCCGCCACCTCCGATCAGAAGCGGAGCTGGCCGATAGTCGCTTGGCGACCGCCATCGCCAAGATGCACAAGATCCTCGAGGGCGAGCGCCTGGCCACCGTGTCGGTCGGCCAGTTCTTCTCGGGCGGCATCGAGACCGAAGAGCAGTTGGATCAGGCGCTGGAGGGGATCCGGGGCGAGTTCTCGCGGCTCATCGGAGAGGGCAAGAAAGTGATCGTCAGGTGAGCGCCGGCTGATGGACAAGGACACCCGAAACGCGATCGAACGCGCCACGCAGCGCATCCGCCGCCTCCTCCAGGAGGACTTCGCCGAGCAGCTCGACGGCGTGTTCGACGTGCGTCTGGACGGCCGTGTTGCCGACGAGGGCGGTCGGCATCTGTCCGGTCGCCAGCTCCTGCTGCGCGACAGGGTCGTGGCTGCCATCGAGCACAAGCGCCGCGCTGGCATGAAGCCGGCCGACGCCGTGCGCGACTACGTCCGGGGACGCCGCCTTCACTACCTTGAACCGTTTCGCCGCCCTCAAGATGCTCGAGCCGCGCGGGCTGGTCCAGGAATGCATCACCCGCGGCGAGAATTCGATCGGCTTCACGGAATTCTGCGGTCTGGCCCCGGCCCTGAAAACCGCCGACGGCGCCGGCTACCGGTTCTACATCGAAAGCATTTTCGATGAACTTTCCACCGAGGTGAAGGTCCTGTTCGACCGCCGGGATCCTGCCTCCGTCCTCTGGCCCAAGAAGGCGACCTTCGACGAAATCCTCGAGATCCTGAACGGCGCCGACCTCAAAGAGGTTTGGAAGGAAGACGAAACGATCGGCTGGATCTACCAGTTCTTCAACTCCGGCGAGGAGCGTCGCCAGATGCGCGACGAGAGTGCGGCGCCGCGCAACAGCCGCGAGCTTGCGATCCGCAACCAGTTCTTCACGCCTTCCTACGTGGTGCAGTTCCTGACCGACAACACGCTCGGACGCATCTGGCACAAGATGCGCGACGGGCGTACCGGCCTCGCCGAGACCTGCGAGTACATGGTGAAGACTTCGGACGGCACCACGGAGCCGTCCATTCCGGCCAAGAAAGACCCTCGCGATCTGCGGATTCTGGATCCGGCCTGCGGCTCGGGCCATTTTCTGCTCTACTGCTTCGCGCTGCTGCTGCTGATCTACGAAGAGGCTTGGAACGACGAGACCTCGCCAGCCTCGAGCGCGACGGGCAGGACGCTTCGACAGGACTACGCCACGCTCGACGCCCTCAAGTTGGCGATGCCCGGCCTGATCCTTCGACATAACCTTCATGGCGTCGACATCGATCCGCGCTGCGCGCAGATCGCGCAACTCGCCCTTTGGATGCGCGCCCAGCGGGCCTTCATGGACGCGAAGATCTCGCGCGATGAAAGGCCCATCATTCGCCGTGCGAACGTCGTGATCGCGGAGCCGATGCCGGGCGATACGAAGTTAGTCGAGGAATTTTCGGCGACGCTTCAACCTGCCATGATCGGCGACTTGTTCAAAGAAATCGTTAGCGAGATGCGGTTGGCTGGCGAAATGGGTTCGCTGCTGCCTGTCGAGCAAACGCTGGCTCGATCGATCGAAAGAGCCCGTGTTGCCTACAAGGAACAAGAGGCTCAGGCGGAAAAGTTTTTGCCAGGCTTGGCTCCGATCAAGGCGCAGCAGGAACTTGACCTATCTGGCATCAGCAATTCGGCCTTTTTCGAACAGGTCGAAGACAAAATGTTCTCGGCTCTGCACGCCTTTGTCAGTGATGCGGTCAACGGGAAGGGGACGCGCCGGCGGCTGTTTGCAGACGATGCCGAGCAGGGCATCGCGTTCATCGAGACCATGAACCGCCGTTTTGACGTCATTCTGATGAATCCGCCGTTTGGAGACGCAACGGCGAAGGCAAAGCCACTCTTGGCGAATTCGTACTCGGATCGTCGGGTCGACCTATACAAGTGCTTCGTGGAACGTGCGCTATCTTTGGCTGCCGACCGTGGTTGCGTGGGGGCGATTACAAGCCGCACCGGCCTGTTTCTCGGCCAGTCGAAGAACTGGAGGAACAAAGTATTCTTCTCAAGCGCTAAGCCGACGCTGCTCGCGGACTTAGGCGGCGGCGTGCTCGATGCGGCCGTCGACACTGCTGCGTATGTCGTGGAGCGGCTGGATGATGAAAAAGACCGAGGTGCTCCGCTAATCTCGTTCCGACTGTTGGATGCGAATGACAAAGATCTGCGATTGAAAGATCTCGTACGCAATACCGAGGCGGCTGATCGCTTCGAGGTGCGCACCAGCGATCTTCTATCGCTTCCAAGCAAGCAAATCGCGTACTGGGCTCCGAACGACGCACTTGCGGCCTTCGCTGCAGCCCCCAGTTTGTCCGATTGGGCCGTAGTGCGCCAGGGATTGGAGACTGGCGACGATCAGCGTTTCGTTAGGCTTTGGTGGGAAGTATCTCCAGATCGATTGCTGACAGCCTCACCCGGAACGGCTCCTGCTCAGTATGAGCAGATGACGTACACTGATCGTTTTTGGTGTCCGATCGCGAAGGGCGGCGCTTCTGCAAGATTGTTTGTAGATACCTCGTTCGTAATCAATTATCGCCAGAACGGAAGAGAGCTGAAGACCTCGGTCGACGGCAAATATGGCGGCTCGGGATGGTCGCGGCTCATTCAGTCAACGGATTATTATTTCCGTCCGGGATATTCCTTCGGAAGGCGCGTCAGGAAATTTTCGCCGGTTCCGTTGCCGGAAGGGATGATCATCTCTGGCAACAGCCCGACAATTTACGTGAACGACGCTGTTAATGACGCTTGGATTCCGGAATATCTGGCGTCTGACGTGGCGCGGTCGTTGCTGGGCTTGATCACATCCCCGCGGAAGATCGAGGTCGGATATGTGTCAAACATTCCCACACCTGATCTGGACGCCGGAGCAAAGCGGCAACTTGTCGGCAATTATTTCACGAAAGTTCGGGGCTACATCGCACAGTTGCAGTACGACGAGACCGAGCGACTCTTTAGCCGCGCGCCGCTGTGCCAAGCCGATACTCCCCCCTTGGTGCCGGAATGCAATGACCTCGTGGCAAGTGCCCTAAATATCGGAGCCCCGTCCGTGGCGTTTCTTCTCTCGGAGATCGGACGGGCATCTGGCCTGACTGAAGCCGAAGAGGACGGGGATGACGACGTCGGCGAACCGTCGGAAGAAAGTTCGGACGACCTCCGGCGACTTTCGTGGCTAGTTGGCGTGGCCTTGGGCCGCTTCGACATCCGCGCCGCAACTCCCCTGCGTGAGTCTCCTGCTGTGGATCCAAACGCTCCACTTCGAGCAAGGAGCCCGGGCATGCTCCAGGACAATGCATCCGCCTTCGGAGAAGGCCGCGGCATACTCGCCGATGACGTGGGTCATCCGGATGATATCGTCGACCGAATTGGTGAGGTGTGTGACGCGGTGCAGTGCGATGTCGGCGAGCCTGAGCAGGTGCGACGCACGCTCGCGCAAGAGTTCTTTGCGCAACATATCAAGATGTACTCGCGGAGCCGGCGCAAGGCGCCAATCTATTGGCAACTAGGCACTTCCTCGGCGAGCTATTCAGTTTGGCTGTACGTGCATCGATTCACGTCAGACACGATGTCGATCGTGTTAGGGTCTGTACCTAAATAGCGCCACGTGATTCTCTTGCCTACGTGTTGATTCGGGGGCGAGAGAATGCGCGCTG
>NZ_JASAUT010000034.1:0-88642 GCF_029952935.1 Bradyrhizobium sp. Mp19 | reverse complement strand
CCTCCCTGCGTCACGAGCCCGGCGTAGCCCTCTCATCATGGTCGACGCTCCACTTCCATCCTGTTCGCCGCGCGGCAGTCGACAAGCCAATTGTTCACGTGGCGCCGGTTGGCGCGGGAAGGCAAGTTGAGCGGGGATGCCGCGCCGGTGCTTGTTCCGGTTGAGATGACGCCTGCGGCGGCTCCGATCTCGAGTGGCGCGCCACAACCGGTGTCTTCACCGCCTGCGCAACGTGCACGGGCCGGCATTATCGAGATCGAGCTTGGGGGCGGCTGTCGCGTGCGCGTTGACCGGGACGTGGACGCGGAGGCGCTGCAGCGGGTTCTTGAGCTTCTGAGACGGCGATGATCCCGATCCCGAGCGGCGTCAGGGTCTGGATCGCCACCGGCCACACCGACATGCGCCGCGGGATGCAAAGCCTGGCGCTTGCGGTCCAGGAGAGCCTGAAGCGCGATCCTCATGCTGGCGATCTCTACATCTTCCGGGGTCGCCGCGGCGATCTGGTCAAGATCCTCTGGCATGACGGGCTGGGCATGTCGCTCTACGCCAAGCGCCTGGATCGCGGCAAGTTCATATGGCCTTCGGCGTCGGACGGCGCAGTATCGATCTCGGCGGCGCAGATGGGTCCAGAAACTAAAGGTCCCAAACGTGAAAATCCTAAACATCTCGAATTTTTCAGAAGGACTCTTGGCTGTCGATAGCGATCGCGCCGACGCGTTTTGTTCGGACGACGCGATCCTCTACACTTTGCGACAAAAGCCGGCTCGCGACCGTCTGGAGGTCGTCGGCCGCCCGCTCTCCTTCGAGCCGTACGGGTTAATGATGCGCCGTGACGACTCTGCGTTTCGCTTGGCTGTCAACAAGACGCTGGCCGAGCTCTTTCGCTCGGGAGAGATAACATCTCTCTACCACAAGTGGTTTGACCAATTTGGAATTCCACTGAGCGAGAAGCTCGAGACCGTTTTGCAAGCGCAAGCAGTCCCTCAATAGCGGCTGGGTCGAATGCTCTCCTACAATTGGAACTGGAGTATTCTCTTCCAGCAGCCGCAGCTTGGATGGCTGCTGGAAGGTCTGCGTCTCACAATAGTCATGGCGGTGGTGAGCTTCCTCCTAGCGCTTGCGATCGGAACCTTAGTCGGTACAGCCCGCACTGCTCGATCGAGAGCGGTGCGTGGAATAGGCTTCGTCTACACAGCTCTCTTTCGGAACGTGCCATTGCTGATCCAGATGTTCCTGTGGTTCTACGTCTTTCCGGAGCTCCTGCCCTCAAATCTTGGACGCTGGGTGAAGCGGGATTGGGCGTGCTTGTCGTCCCTTATGGCGATCGATACGTACGGTTGGTCATCTACGCTGGAATAGGACGGGATCAGATCGATGCGGTCTTGAGCGCTTTTTCGGAGATAGGCCAAAGCTTAGAGGCGAAATACCCCGATACACTGTCGACATCCTAAGCCGCGGGCATCGTGCGAAGCGCGTGGGACGCCGACTGCCCACGTGCATCGATCACGGTCCCGGCCGCGTTTGAGGCTAGATCACGTCGAGGAACACCGACCAAGAAATAATAGCGGGATTATAGCCAGTGTTTTGAGGCCTAGCACCATGGCATGAGTTGACGTATGAAAACTCGTGCGATTGTAGCCTGGAATGTGCGTCGGATTCGCGTGAATCGGGGTATCTCGCAGGAGCAATTGGCTTGGAAGGCCGGGATCGACCGCTCCTACATGAGTAGTCTTGAGCGGCAATCGAAGAACCCGACGATTGATCTTCTCGACCGCATCGCCGAAACGCTGGACGTGCAGTTGTCCGAGTTCTTTGTTCTGCCGCCCAAAGGTGCTAGGTCTCCGAAGACCTTGCCTAAAAGCCGCAAGCCAGCGGGTCCACGTCGCAAGAAAAAATAGCGAATTTCAACGGCTTCTACGTAGCCAATTGAGGGACTTAGAACACCAATTTCGCCCGACAAGCCTTCTTTGCCGGCCGAACAGGGCTGTGATTAAATTGGAGTGCGTTTCACAGCACGGGAGTGAGTGACGACTGGTTGCCGGATGCAGGTTCGCGAAATGCATTGGCGGGCGCGGTCGCATCGGAAGAGGAGACTTCGATAATCGCAATTGCCTCGACTTTTTCAACCATTTGTACGCAGCCGATTGACCACGGCAACCGGGTTCATCCCCACTGGGGCGATCTTTCGTAGTCCACGTGTGATGTGTCCGGAGGCGCAAAGGCGCGGAGATTACGCCTCATCAGGCAAGTCTATTGGAGCGCCAATTGAGCTTGAAGAATATCTGATCGATTCGCCGTGATCTCGGGATGCCCCGGCTGTGGGAAGTCCACGCTGCTGACCGAACTCGGCCGACGCGGCTACGCGACGATAGATGAGCCTGGACGCCCGGTCGTAAGGAAGGAATTGGAGTCGGGCGTTCCCGCGTTGCCCGGGACAGGTATTGAAGCGCGCCTGCACAGTGCGTTTGATCTTTCCCTTGAAAACCTGACGCGAGCGAGTGCGTTCGACGGCTGGGTTTATTCGATCGCGGCCTGATCGACGCCGCAGCGGGTCTCGAACGCGTGACAGGCGAGCCGGCGACAAGGAACTCGGACAGGCACGCCACTATCATCGACGCGTGTTCATCGCTTCCGCCTTGGCCGGCCATCCACGCGACCGATCAAGAGACGCGTCATGATTTCGAGGATGCCTGTCGAAAACGAGCATCTTCTGAAGGTTTTCCCGATGCTCGGCTATGAAGTGGCACTACTCCCAAACTCAGCGTGGTGGAAAGGGCCGATTTCGTTCTTTGAGTGCCGACGTCCAACGAACATCACCAATTATAAACACGTGCAGTCGAACGGAAAGTCCATGGCAAGGGCCGCTATGGCGAATCAATTGTCAGCCTGCTGCCGTGAATCTGCCGAACGGGCACTGAAAACGGATCGAAGTCCTTCAGGCAACGCACGTTCACTGCCCATCCGTCGAACGGCCGAATGCCGGCTTCGCGTTCTGCTGCGGTGGGCTGGCTTGGTTTGCGGAACGGCAAAATACCGCAAACCGGGCAAAAATAGTCAGCCGCAGTGAATAAACCCCAGCGATAGACCGACAACTCCTGGAGGGGCGTCAGGAGCCGGAAGTCGCCCTCGGCGACGCGATAAATCAGCGCGCCACGCTTCGAGCAGATAGAGCAGTCGCAAACCCGCACATGGTCGATATCGGCGTCGATCTCGAAACGGACGGTGCCGCAGTGACACGAGCCGGTGTACGTCTTCATCATCGGCGGTTTGTCTCTAGAAGCCCGACCGAAGATAGATCAACGGATGGGGCCTGACAAAATCTCGTTGATCCTGTTCGCAAACACATAATAGCCGCAACTCCGCCAGCAAGTCACGGGCGCGGCGCGCTGATTGGCTCCTGGCTTACTCGCTCGATTGGAGTCGAGAAGAACTCGGGTGGAAGAAATGCCAGTCGTCGCCTTGAGACACACACCGTCTAAAGATACGCCCGCTTCAATGGCGAGGTCATTGGTTAACCAGTCTGGGAAATCGAGCGTGAATGTGCGAACACTATCCGTGTCTTCGACTGAGGCAATCTTGGCAACGCTTGTACAATTGTCGCAAACACAGGATCCCCCCTCATCCCGTTGACATCACTCGCTAGGTCGCAGTCGATCCTGGCAGGCCGTCGAGGGATATAGCTCGCATCAGACGGTCGCATACGGGGCCAGGGGGTCGCCTCTGATCGAGTTGATCCAGGGGAGGGCATGCATTTCGCAGTTGAGCACGCGGGTCGCCTAACACTTTTTGGATGGTCCACGATCCGCTCGCCGTCGGCGGCGGACATCGTTCGTCCGCTATCCTCCAACCCGCCAGACAGCCAATCGATCCAGAGCCGACCGTCGGGGTTGAGCATCACTCGCCTGGGGACGAGTCAGTCTGCTGGGCATCCTCCGGGATTTCTTGCCGCAGTTTCGGCCCTTGATTGAGCCGGCGGCCCAATGCGGCAAGGAAATTATCATAACGCGCTCCGGCCTGTGCTCTCGCGGCCTTGGCGGCGGGTTCGGGGAGTGATGGTGTTGTCGTGAGCCAGAAGCGGATGAAGAGAGCGATAGTCTCGACCGAAATCCCGACATCCCGCTCAAGGCGCGCGATCCGGCGGTCGATCTGGTCAAGACGCTTGGCAGTAGCAGCCTCTCGCCGTTCATCGGCGTCCGGCGACAGAAAGGAAGCGATCGCGGCTTCCGCGATAAGCGACAGCGACTGCTCGCGCCGGGCGGCGTAGGCCGATAGCGCCTTCATGACATCAGGATCGAGATAGACCGACAGCTGAGCCTTCTTTTTTGTCCCGATCATGGCTACCTCACAATCCGAGATCGTCGCCGGGATCGAGGGAGGCTTGGCGCGCCACGCCCTGCATCATGTCGTTCATGCGCCTGATCCGCGGGACATCTTCATCGAGCTCATCCACGAGGTCCGAAGCGAACTCGTTCTCGAGTGGTTCCTTATTCTCCACCGTGTCTCGATCGAGTTCCGGCTGCTGCCTGCGGTCGGCGGCCTTTGGATCTTCGTCATCCGTCTGGTCGTCGTTCAACGTCTCCAATGCCCTTGGGCGCGGCGGCAATGGCCTTGAGCTCCAATCGTCCAACCGGCCGCCATTGGATTTCGTCAGCATCGGCGGCGCCATGATGCGCTCCTGGAAACGTCTATCTTCGTAATAGCGCGCCTTCTTCGCCCGAATCGGATGGAGGCCCGACATCATGACGATCTCGTCGGAGGGCGGGAGCTGCATCATCTCGCCGGGCGTGAGCAGCGGGCGGGCGGTCTCGGACCGCGACACCATGAGGTGGCCCAGCCAAGGCGCCAGCCGGCTGCCGGCATAGTTCTTCATCGCCTTCATCTCGGTCGCCGTGCCGAGCGCGTCGCTCACGCGCTTTGCGGTGCGCTCGTCGTTGGTCGCAAAGCTGACCCGGACGTGGCAGTTGTCAAGGATCGAGTTGTTGGGCCCGTAGGCCTTCTCGATCTGGTTCAGCGACTGAGCAATCAGGAAACTCTTGATGCCGTATCCGGCCATGAAGGCCAGCGCAGACTCGAAGAAGTCGAGCCGGCCGAGCGCCGGGAATTCGTCGAGCATCAGGAGGAGCCGGCGCCGGCCGGCCTTGGCTTGCAGATCCTCGGTCAAGCGGCGGCCTATCTGGTTGAGGATCAGACGGATCAGCGGCTTGGTGCGATTGATGTCGGAGGGCGGCACGACAAGGTACAGCGTGGTCGCTCGCTCTCCGCCAACGATATCGGTAATCCGCCAGTCGCAGCACCGCGTCACCTCCGCCACCACGGGATCTCGGTAAAGGCCCAGGAACGACATGGCGGTGCTCAAGACACCGGAGCGTTCGTTGCCGGACTTGTTCAGCAACTCGCGGGCAGCGGACGCGACGACGGGATGAACACCGGCCTCGCCGAGATGCGCGGTTCGCATCATTGCGGCAAGCGTCGTCTCAATGGGCCGCTTGGGATCGGACAAGAAGGCTGCGACACCGGCGAGCGTCTTGTCTTCCTCGGCATAGAGGACGTGGAGGATCGCGCCGACCAGCAGGGCGTGACTGGTTTTCTCCCAATGGTTCCGCTTCTCGAGGCTGCCCTCCGGGTCGACCAGAATGTCGGCAATGTTCTGGACGTCGCGCACCTCCCACTCGCCGCGGCGCACCTCGAGCAACGGGTTATAGGCCGACGACTTCGCGTTGGTCGGATCGAACAGAAGGACACGGCCGTGTCGGGCGCGAAAGCCGGCAGTGAGCTGCCAGTTCTCCCCCTTGAGGTCGTGGACGATAGCCGAGCCCGGCCACGTCAAGAGCGAAGGGATGACGAGGCCGACGCCCTTGCCCGATCGCGTGGGTGCGAAGCACAGGACATGCTCCGGTCCATCATGGCGAAGATAGGTGCGCTCGAACCGGCCGAGCACCACGCCGTCGGGTCCAAGCAATCCAGCCTGCTCGATCTCCTTTGCCTTCGCCCACCGCGCGGACCCATAAGTCTCGGCATTCTTCGCTTCGCGGGCGCGCCAGACCGACATACCGATCGCGACCGCCGCAGCGATGATGCCGCCGGATGCCGCGATGAAGGCGCCCTCGGTGAAGATTGAGGGCGCGTAAGCATCGTAGGCATACCACCACCAGAAGAAGGCAGGCGGAAGGTAGAACGGAAAATGGAGCAGCTCGAACCAGGGCTGCCCGAGCTGCGGCTGAAAGCCGAGGCGCCAAGCCGTCCATTCCGTCGCGGCCCAGATCGTGAGCAGGACGATGCCGAAGACCATGATGACCTGCCCCCAAAGAATCTTGGTCGCCGACATGGCGGCCGCCCTCTCCTGACGTCGGTGATTGGAAGGATCACTCACAAGCCGAGCCCCCGGTTGCGCCCAAAACCCCAATCGATGCCGCCATCCGCGCGCGCGACGCCAGAGACATGCCGGCCGAGCTGTTTATCGAGTGAGGGCGTCCAAGGCACGAGCTGGAAGCCGAGACCGTCGTCGATCATGGCGAAGCGGCCGGAGGCGAGCGCGAAGCGCTGCCGATAGGTGCCTGCCACATACTCGCCGCTAGCCGACGGGTTGAACGGCTGACCGGTCTCGGCGGCGAGCTGCTTGCCGAGATCCTCTAACTCCCGACGGCGCAGCGTGCCGATAAGGTTTTTCGCGAACACCAGTCCACGCGCCTGGCGTTCGGCGAGCCCCTGCCCGATGAGCTGCTCGGGCCGCCGTTCCATAGCGTCGCGGACCTCGGCGCCGAAGCCGCCCTGGCCAAGCGCCACAGGGTCGCGCGCGACGGCCTGCCGATCGAGCCATGTCGCGCCGCTCGCGGTCACCTGCGCTTCGATCGAGAGATCGGAGCGGACGGCAAGCGCCACGCGACGCTGCCCTCTTGCGTCATCGAATTTGCGAAGCTCGACGATTGAGCCTGGCGCGCTGTCGCCGGCAGCGTCGAGGTCGGGCAGCCGGATGTGGTGGGTGCGGCCGTCGACCCCGTCGACCACGGCATAGGCGGTCGCCTTGAGCTCGTCGTCGAGACCGCGATCAACGAGACGCCCGATGACGGGGACGTCAAGATTTTCGCCTGATAACACGTAACTCGCGCTCCCGCGCTCGATGCCGCGTTCGGTCAAGCTGCGGTGGATACGCTTGATGATGTCGCCGCGTTCGCCGAGCTCGCGCAAGGTCGTTTCGGCGGCCTCGTCCATGGACCATTGGCCGGGCCCGAGTTGATGAGCGAGGCCAAGACTTTCCAAGTGTCGCAGCCGGCCAACCTTCAACGCATGGAATTGATCGGGCTGCTGCTCGGGACGCGGCGCAAGGTCGATAACACCGTGCTGGTTTGCATCGCGAACAAGCTGGCGATCGAGCTGCGTCCAGCGCTCGGCTCCGATCTGGCTCTCGAGCGAGCGACGAATGTCGAGATCGGAGCGCAGTCCAAGTTCCTGGGTGACCAGGTCCTGGGCGCGGGCGCGCATCCCTTCCTTGATGTAGTCGCGGGAGATGACGAGGTCTTGGCCGTCCTCTGCGACGCCGCGCACGATGATGTGGACGTGGGGGTGCTGGGTGTTCCAGTGATCGACCCCCACCCAGTCGAGCTTGGTACCCAGATCCACTTCCATCTGGCCGACCAATTCGCGGGCGAAACCCTTGAGGTCGGCCATGTCAGGCGCGTCCTCGGGGGAGACGATGAAGCGGAAATGGTGGCGGTCATTCTGACAGCGCTCGGCGAAGGCCTTGGGATCGGCATCCTCGGTGCCCGGGCCGAACAGGTGGGCCTTCTCCCCGTCCCGGGTCACGCCTTCGCGCCGGAGATAGCCGAGATGCGTCGCGAGCGGCGCCGACCTCGCCCTGTGCCGGACGACCCGGGTCTTGATGGTCACCAGACGCGAGCGGCCGGTGAGCAGACGGTTTGCCCGCACGCTGGCGGCTCGGCCGCGGCCGAAGCGCGAATGACGGTGGCTGACGAGCTGGCCGGCTCGCGAAATGCCGCCGCCAGCGCGTTGAGCGGCGGCAAGCGCCTGGGCGATGAAGGGCTTGGCCCGCTGGCTCCTCGAGGAGCGGATGCGGCCGGGCCGTGGTTGAAAATCGCTGTCTTCAGCCATGGCCAGCCTCGACAATGTGCGGAATGCAGAATCCCTGCAACGGGTTGATAGTCGAGCGCACATTGCGCGCCGAAGCCGCACATTGCGGACCCGAGGAAAAATAGCAGCACAAACAACCAACCGACCGAGCCGCACATTGCGGCCTTTTATCTCGCCATCGTTCGGTCGGTACTCGCGGAAGCCCCCACTGTTTGCGAGTGTTTGCGATAGCGATCGTTACGCGAAGGGCCGAGACACCCGTAGGGTGGCTCGGTGAGGAGCGAAGCGACGAGTAGAGCGCGGGCCGAAGGCATCGCCCGTATGACTGTGTTGCAGCGTTTCGAATGCAAACCGAATGTTCGTCAAGGGGCGCCAGCGAACCTGGAAACTGACAGCTGATATCGCGAGCTGCCCGATGTGCAGCCGCCGCAACAAGGGTGCCTGCAGACGTACCGCGATCCGCGCATTGACGTTGAAGATGCCGTGCAGTCATTGCGATCGCCCCATGGCCGAGAGCGCGACGAACAGGCCCTCCGACTGCGGCGCAATCGCCGAAATATCGTGCACCGTAGTGCCGACTGAGCCGCCGTGCGCGGGTTGATCGAGCGCCGCTCGCGCGCCAGGGGACGGCCCGTCAGCGTGGTCGAAGAACAGCGGCGCCCGCGTCCAGGATGAACGAGAAGAAGCCGCGAGGAGAAGAGGTCCTGGCGCTCCCTCCGCGTCGACAAAAGGGACGATGGCCGCGACATAGGCTGTCGTCTCCGCGGGCAGTGGACGGTGTCTATCCCGAAACTCCTCGTAGCGGCCGGGACCTGCATTATAGGCCGCGAGAAAGCCCGGCGAGCCGTAACGGTCGTGCAGTTCGCGAAGAAAGGCGGCGCCGGCGAGGATGTTGTCACGGGGATCGAAGGGATCGCGCCCGAGACCATAGCGCGCGCGCATGTCCGCCCAAGTCTTGGGCATGAGTTGCATCAGGCCGAGTGCGCCTTTGGGTGAGACGGCACGCCGATCGCCATTGCTCTCGACCCGCATGACGGCTCGTATCCATGCAGCCGGAATGCCAAAGCGCTGCGCGGCCTCTGCCACATGAGATGCGTAGTGATCGCTCGCCGGTTGACTTCGTGCCGGTGCTCTCTGCCCGGACACTGCTGCCGTTGGCCCGCCAATCACCAGCAGGCCGGTAAGGAGGAGAACGGCAAGGCTCGCCCTGTCTCCGCCATCATGGCGAGGCGTCTTGCTGCCTACCGGCGGTGCGCACGGACCACCGGTTTGACCGCCGCTGTGCGTGGCGGCCGCCCGACGGTTGCGTGGACCCGAGTTATGAGAGGGCTTTTCCCCGAACAAGGGGGTGGACCGTTGATGCGCCTGGTTGGCGGCACGCGCGACAGGATCCTGCATGCAATCAGTCCCGCTCGGCGCGTTGGGGCTGACGATTCCAGTTCAGCGTCCAGGCCGCTTTGTCGTTGCCCGACTGGAAGAGATTTGCGCGGATCGGCCGCGGCAGCGCCGGGTCGTCGATGACGAGCGAAACGTAATCGCCGGCCTTCTCGCCGGTCCGCTTCCAACCTGCGCCGATCTCCGGGCCATCGGCATCGCCGAGGCGGATACGGTAGTCCGGCGCGTTCTCGGCATCCGAGGATTCGGCCGGGACGAGGGTGAGAATCCGCTCGAAGAACAGCGTTTCAACGCGACCGGTGAAGCCGGACTTATCGCGCGTGAACTGGCCGATTTGTGCCATGGGAAAGCTCCTGGGTTGCTGGGTTGGAAACGGGTCAATGAGTGGCGGCGCGCCAGACGAAACGGCCGTCGGCGGCTTCGTCCGTCCAAAGCGGGACTGCGCGCGCGACGATCGAGCTGACGGGGAGCGCGCCGAAATAGCGGCCGTCCAGGCTGTCTGGGACGGTCGGGTTCATGAGAAAGACCTCGCCCGGTTCGAGGGTATGGCAACCGCTCCAACGCGGCAGCGGACGGCCGCGATGATCGTGCTCGTGTGCGGCGCCGACATCGACAGCATCGACCGTGATGGCATCGCCCGACCGGCACACGGTTTGCCCGGGCAGCGCCATCACACGCTTCAGCAGCGGCAGACCTTTTGGAAGAAAGCCGCCATCGGCAAGGAAGCTGGCGATCGGTTCCGGCAGCCGTACCGCGACCAGTTCCAAGTCGCGCAGCTCTCCGAGCGGATGCAGCGCGTAGAGCCCTATTGGCGTGCTCGCGGTAGCGTTCCAAATCAGCCGCGGCGCAGGATGAACGAGGGCCAGGGCGCCGGCGACCAGCGCCGCAAGGTAGGTCAACATGAGATAGCCGAAGCGGGTCATGGCGTGACGCTCCGGCGCTTGAGCCAGGCGATATGCTGCTCGCGCGTGTAGGCGCGCGGCACATGGTCGGCGGCGAGACGGTTGTGGAGATGCCGCCAGTATTCGGGTGCGGCGTCAGCCGGATCGATGGAGAGCGCCTCGATGGCGTCGATGGCCTGCAACACGCGCTCGACCTTCGGCCAGCTATCAACGCGCAGCAGGATTTCGCCACCGGGGCGGACGAAGGGCAGCGTCTGATAGCGCTGCCCGGCTTCCACGGCACGCACGATGTCCATGCGCGACACCACGGTGCCATAGTCGTTCGATGCCCAGCGGACGAAGCCGAAGATGCTGCCCGGCTCAAAGCTCGAGATGCTGCGGCGACGGTCGAGAATCTTCTCCTCCGCGCGGCGGCCGAAGCGCAGCCAGTGCTCGATCCGCTTCTCGATCCAGGTCAGCTCGACATGGGTGAGCGCGACATCCCGTCGATGCGAGGGCGGCACTGCACGCGGCGGCAAGGCTTCATTGTCGTTCATGACGGTTCTCCGGGGCGTCAGCGGGGAACTCTCGCGCCAGCAATTCGCGCAGCATGTCGGCGACGGTCACGCCGCGCTGGAACGCGGCGACCTTGATGCGGCCGCGCAGCGTGGGCGTGACGTCAATCGTCAGGCGCGCGGTGAATGCGGCAGCATCATTCACGCTGCGTGGCGGCGTATCACTGGCTTTGATCCAGCTCTCGGCATCGCCCGGACGCGAGGCGAAGCCGCGTTTGATAGAGCGGTCGCTCATGGCGCGAACCTCGCAACTTCTGCCGCGAGCGCGGCGATCTCGCGGGCGGCGGCGCTCTGCTCGACGAACTCGAAGACGAGCCGTCCGGACTGAGCGGCGTCGGCGAAGACAACGCGTTGGCCGATGGTGCTGGCGAGCACCGGCGGATCGTGGTCGGCGAGAGTTTCGGCAGTCTCGCGGGCGATGATCGTGCGCGCGCCGCAGCGGTTGAGCACAAAGCGAGCAGGAAGCTGCGGACGATAGATGCGAGCCTCTCGCAGCAGAGCGAGCATCTCGGCCGAGGCCCAGCCGTCGAATGGCGACGGCTGCACGGGGATCAACACGAGATCCGCCGCCAGCAGCGCCGAACGCATCAGTCCCGCGACGCGCGGCGGTCCGTCAATGACGACATGATCGGCGGTGCGTGCGATTTCCGGCGCCTCGCGGTGGAGCGTATCGCGCGCGAGGCCAACGACGCCGAATAGCCGTGCGACATTCTCCCGCGCACGCTGCTGCGACCAGTCCAATGCGGAGCCCTGGGGGTCAGCGTCGATCAGCGTCACGCGCTTTCCGCGCAGCGCCCATACGCCGGCGAGGTGCAGGGCGAGCGTGGTCTTGCCGACACCGCCTTTCTGGTTGAGCACGGCGACGATCATCGCATGCCTCCCGTCTTGCGACCTGAAAGCGGCAGAGATGGTTGGCTTGGGTGCTCGGTTGGCGGCTGAGCGCGGATGTCGGTGTTATCCGCAAGACGCGCGGCCCCACTACAACAGTTAGATTCTAAGTTAGACTCTAAGTTAGGGCAGGCGATCGTGTTTCCTGGCCAAAGCGTTAGCTGTGGTTTGCACTCCCGGAATCCCGATACCGGCACGCCCGGAGTCCCGATAGTGTGAACGCCCGAAGTCCCGAGCTGATTCACAGCGCCGTCCACAGGAGCTGTGAATGACTTCGATGGCAGGATGCGCAATAGCTCTCGGCGTTCCCTGCGTTCGATGCTCAGGCAGTAGCCTGGCAGCGGTTGACGTGCCGCGATCCGGCGGAGATCAAAGGCGAAGTCTGCAGGCTTGGCGAGGCTGCCGGATTTCTCATGGAGGTGTGCGACCTCGAACAGCCAACCTCTCGGCTGGCGGCCAGCATGCTTGCGCGCGACGCGGTAGAGCCAGCGCTCGATCCCACCAGTCAGGCTGAAATAGGCCGGATCGATCGTGAGAACGAGTGAGCGATCGATGACGCCGCGATAGAGCCAGTCGGGAAGGACGAATTCCATTCCCTGCACCCGACCGTCGCGCGTCGCGCATTCCTCCCATTCGTTGATCCATGAGAACTGGTGGCGCCGCCAATGCTCCCCCTGCCGGATGCTGGTGCGGATGACGGTCGCCTGCAGGCGGGCCAATGCCCCCTTCAAGAGCTTGTAGTCGCGGGCGCCGGTCTGCCGGCCGACTGCGGTCAGAAGCTGGTAGGGTGTGAAGCGCAGGAAGCGCGAGGTCTTCAGACCGAGGTTCTCGGCCTCGACAATCTGGCTCGCCGCCCAAATCAGCACGTCGGCATCCCAAATGGTCGCCATACCGTGCTCAGGAACTGCATAGACTTCGACACACACGTCGCCGGTCTGGTAGAGGATCGGTCTTGTTCGCTTGGCCTTGGCGAGCGAAAAGAACGGGCGCTCCATCAGGTCGCGTTGATCACGCGGGCTGGCATCACCGGTGGCGACAACGAACGGGTCGAGCTTGCTTCGCTCGCTGGGTGTGATGAGGCGACGCGACGACATGACGAGCGTTGCCTTAGCGATGCGCGTTGCCGGCGGCGCGCGCTTCGAGGTAGCGCGGATCCGACGTTGAGCTGCAGGCGGCCTGATCGGCCCAGGCTTCGAGATCGCCGATGGCGTAGACAACGCGGCCGCCGAGCTTGCGAAAAGTCGGGCCATTGCCATGGCAGCGATATTTTTCAAGCGTGCGCGGCGAGATGCCGAGGAGGCGCGCGGCCTCGGGGGTGCGCACGTAACGGGTGGCGAGTTGCGCAGGCCTGTCGAGCATGGGAGATCTCCGTCTTGCCTCGAAGTGCCGCGGCCAAGTCGCGGCATGTCCGGGCCAGAGTGGCGGAGAGTTCAGGCGTTGGGGGTGGACGAAAATTGACGTACGTTTGTGTCCCCCCATCGTCGCAACCAGGCGAAGCCAGGCGTACTACCGGGGCGCAACTAACTCATCAGGTCGATGGCTTGAAGGAATCGGGGAGCCGATCAGAGGCCGCGTAGAAGTTTCAGATAGCCGCGCTCGACCAAAGCGATTGAATCGTGAATGAGCCGGTTCGCCTTGCGGCGGGCATGAGAATCCTTCCACTCGACCGAGCGGCGCTGAGCGTGGTCGGAGGCGAGCACCTTCGCTGCCACGTCTCGCGGGCCGCCACCCAGGTCGTGGACGTCGAAGGCGTGCAGGAGCTGAATCAGTCGCCGTTTCTGAAACGACGTCAGCCGCAGCGCCGCCGGGAGAAGACCGGTGCGCTGGCCGCTGAGGCGACGCACGAAGTGTAGCGCCACGTCGGCCCGCAGTTCGCCCATGCCGTCGAGCGGCACAAGCACGGCGGGACGGCGCGCGGCCTGCTCGTCGCGCAAACTGACATGGAGCTCACCCGAGCCGTCGGCGACAACCAGCTCGCGACCGTCAGCATCTGTCCGCCCGACGATCGACAGTCCGAAAGCGTTGCGATCAATCGAATGAACGGTCTCGAAGTCCGGCGGCGCGGGCGTCAGGATCAATGTTCCCGGTGATGCCTCGGGCAGCCAAATGGCTGGTTCGGGCCAAACCGGAGAGGCGGGGTCATGGGCGACACCGCAACCTCCATCGACGTGCGAAACTGGTTCGGATGGTGTTGGGATCGGATTCGCCGCGCGCGATCTGTCGCTCAGTGCGGGCGAAGTCGCGGCGGTAGTCGGCATTGCGACGAAGGAATTCGAGGGCAAAACCCGGGCGCTCAAGACGATTCAGGCGTTCGATGGTCTCCGGCGAGCGCCAGTACTGGGTCGGCATGGTCTGTCTTCTCGTCTTTTTGTTCTGTGCCCCGCACCACGATCCCTAAAGACGCTACAAGAGACCAGACCCGGAGGTTGCATCACGCGAGATCGCAATTTGCGTGATTGGGGCGCAAATCACTGCATCCGCGGTTCCAAAAGGCCCTGATATCCGGCTTCCACCATCCATCGCGCGCGGGCGAGATGGCTATCATGGACATTTTTGGCACGATCTGGTTCGCGCGTGGGGTCGAGGCCGAAGATCACGCTGACCACCTCGCGCCAGTCGGCGCCCTCCTCTTCGGCCATCAACAACCGAACGTAGATAGCAAGATGTTTCTCGTCATAGGCGTTGACGCGATCCGTTATTGGCGGCCGGTCCTGGAATGGCGCGCCGTTCATTGCAATTGCCCCTCAGCATTGATGCAGCGATTAGAATTCATCTAAGCTCCAGAACTTTGCAAGCTGGGAAATCGTCACACTCGAATTGTGCCGTGATGCGCAGATCGCATCGCGGCGCTCCCCGGAAGCGGCACACCAGGGCCTAGCCAGACGATATGAATAGCACAGTGACGCACGAATCGGAACGATCGTTCCTGGAACGATCATTCCGATGTGAGTTCCCTTGTTGCCATGGATCTCAAGGAGGTCATGGCGGTCAATCTGCGTCGGATACGTCATGTGAAGAAAATGACGCAGGAAGAGTTGGCCGATGGCGCTGGACTAAGCGTCCGTTACGTCGGCGCAATTGAACGCGCAGATGTGTCGGCCAGCGTGACCGTGCTTGGCCGAATCGCGGAGGCGCTCGGCGTCGAAGCAACCGATCTCGTCAAGCGAACGACGGTTCATTCCCATCGGGCTCGATGACGCGACAATTTTGTGCCCCACCGCAACACCGGCACGTCGTGAATCAACTCCGCATTGCCTCACGCATAAGTTGATAGTCGGCTTTACGTAAATCTGATCTGTCTCCAAAGCGCATGCCTAGTTCAGAAACGGACGAGCATGCTGGGGAGATGGAGTAGGCCTCATGACTCTGTACGAGCACTTGCCAGCCGACATTCGCGAGACAGTGGATGCTCTGGTCACGGAACTCAGGCCGCAACCTTGGCCAACGCGGTTCTTTGCGCTGATTGGCCTGCTCGGAGAGAAGTTGGAGGCGCGGCGCGAGGCGGAGCCGTGGCATCTGATCCAACAGTGGACCGGCATAGTGACGGCAACGATGGAGCACTTGCTCCCCGACAGTTCGGTTGTCGAATGCCTGGGACTGATGAGCATTAGTTTCAACGACCAGTGGCGCGCTCAGGCGCTTGGCCAGATCGAACGGGATCCCACAGTGCTGGATCGTCTCGTCGCCATTTGTCCGGACTGGGAAGACATCGTCGAGAGCGTGATCGAGGCCAACCAAAGACGTCCAATCAAATCGGCACGCGGCCGCTGATCGGCATCGGTTACGCCCTTGCCGCTTGCGCCGTCACGGCAAACGAGGTGCCTTCGCGCTTCCTCAGCGTGGCGGTGCCCCGCCCGGGCCAGCCGGGCGGGGCATTGCGGATCGGCTCAGTCGCCGTTGCGACGGTTGGGGCGAGACCAGATCAGGCTGAAGCCCTCGCCCTCTTCATCGGCGAAGAGGTTGGCGAAGATCGGGGCGGTGAAGCTCGGATCGTCGAGCTTGAGGCCGAGATAATCGCGGCCTTCGTTGGAGCGCTTGGACCAGGCGGCCCCGATCTCGACCCGGCCGACATAGATCCGGTGGCTGGGGGCGTTGTCGCCCGAGCGGCTGGTTTCGGGGACGATGCGGACGTTCCTCGCCTGGAGCGAGAGAGTGACGATCTCGCCGTTGAACTCGTTGTTGCCGGTCTTCTTGAAGGTGCCGATGGTCGCCATGGTAGTTCTCCTTGATCTCTGTTTTCGAGCCCGCACCTTGCGGCCTCGATGGTGATCGACAGGCCGGAGGCGATCGACGGCGCACCCCGAAGGGGCTGGACAGCAAAGGAGGAACTTTCTTGTCTCGCGCGAGGAATGGCGGCGCAGCCGGCAGGGGAAGAAAGTTGTGACGCCGCTGTTGCGCCAAAGGCGGTCGAGGCTTCAGCCGTCCTTCGGCCAGATCCATCCATCGAAGAGGCCGTTGGTGCGCTCGATCCAAACAGAGCTGACATCAAGGAGAACGTGGCGATTTGGGAGCCCACCGAGAGAGCTGGCCCAACGAATCCAATGCTGCTTAGCCCTCTGTAATCGAGACGGACGGATCTCCGCTTCCGCGATCGCGCGTCGGCAGCACGCCCCATTCACGAGAGCGGCTGGCCGTAGTTGTGATCCGTCACCGTTTGGTCGATGCCGCACAACGACTGCCACGAAACTGCCACTCTGCGATGATCGGTCGTGTCTCGATGCTTGGCCGCTCTGTGTGAAGCTCACAGACTAGAATGCGAGCACGCTGGATGTCTGATCGAGTCAGCCCCTTCCAATGGACGCTGCCGGCTTGCGCCAGGCCTTCCCGCCCCTACAGGGGTTACGACAATTCGCCGCGCGGACCCAGAGGAGGATCTCGCGCAAATGATGACCGCTAAGAGCTCGAGTGAGAAGAGAACCGGATGAGCGACAAAAGCGATCTTGAAAACAGAGCCATCGAAGCGATATGGAACTATCGTGAGGCCTTCGCCGTGGTCGGCCGCCTGGAGCGAAAAGAACGTTCCGCGCATCGAGCGGTGACCAGGATACTGCCTGAATTGGGGCGCGCCTTACGCAGCCAAGACACGCGGTGTCTTAAGAATAGCATTAAGATCGGCTCGGCAGCTGTCTCGCGGCAGAACGAAGCGTGGGCCAACCTAACTGAGGCGACCGCACGTTTGGATTCAGCCCACTCGACTTTGGCCGCCCTCGAGCGCCAACTAGGATATCTTCCAAAGGTCTCAAAACCACGAGATTCAGGCTAGCTCAAAGTATGCCAGGACGTCGAGCTGCGCCTTATCCTAGGCGGAGATTTTCTGCGGCTTGTTTGCCGCTGCGGTTCATCACCAGCTCGTAGCTGACCTTCGCGCCTTCAACAAGCGAGGTATAGCCGGCCTTCTCTACCGCCGAGATGTGCACGAAAACATCGTTGCCACCGTCGTCCGGCGCAATGAACCCATAGCCTTTGGTCGGGTTGAACCACTTAACAGTCCCTAACGCCACGTCATTTGCTCCAAAAAGAAAAAACACCTTCCCATCTAAATCATTGAACGAGCCGATCGCAAGTCTCCGCGCGAAAGCGGCTCGATGGGATCCGTTGTCCCGCCCGTTCGTAGGTCTTGGACAGAAGAAATAGAGTGCCCCACTCGATGAAATGAACGAGCACGCTGAAATCGGCCGGCATTCAAGAACGACGAGGCGAAGGTCACATTTTCTTCGAAAACTCCGTGCTAACTGTCGCCTGCTTGTCGCGGCCGGATGTACGTCGTGGCATCACGGGAGCCCCGGCTTTCATGCCGGGGTTTTTCGTTTCCGGCGCGAGAAGCAGCTTGACCGGATAGGCTCGTCAAATGGCGCAGCCCACTGCGACAATTCGACTTGGATGCGTAAGAATCATCCGGAGCGGCACAGAGCGAAAAGCCGAATAGCAGGCAGATATGGCGCAGAATATCTACGACAATCCCGATTTCTTCGCTGGCTACAGCCAATTGCCCCGGCAGGTGCATGGGCTGGACGGCGCTCCTGAATGGCCGGCGATCCGGGCCATGCTGCCCGATTTGGTCGGGAAACGTGTCGTTGATCTCGGATGTGGCTTCGGCTGGGCCTCGCGCTGGATGCGCGAGCAGGGCGCGGCCTCGGTTCTGGGTCTCGATCTGTCGCAGAACATGATCGAGCGTGCCAGGGCGGACACAGCGGATACGGCCATTGAGTATCGCATCGCCGATCTCGACACACTGGACCTCCCTGAGGCGGCTTTCGACCTCGCCTACAGCGCACTGACCTTTCACTATGTTCAGGACTTTGGCCGTCTCGTACATGTGATCCGCAAAACGCTCGTTCCTGACGGGCATTTCGTCTTTACGATTGAGCATCCGATCTTCATGGCCGCGGCACATCCGCACTGGATTTCCGATGAGGAGGGCCGCAAAACCTGGCCGGTCAATCGATATTCCGTCGAGGGCGAACGTCGGACGGACTGGTTTGCCAAGGGCGTTCTGAAATACCACAGGACACTTGGCACTACCTTGAATACGCTGATCGGCGCAGGCCTTCAAATTCGGCGGATCGAGGAGTTTGCCCCAACACGCGAGCAGATCCAGCAGATGCCGCAATTGGCCGAAGAACTCGAACGCCCCATGATGCTGATTGTATCTGCGTCCACATCGATCGGCGGTAAGCTTCGAAGCCTTCGTGATATCCGGCCGGATTAGGTTCCTGCCGGGCCCGCCCCGGTATTGATATCAGCCCGGCGTCAAGCGCTATCTTGCCGGCCCGTCTGCGG
Source organism: Bradyrhizobium sp. Mp19 (assembly GCF_029952935.1). Taxonomy (NCBI): domain Bacteria; kingdom Pseudomonadati; phylum Pseudomonadota; class Alphaproteobacteria; order Hyphomicrobiales; family Nitrobacteraceae; genus Bradyrhizobium; species Bradyrhizobium sp. Mp19. The sequence continues at coordinate 70,038 of NZ_JASAUT010000034.1, read as the reverse complement.
CCATGCCGGTGAAGCGAGCCAAGGCCGTGATGCTGACCGCAACGGCCCCGGCGATCGCGAAGACCGTTTGCCAGGTGGGCGAAGACATCGCCATCTGGGCGATTCCATGCGTCGCGCTGTAACCGGCGACGGTCGCGGGCGCGACATAGAGGATGATGATTAAGAGCCGCAGCCAAGCCCATGTCACGAGGGCGAGCGCGAGTTGGCCGATGCCGAAGGTTACGGCGCCAGCCGCGAACGCAACCGCGATTCCGCCCAGAGCGCCAGCCCCTGTGTGGAAGGCCCGAAGACCAATCGTCACGCCGGCGAAGACGGGCACCGCGAAGACCGCAAGCGTGAAGAGTAGCCAGGCGAAGAAGCCTATGGCGAGGAAAATAAGCAGTGGTCCCAAGGCAATCATGGTGGTGGGCTCCGTGAGATAGGGGTCTGACGGTCGCGCCTTCCACCACCACCACGGCGCAAACGCAGTATAGCAGCAAATGCCAGCGACCGGAATCGTCACAAATCCGGTTGCGGGCGAATGACAAAATGACCATATTGAGCGTCAGGAGCCGATCGCCCGGGCTGCAAGCGACCCAAAAGGCGGCATCTCGATTTCCCAATCGAACACCCGAACGGCAACCATTCTGCCGGCGCGCGGTGGTCATGAAGCGCTTGTGACTGCCACTAAGACGCCGGTGTGAAATGGATTTGCCATGTCTACCATCCAAAAGAAGTGCGCAGACTTTCTGCGTATGACCTTCAACGATCTGGCCGGCGGCAAGCTCGGATCAGGTCACGCCCACGAGATCGTGGCTGCGTATTTCGGCTATGGTACCGCGGCGGCTCTAAGGGCCGAGCCGAAGTATCAGCTTGCGGCTTTGGATAAAGCCGCGATCCTGATGCCTGATCTGCGCTTGATGGATCAGCGCGTGCAGCACCTCAATGGTCTCCCTGCAGGTCTACCCAATGTTGACGAGCTGGCTTCGCTGCTCTCGAGCTTTCTTAACGCAAACGGCTACTTTTCAGGTGAGGTTTGGTACACCCGAGATCTCGAGGAGTATATCGATGTATCCTTCATTCAAGAAGATCCCATGATGATCGAGGACGCTCTCTCGGGTGAGATGGCTATGACGAATGCTTTTTTTGACGAGCTTTACATAGACAAAGTAAGCCTAGACGTCGGAGACGATGTGCTCGTGGCAAATGTCTCAGGTTCTCTCAATGGAGAGAACGATCCGGATAAGCCGTTCCACGGGGATTCGATCGCTTTCACGACGATGATAACATTTGAGCGTGTGGCCGGTCGAACCGGCTATATGCGGCCGGAGCTGGAGACGTCGGGCGCCATTGATGACTCACATTACTATGATCAGGACGCCTGAGGGCAGCTAGGCATTTCATGGCACGATTGGGCTCTCATTTCGTCTGTCGTTCTGCACGACAAGGTACGGCGGCGCTCACGAGCCGCCGTACCTCCAGACCGGGATGCCTAGCTTCTTCGCTTTGTCAGCGAGATTGTCTTGGATGCCGGTGCCAGGAAAGTGCATCACGCCGATGGGTAGCGTCTCCAGCATCGCATCGTTGCGTTTGAACGGCGCGGCCTTGGCGTGCTTTGTCCAGTCGGGCTTGAAGGCGATCTGCGGGACCTTGCGATTGTCGGCCCACTTGGCGGCAATCAGCTCGGCGCCCTTGGGCGATCCGCCGTGCAGCAGCACCATGTCCGGGTGCTTGGCGTGCACCTGGTCGAGCTTAGCCCAAATTAGCCGGTAGTCGTTGAAGTCGAGTCCACCGGTGAGCGCGACTTTCGGTCCGCGTGGCATGAGCACCTGATTTTCGGCGCGCTTCTTCGCGGCCAGGAAATCGCGGCTGTCGATCATCGCTGACGTCAGATTGCGGTGGTTGACCTTCGATCCGTTGCGCGGCCGCCATGCGGAATGGGCGTGGCGTTCGAACTCGTCGGCGGCCTGGTCGCGCATCAGCTCGAAGGCGTTGCGTCGCTCGATCAGCGTTTGCCCTTCTGCCGTCAGACGCTCCAGCTCGACGGATTTGATTTCGCTGCCGTCCTGCTCCCGCTGCGAGCGCTGCTGGGCCAGCTCGTTATCGTCGAGCTCGCGCTCGATCCTGTCGATCGCACGATGGAAGACGTTTACCATCGACCAGAGCAGGTCGTCGAGGTCGGGCTCAAGACGGGTATCGGACAGCGCCACCACCAGGGCATCGAAGATGTCGGCGACGCTGCCGGCGAGGATTCGCGCTTCAGGAAGCCCCCGGGGATCGGGATCATCGTGGAAGGGACGGTAGCCATGGAGCTGGAGTTCCTGGAGGACCTGGTCGGTCGGGGATGAGCTGTGGTGCGGCTCGAAATCGTTGTCGTGGTCGGCGGTCATTGCGGTTTTCCCTCGTCGGATCGACCGCGCCCATCGCGGCCTTCATGGCGACGAAAGCGGCAGGCGGAACGGACTTGCACCCGCAGCGCAGCGGAGGGCCGGAGCCTTGGCGGAGGACCGAAGGGGGCCGACTATTTTGTCTCGCGATGTAAAGGCGGCTCTGCCGCCGACGGAAAATAGTCGGCCCACGAGGTTGCCGGTCCGGGCCGCCTGCCGCCCGATCGCCCTCTCAGAAGGCCGTGGGGCAGTCCTCTGGCGCCGAGGGGAAACACGTTCACCGACCGTGCGGTAACGAAGCGGCCGCGTCGCCCCTCATCCCGTTTCGGCTATGCCGCCAGCTCCATAAAGCGCGCGACGTCCTGCGCCGCGATCTGTACGCGGCTTGCGGCCCGAAGGGCGTCAAATCCGAGCAGGCGAAGATCCTCGTTGAAGTCGCCAAGCTGTGGCGAGATCACGATTGCCTCGATGCCGGCCTCCTGCGCCCGATCCATCAAGGTCGCCATGGCGCCGTCACCGGCAGGATCGTCGTCCCGGGCGATGTAGAGCCGGCGGAGCGTATCCGGAAGAAGGACGGCGGAGAGATGCGCTGCCGAGAGAGCTGCGACCATCGGCATGGTCGGCAGGGCGCAGCGGAGCGACAGCATCGTCTCGATGCCCTCACCGGCCGCCATGACTTCACCAGCGACGCCAAATCGAACAGCGTGACCAAGCAGGTCGCCCATCGCCCGCTTTGGCGTGTCGATTGGCGCCTTGCCCAGCGTCGCCTCGCTGAAACCATGCGGGTCGAGCCAGGTGCGGTGTACGCCAGCCAGCTCGCCGGACAGATCGGTGACGGCGGCGATCATCGCCGGCCAGGTCTCGGTCGGGCTGTGGTCGTCGGGCCGGTAGTAGCAACGTGGGTGAAAGCGCAGGCTTCCGGTTTCGTGCAAAGACGTAATGCCGCGATTGCGGAGATACGCTTCTATGAGTGTGCGTTCGATCGGCTGCGACATGGCAAAGAGCCGACGAGCGGCCTCCGGCGATCCTCGTGCCGCGCTGGAATTGCGGAGCCGCGGCTGATTGGGCTCGGGCTCTGGATGCGGCAAGCTGAGAAACAAGCGCGCCTCGTCGAGGACGTTCTTGAAGTCGACCAGGCGGCAACTCTCGCGAATGACATCGAGCAAATCGCCATGTTCCCCGGTGGCGGCATCGGTCCATTTGCCGGCGGCTCCCTTCGCCGACTGCTTGAGCCGCACGAACATTGAGCGGCCAGGCGTATTGCGGACGTCGCCGACGAGCCAATAGCTACCTTCCCGTCGTCCGGCAGAGAGGTAGTGACGGCACACGGACTCAGCCTGCCGGCCGAGACGCCGTGCGAGATCGTGTGCGTTATCGGCCATCGTCATCCCCAAAAAGAAAAGGTCCGCCGTCGCCAGCGGACCTTGTTGTTGCTCTCGACGGCTTATTCGGCTGCCATAATCTGCTCACCGGCTCGCTGATTGTGGGCGGTCCGCTCTTCTTCGTCTTCCAGTTTGTTTTCGCTAGGCTGCTCTGGAGTTTCCTCGACTATAGATTCGACCGCCGGTTCGTCGCCAATGGCTCGGCCCAGCGTGCGAAGCGGTTCGGGCAGCCAGGCCGTGTCGGTGAGCAAGGTCTGCGCCTCGGCAGCCATGTCACCCTTCTTCAGATGCTCGATCCGATCGGCGGCGCGCTGCCCTTTTGCCTCCACCACGGCCTGGAGGATTCGCGTCTTCGTCACCCGACCGAAGAAGTTGTCTACGGTCGGTTTCCACCCCGCCGCAGCCATGTCGAGATCGACAGCCCGGGCGAGACGGTCGGCGTGAGCGAGCGCACGCGGCCGCCGATTCCAGGGTTCATGCACGGCGTTGACCGACAGGCTGACGACATGGGCAAAGAGCATCGCCTGGCTGTCGCCGTCCCACGCCTGAAGTGCGTCCCAGAGGTCGGCCGATTCCTTCGGCAAAGCCTTCGCCCAGCGCTCGTGCCGAGCGCGGATCGCCTCGGCTAAGGCGCTGTCGTTCAGGCCGAGCGCCTGGGCGCCGAAACTCACGCTCTTCAGATCCAGCTCCAGGCAGCTATCCGAGCCGTAGTGGTAGAAGGTCTTCAATGTCAGAGCATGCAGGGCCGCATGAAAGGCGACCTGCGGCTGCTCACCGAGGGCATGACGCAGGCCGAGTGTCCGATGGGTGGTGAGCTCGGTCATCAGCCGGTCGGAGATGGGCGAAAGGCCCTCGTCCTCCTCCTGCTCGGCGCCGGGCTCGACCGACACGTTGCGCTCGCCGCCTTCGTAGCTCGCGGCCTTGGCCCGTTCGGCCTCACCATCTTCTTCAGCAAGACCGGGCTCCGGCTCCGCCGACGGTTCGTCTTCGGGCCGGACGTAGCCGCGCTCAACACGAAGCTCGCCTTCAGCGCCAATGCTGACGAAGACGCCTGCGCGCACGATCTCGGCCGGGTCGAAAACAACCGGCCGGCTCTCGAGCCCCTCCAAAGCTGTTTCCAGCTCGGACAACCGTTCGTCGACCTCGTCGGGCAGTTCATCGGCGTCCGCGTGTTTCTCAGACAGCTGATCGAACTCTGCTTGCAAGGCGTTGCGGGCCGCTTCCTCCTCGGCAGTGAGGGTGACGATCTCGCCGCGAAGTTGTCGCAGACCGAAAGCGTGGCCGTAAGCGAAATCGGGGGCGACCTCGGTCCACTTCCAACCCTCGGCGGCAATCGTCTCGGATTCCGCCTTCAGCTTGTCGGCCACCATCTGGTCGACGAGCGCGACATCCTGCATCCAGCCGCCATCGTCGCCCTGAAACAGATCTCGCAGCACCGTGCCACCGGCGGCAGTATAGGCGTCAACCCCGATGAACAGCGCCCGCTTGTCGGAAGCGCGGACCGCGCCTTCTGTCAGCATGCGGCGGATGACGTAGGGCTGCTTGTCGTGGGACGCCTTCAGCCGCTCGAACACAACTTCCTGACGCTCGTGGTCGCCAGATACAGCGAAGGCCATGAGCTGGTCGAGCGTCATGCCGTCCTCCGCATAGACGTCGAGCAGCGTCGGCGAAACCGACGCGAGCTTGAGGCGTTGCTTGACGACGTTGACGGAGACGAAGAAGGCGGCAGCGATCTCCTCCTCCGACTGGCCCTTTTCGCGCAGCGCCAGGAATGCCCGGAACTGGTCGAGCGGATGAAGCGGAGCGCGCTGGACGTTCTCGGCGAGCGAGTCTTCCTCAGCGATGCCGCTATCGCGGACGACGCAGGGCACCGGGGCGGTCTTGGCGAGGCGCTTCTGCTTGACGAGCAGCTCCAGCGCGCGGTAGCGCCGGCCGCCAGCCGGGATCTCGAACACGCCGGTCTCGGCGCCGACCTGGTCGACGACGGGCCGGACACTGAGGCCCTGCAGAAGGCCCCGGCGGGCGATGTCCTCTGCTAGCTCCTCGATCGAGACGCCGGCCTTCACGCGCCGGACGTTCGACTGACTCAGCACGAGCCTGTTGAAGGGGATATCGCGCGAGGGCGAAAGGGTGATCTTGCGAACGGTAGTCGCCATGGGATGATACTCCGCGACGGGCGCCGAGAGCCTCTCTCTCGACATCAACTCGTCACGAAGCGCAGCGCCGCCCTCTCACTTTGGAGGGCGGCGTCGCAAAGCCAACGAACAGGAAAGACGGAAAGCCTCGGAACCGGAAAAGCACCGTTCCGTATCTCCGGTTGTCCGGGAATCAGGCCGCGCGGTCGAGCAGCTTCTTCGCCCGTGCCTCCATGTCGAGTCGTGCGTCCTGATGAGTCTTGTCGCGCGCGACGGCTGTGATGCCCTGGACGAAATCAAACACGCTCTCGGGCTTCCGGCCTTCCTCGGACAGAACTGTGTCGATGATCTTCGCCGTCTCGGTCTTGGAGAAGCCGCCCTTGCGCAGAAACTCGCTGCGGTCCTCGTCGGTCCGGGCGACGATCCGCTCCCGCGCCGATTTGATGCCGTTGACGAAGGGCATCGGCGAAGAGTTCGCGAAGCGTGTCAGCGCCGGCGCCGCCTCATGGGCGAAGCGCGTCGCGGCGTATTTCGAATGGCGGATGGTGATCTCCTCGAAATCCTGAACACCCCACAAATTCCGATTCTGACAGACGGCGCGAAGATAGAAGCTCGCTATGCCGAGCGTCTTCGCGCCCACCTCGGAATTCCAGCAGTAGAAGCCGCGGAAGTAGAGGTCCGGCAAGCCGTCGGGCAGCCGGCCGGCCTCGATCGGATTGAGGTCGTCGACCAGAAACAGGAAGACATCGCGATCGGAGGCGTAGAGCGTCGTCGTATCCTGGGTGATGTCGACGCGCGGGTTGTAAACGCCAGTCGACCAATCAAGCACGCCTGGGACCTTCCAGCGCGTGTCACCCGTGCCATTGCCGGCGATGCGCTGAACAGCTGCCACGAGTTCGTGGTCAAATATACGCCCATATTCCGGACCCGTCGCGGCGCGAAGCTCGAGGCGACTGCCCTGCACCTCAAGCGTTTTTATCTGCTCGGCTCGATGAAAGCTGAGGCCGAACTGCAGGTTGATGCCAGCGAGCGGTGCCGGAAGCTGACGGAGGTAAGCCGCCGGCGCTCCGACCAAGCTGGCAAGTTGACCGAAGCTCCAATGAGTCGGCGCGATCGGCGCGTCGCAACCGGGTAGCATCAGCGTCAGGCGCTCGGCATCGTCGCGGTTGGCCTCCACTCGGATCGCGGTGCTCTCGACCGTTCGGGTCCGGCTGCGCTCGCTCCGGCTGCGCACGGCGGAGTAGAGATCCGACAAGGACAGATAGCGTTCGTCCGCCGGCCGCGAGAACCATTCGGATGAAACGCGGCCGATGCGCTCGCCGCGACTCACATCCACCTTGTAGCCGCCGGCGCAGTCGTGGGCAGCGATCAAAACTTCTGCTTGGGTCATGGGACAATCTCCATGACGGGCGCCGGAGGCCTCTCCTCCGATCATCAACCCGTCACGGCGAAGCCGATCCGTCCTCTCACTCTAATGGGGGCGTTGCGGGGTCTCCCCGCAGAAGGGGGTGCGTCGGCGACCGCGGCGCCGACCAGGGGGAAGGCTTTCCCCTCAAAGGCGCACCGCCGGAATTCGCCATATCATCGGAGCAACAGGCTGCGTAACCCGATGGACCAGCTCGGAAAGTTAGTGCGCGCGCAAACAAGGGGAACTGAACATCGGAGCCAACTGGCGGGTGCTTTCGCCATTTTCATACGACAGCTTGACTTGACGTCCCACACACCGGCAGAACGATCCTCCACAGACCACAACGTCAGCGATTGAAACGAAAATGACGTTCGATATCAGGGGCAGCATCAAGAATACGAAGATCAGCTCGAACCTGTATGTCGTTTTTGAGGAACCGATCTCAAATGCGACCGACTCATTCCTTATCCGCAAGCACGAAGACGCCTCTGAAACGGACATGCTGGTTGAAATCGACGTCTAATTTATTCGAGCTGACATGCTCGACGACCGAGAGTCCATGATCGTTTCCTGCAAAGACAACGGATACGGGTTGGGAGACGATCAGCTCAAGGCATTTCTAACCAAAGACACTTCCTACAAGGACGACCTTCCGATCTTCGCGATTGGTCAGTGTACCTGCGGCCGAGAGCCGCAAGTATTTTTGCTACGCTCCGTTACGCTATCTTGCGGCTATCAACGCAGGCTGACGCGTTAACTCGCTCGCGTTTGACGCGAGCTATGCGGGGTCATCGAGAATATCGTTTTCTTCCGTCATTCTGGGTGCCAACATCTCAGTCATCTCGACCGTGACGTTTCGTGCGGCGGAGTGATGGAGAAGACGAATGACGGAGTCCAAATTCCTGACACCGGAGGAAGTGTCTGCACGATACCGTGGCGAGGTCTCCGTGGGTACGCTGCGGAATTGGCGCGCAATGCGAACTGGGCCTGCATACATCAAGATCGGCAAAGCCGTCTTATACCCGGTGGACGAGCTTGACGCATGGGATCGGGGAAATCTGGTGATTTGTAGTGCGTCGAAAGAACTGAACGTGAGCTAGCTTGAGAAAAACAAAATCGCGCTCTAATATGATGACTCAATCCGCTGGCACGCTCGAGACAACGACTCGGTTGCTGTGCTCGGAATGATAGGGAGCTAAAATCGCGAACCGCGCTGCGTTTCCCCTGTTCAGCGGTGCACCGTCAGACCACCGCTTTCATCATAAGTCGGCTCAACACTGACGCCATGTCCTCGCGGCACTCCGTCCGTGACCAAATACTCAGCGCAGAGAAGGCGACGTTGAGTTGAGCGCTCCGAACCGGTCGGTTCAGGCAATCAGCCGTGTCCGATAGGCCTCAAGCCGCGCCAGTCGATCCTGCAGATACGTGCGATATTGGATCAGAAGATCATCTGGACTGGCGAACTCGCCAAGCACCCTTTCCGTCTCTGCCATCGCCTGATCGATGGTGAGGCAGCCCGAACCGTCGCCTGTCATCTGATCGGTCAAGTAGCGCTCGACCTCCAATCGAGTAGGTTCGGGGAGAACCGAGCGCGCTTCGAAATAGATCAACCGGAGCCCGAACCAGCGCAGTCGCTCGTCCTCCATGCCCTGGACGATCGCGAGGCGGTCCTCCCATCGCGCATCGTGGAACGCGGCAATGCGTGCCTCATCAGCAGGACCGGGAAAGCCGCTATAGATGCGCTCTTCGAGGTGCGGAGATAATGCGTAGGGCTCGCGCGCAGCCATGTAAGCAGCCACAAGCCGCGCGCACAGACCAGTGTCCGCCTTCATGAGACAGGCCCGGTCTCCGGTGGCGCCCATCGAACCGCCATCCAGCATATGCTCGGGAGCGTCGTAGAACGCCGTCAGCGTGGGCGCGGCATTGATCCTGAAGCGACGAATCGGACTTGGCTTCTGCGTCAGATGAACTTGCAGTTCGAGATCGCTCATCGCGGCAAGCCGGCCCATGTCTTCGTTGAGACTCAAGCAAAGCCGGCCATTGGCCTGATCGGGATCCCTGCCGATGCAGACGACCGACGTATGATAAGCTTGGCCGCCGAAAAACTCGGTCAACACGAAGCCGTCTTCGACCTCAATGAAATCCGCGACGGTCGCTTTGTTCGAGAAGCGCACGAAGCGCTGCCACAACTCCGGAGACCTTCGATAGACCAATCGGCTCAGTTCGAGCGTCGCAAGCACATCGGACATCGCGTCGTGTGCCCGAGCATGTGCGACGCCATTTGCCGCCGCCAACTGTTGCAAGCGAAATGTCCGCCGCCCTTCTTCGCTGACCGGCACAACTAGTTGCGCAGGCGACACGGCATCGGCGGCCATCACCAGACTGAGCGCATCGGCGCGGCAGTTTCGATGATTACTTGTCAGATATGCCGGATATAGGCACTGGAAGAGGGCGTGGCGCAGCATCTCCTCGTCGAAGCGGATGGAGTTGAAGCCGACGAAAACCGCAGGGCTCCAGGAAATCAAGGTCCGGCGAATATCTCCTACCATGGTGTAGTGCGACGGCAGGCTGGAATCAGTCAACGACTCGATCGGCAATCCGTTCGTCCGAAGCGCCGAAGGATGGGGAAGCACATGTGGCTGAAGGCGCGAGCGCGTCTCGAACCGAGCCACCTCGTTCAGGTTTTCATCGGTGCGAACAGCGGCGAAGTGGAGAATCTGATCGAAGCCACGCTTAAGCCCCGTCGTCTCGGTGTCGAAAAAGACGAAGCTCATGGGTGTGCTACCAACGAGTCAACCGGAAACGCATCGCCGCCGGGCTTACCCTAAACCGGCGCGCGAGACCCTCAATCGCTGCCTCGTCCTCGAGATCCACACCACCGCCTTCCAAGACGGCGGCTAAGAGGTCGCCGGGGATCAACAGCTCTGAGGCGAAGGCGTTGGCTTCGATCTCTATCGGTTCGGTTCCGAGCGCTGAGATATCATCTCGGAAGAGAACGCGTATCCCCTTGTCGACGTGAACGGCTTGTCTGATGTCTTCGTCGTGCAGCACATGATGGGCGAGTTCATGGGCGGCGGAAAAACGCTGGCGGTTGGGATGATGTAGCGCATTGACGCCGATGATGCCGATGCCGTCCTTGATATAGGCCATGCCCGAAAGATCCTCCTCCAGCGGTGCGTACTGAAGGACGATCTTGCGCGATTTAATGATGCGTTCGACAGGGACGGGCGGCGCTGAAACGCCGAACTCCCGAAGGATCGAGCGCGCAGCTTCGCGCGCTCGACCTGGATCAGCGTCCCTCACGATCCGACCTTAGAGCCGCGGCGTGGCGCGAGCGCGCTGCTGATCAAATCAGCGACCTGGGCGCCCGCGTTCTCGGACAGCGACTCCTTCGAAAGCTTCTCATTGACCAGCGTCATCTTCAATTCCTCCCCGATGGACTTATGCGGCATTGGCGGCAGCAGGTCGGCGACCTTCGCGAAATCAAGCGCGGTGGCGAGGGCATAGACATGGTGCAGCAATATGTTCTGCCGGCCGCTCTCGATGTTGGCGATCGACGCGCGAGACATCTTAACTTTGCTCGCCAACTGGGCCTGGGTCAGCGAAAGAGCCTTGCGCCGCGTCGAGACCGCGTTGCCGAACGCTATATAGACCGGATTGCCCGCCATCGCCGATGTTTGCGCTGCTTCGGGCATAATGTCAATCCCGCAAACATTATGTGCTTATTACAAACTTACTAGTGTGATCATTACTTGACATATTGGCCAATCTCAGGAATCCATATCCCGCCGGAGAGCGCGACGCTCACCGACGAGGCGAAGGAACCGAGATGTCGAAGCGCATTCATGTCGTGCCGCACGAATCAGGTTGGGCAACCCGACGTGAGGGGGCGTTGCGGGTGGGGTCCACCCATCACACCCAAGCCGAGGCGACGGAGGCGGCGCGTAGCACTGCGCTTCGCGAGCACGGCGAAGTCGTCATCCACCGTCCCGATGGCCGCATTCGCGACGCCAACTCCTACGGAAACGATCCCTTCCCGCCGAAAGGATAACCCAACGGATCGCTCACCAGGGCGATCCGGTCGGATCGGCGCGCGGAGGTCATTCAAAGAAGAGGACCAATATCGATGTCGAATTTTCCGTCCCTGCGCCGCGATGATCGGCCTGATGATCCCTTTGCCGACCCGCTGGACGCGGTACTCGCCGAGCTTGCCATCAATATTCAGCTTCCGCCCGGCCTGCATGCCAAGGCGGTCGAGCGATATGAGGCGGTCCGACGCTACATCGAACGACCCGGTAGTCCGCTCGAAGGCAGGGTCGCCTGCTTCTATCCCCAGGGCTCCATGGCAATCGACGCAACCACGTCGACCCGCGGCACGGACGACGAGTACGATCTCGATATCGTCGCCGAGATCGAAGGCCCCGACCTCGGTCCCGAGGCGCTGCTGGATGACCTGGAAGCCGCACTCGAGAGCTACCCGGTAAGCAAGGTCGTGCGCCAAACTCGGTGCATCACGCTCTACTACGCCGACGGCATGCATCTTGACATTACGCCGTCGCGGCGGCGGGCGCCGAAGGAGAAGGAAGGCGAGATCCCGCATGCGAAGAAGGGGACTCGCAGCGACCCGGCGCGCTATGTGCCGATGAACTCATATGCCTTCGGGAAGTGGTATTGCGCCCGAACGCCTACCGAGGAGCGGTTCGCGCTGGCGCTGAATCGTCAGCTGTACGAACAGGCCGGAATCGCCTTCGCCGCAGCGGACGTCGAGGACGTTCCGCCGCAAACGCCGCTCATCATCAAGAGCGTGACGACGGTCGCGCTGCAGCTAATCAAGCGGCACCGCAACATCGCCTACGCGACCGAGACGGGCCGGATCCCGCCATCGGTGATGTTGTCGTGCCATGCCGGCCATGCCGCCCGTCCGGGCATGAGGCTTGCGGAAATGCTGATCCGGCAGGCGCGCTGGACGGCCCGCGCGATCGACGACGCCGCGAAGCGCGGCCAGCTCCTGGTCGTGCCCAACCCCGAATTTCCGGTCGAGCGTTTCACCGACCGTTGGCCAGAATCTCAGCTGCAACAGACAACCTATTCTCGCCACCTGCACACCCTCGCTAACGGGCTCGAAGCCGCCCGCACCGGCGACGTGCAGCTGGAGGACTTGCAGGAGTGGTTGCGCGGGCAGTTCGGGGACCGGGTCGTCACGCGTTCTGTCAAAGCTTTCAACCAGCGGCTCGGGCGCCAAGTTCAATCACGGCAGCATGGTTATACGCGCTCCGGCGGCCTGTTCGTTCCCGCCGCGCCGGCGATCATCGGCGCGGCGACCAGCCTGGCGCCAGTCGCGGCTCGCGCACACACCAACATGGGAGAGCGCCGATAAGTGGTGATGACGGTCGACGCCCAGATCACTGACATGGCTTCCTTGTGGCCGAACTTGAAACTCATCGGCCGCCACGGCGCAATCGCGGCGTGGCAGGGCCCTCTCCGGCCTTTGCTTCAGACGTTTCAGGTCGAGATCACTTATCGAGCGCCGCTGGTGATCGAACGGCTCGACGTGCGCATTCTCCAGCCACGCGTCAAAGTCTTGTCACCGCCGTTACGGCACCGTCCGGGCGACCCGGAGGGTAGGCTCCCTCACGTGTACTACGGTTCGGATGGCGAAGTGACGCTATGCATGCTCGATCCCGATTCCGACGATTGGTCGCCGTTCGACAGCCTCTCGCAGACAACTGTGCCCTGGGTGATCGAGTGGCTTGCCGCTTACGAGGGCTGGCGCGCAACGGGTCAATGGACAGCGAGCGGCCGCCACGTCGTAGCAGGTGGCGTCGGTGTCTAAGAGCAGCATTCCGCAAAAGGTCCAATCGGCGCTGTGGGCGCGGGCTGCTGGCCGCTGCCAATATCGTGGATGCAATACTGATTTGGTCGGCGACCTGGTGGCCGGGCGGCAAGACGGGATCTTCGGCTTCATCGCACACATCGTGGCTGACGTCGAAGGCGGCCCGCGCGGCGATCCGATCCGGTCGACTCAGCTCGCGCGTAGTCTGGAAAATCTAATGTTGATGTGCGCCCGACATCACAAGCTGATCGATCTTGACGCCGTCGCCGATCATCCGGAATCTGTTCTGCTAACTATGAAAGCCGAGCACGAGGGCCGGATCGCGATCGTTGCCGGCATCGACGAAGACCGGGCATCTCACGTCATCAGGTTTGGGGCGAGCATTTGTGACAACGAGGCGCTTGTATCGACGCAGGCGATCTTTTCGGCGATGCCGCCCGACCGCCACCCAGCCAGCGGCCAGAGGTTGGATCTTGAAATGGTAGGCTGTGCGTTTCGAGACAACGAGCCTGCCTATTGGACGGTCCAGCGCGAGAACCTGAGACGCCAGTTCGAAGCGAAGGTGCGAGGCCGCGTAGAGCGACAGGAGATTAGGCATCTAAGCGTATTCGCACTCGCACCGCAGCCGCTGCTGATCGAGCTTGGCCGGCTGCTCTGCGATATCGTTCCGGCCGTCGTTCATCAAAGGCATCGCGAACCCGCGAGTTGGCGATGGGCGTCCGATGGCCCCCCGATCACATTCCAGGTCACCGAACCGGATATCGGGCTGTCAGGCTCGGTCGCGCTAAAGCTCGGTGTCAGCGCTACCGTGACCGACGCGCGACTCCAGGCGGTTCTCGGCGACGAAGCCGCGATCTGGTCGCTCTGCGCGGATCAACCTCACAACGACGTCTTGCGGCGAGCTGACGATCAGGCCGCATTTCGGCGCGAACTCCGACGGCTCTACGACCGCATCAAGGCTCGGCATGGCGAGGGAACGCTGCTGCATGTTTTTCCCGCGCTTCCCGCCTCCCTGGCGGTCGAGGTCGGCCGCGTCTGGATGCCCAAATCGGATCTTTCCCTCCGGCTCTACGACAACAATCGATCGCACGGGTTCATACGGACCTTCGATATTCCCTAAACCCGATGCGACAAGCGCGCGGACATCTTCCTGTCCGCAATCCTCCTCGCCGCTGCGATTACCTGGTGGATCAATTAAGTCCGGACCCAAGCCCTCTCTCGTAGAGGCATGTATCCGAACGGGAGAAGCCTATTTTTTCAGGAGGCCACCAAGCCACTTTTGAAGGCTGTCACCGTTCATCAATTCGAGACGCGTCGGCAGAAAGGGAGTTATGAACGGATCAGATATTAGCCTTGGCGGAAAGTCCGACGTTGTAGTCAGGATTCCCTTAGAGGCATTCTGCTCCCCGCTGAGTACGCCCAGCAATGCACGAATGTCATCATATGAAACCTCGTTCCTCGGCTTATACGCCTTCACCGATCCTATGATCTTGATGCAACCAACCCCCTTCGAACAGCTATGACATCCCGTCCGTGATCCCCTGAGCGTGGCGTTAATGTCACCTCGTCGAACCCCGCTTTATCGAAGGCACCAGCGACGATCTCTTCCCAACGCGTCGCAGAAAGTGAATACGCTTGGCTCCAATCCGATTGCAGGCTTGCTACAATTTCATACCAAACCGCTGAGTTTGCCTTTATTAGAAATCCCTCTGCCGTTTTACGATCTGCCAGGACGATCTTGTGATCTGGTGTAATGATTCCCGCTACTCGCAACTCCGCTTGCTTATTCCCCTCGGAAAACCGCCGAGCGATAAACGACTCGAACACTGACGGAAGCCTGTCTTCGTAGATCAAGTCAGTAATTTTGATCTTCTCTGGTGGAATTTCCAGATTCCTAAAATCCACTAGTCGTGTGAACTCTAAAAGAATCGGAAACGCTAATTTCTGCGCAATAGGAAACAGCTTAACGGGCATGTAGAATATCAGTTGCTGCGCTAGGCGAACCCTTACCTCTTCCATCTGCTGCAAAGTAAGCATGGCACGCGCTCTTTACTACAACTGCGCATAGGTTAGCAGTCAGCCGGCTGTCGGGCCTTAACAGCCGGAATAGCCAAATCGCAGTTTCGAATACCGACTCCGTGATCAGCGCCTGCTAAGTTTGACAGATCACGTATCCATGTGCGTTCATTTCGGTACACGCCGAGAAGAATGACATCAACAGCCAATAGAGCTGAACGAAGTATGGGTCTGGCGCTTGGCCGGCTGCGACTTCCTTTAGCGCCTCTTCAACAGCACCGCGGCTCAGCGAAGAGGTCACGATGAAGACCCGACGAATTGCATCCGGCGCAAGCCGCACTTGAGCGAATTCGTTCATTAGCTCGTCGGCATCGCCTCGGACAATCCTCTTGATCCGGGTTTTGACTCCGCTACCGCTTACATACTTGTTGTCCCAACCACGAATTTTCGCTTCCATCGATTCCGGCGGAAGGCTCATACGCTGCAAGTTCTTAATTGCTTGGCTCACGGAGATATGGAACGGCCCAGCACCGAGCGATAGTGGACCATGCTTTGCGTGATAAAAGGTAATTCTAGGCGGGCTGCTGGAGTTGTTTAGCCCAATATAGTCCGCCCATTCGTCGCCAAGATCGTCGCACACAAGCACATCGTCCCCGTCCGCAACACTCGCTTCGATCACACCGAAAGTGGAGTCAGCATCAAAGGTGGCCTTTCGCGTCGAAAAGTTACCCTTTTCATCAGTCACTCCGTCTAGGAGCGGATCAGAGCGCAAATGGCGCAACAGGGCTGCGCCACCATCTACAAAGCCTTCGTCGCGGAACAAGGTCCCGTCGATGTAAGCTAAAGAGAGGGCGTCGAACAGCAATATGAACTTATCCTCGCGATCGATGTAGCGTCGGAGCGAGATCCGATTTGGATCGTGACCGAGAGCATACTCTGTACTTTCGACCTCGATGCCGGCAGTGATCGGCAATTGCAAGTCACGCAATGCTACGCGAGCTTGGTTGATTGCAATTGCTCCAACCGAATCAGCACCGTCGAAGATATCCATCCTCTTTCCGTCGCCGCTGACCCTAAACGCACGATCGAGCTCATTTAACGCTGCATCGATTTCATGCTTGGAGAGTTGAGTGAGTCTACCGCTATCTTCATGTACAAGTCTGATTTCGCGATCGACATGGATCGCATCAACAAATCCCGCAACGTCGACGGCAAAACTTGTTGGACGCGCGGTGCCGCCAATACTCGCCAAATCGATAGCGCGGGCTAAGGTACGGAGAAAGCTGGCAGGTGCAGCTCTTCCACCTACCAGCTCGTCAATTACAGATTTCGCGTACTCCACAAGTGCGAGGTGATCGACCCGATCAGACCGCTGCCCTATCCTGCCGGTGCTAGGAGTTGTAGAATAGTGGTCAGTTCCCGACCGGACCGCGTACGCCTGGGGCACATACCGGTTTGCGCCAGCAGGCCCGACAACATTTTGTAGGTCATCGGCTTCGAACGTTTTACTCCTCATCACGTGCTTGGAGACCGACATGTTTCGAAGCCGAATCTTTTCGAACACCGCTCCCTGCCGTGCGACCGCACGATCCACGCGTTCGGCTGATACTCGACCGAGATAGCGGGTGAAAAATCCTGCCGGAAGATCGAGCTTGGATTTAAGAATCGCGAGATGATCGCGATATTCGATCAAAAGAATAAATCCGCAGATTCGTTCTCGGATTCCTGCGTCTTCGGTTAAGAATGAAGGCGAGCGGTCATAGAGGAAGGAGATCGCAGACCAACGCGCGCGCCCAGCTTGGACGCGCCGATGGTAGAATATGTTTTGGGAGGCCGAGGGCTGGCTTGCCCGAACTTGGCGAAAAAGGTCATCCAATGCGGCATTGCTCATCTGCCGCTTAAGAATGTGAAAATTTGCTGTTTTTGCAACGCGAAGAGAGTCGATCATCCATCCCCCGTCGCGTTTCCGCGCGGAAGTACGCCATGTCAATTAAGACGGACCTTCAATATGATCAACTTAAGCGCGAATGCCTCCACGATGCAAATGGAAAGAACATGCCCCCCGCAAAGAAGAGTTAGAAGGCTACTCGATGTCGCGCAGCTCTAGACGGCCTGCTCAATAGCAACGTTAGCCACAAAGTGTCGGCTTATCGACACGTATCCGGTTGATGGGCGTTGAAGGCTATGATCTCTTGACTACGGGGCGACGGCATGCGGAGCGTGCTTGAGGTGCTATGCGACGACAACCCAGTGATCGTTCGATAAAGATTCTGTTCGCTTCTTCGGGGGGCCTATGCGCTTTCCCGGGATGTACAACGCAGCTCGTTCAGCCTCAATCTCGCGCATTACTGGGCGAACTCTGCCACATTCGTGCGGCCTCTCCCGGGGGGCCGAGATTCGATCCCGCGCAATCCGAAGAGTCGCGCAACGACGCAGACAACTTGATCATCCTATGTCCAACGCATCATCGTTTGGTCGATCAGGATCCGACCACTTACACAGCGGATTCGTTGCTTCTCATGAAACGGCGCCATGAGAGCCGCGTCGCAGCATTTCTCAGCTCGGTTGCTGTCGAGCTTACTGACAAGCAGGCTACCGACCTCTCGCGACAGGTGGAGGACGAATCAGTCGACTTCGCAGTTGTCGTCGCGTTGCGGAAGGAATTGGCTGCGCTTAAGCATTATTTTCCTGAGCTGGTACCGATTTCGTCGACATCGGATTCGACCCGCACGTACCTTCGCGGAACGATTCCAACAAGACGCGGCGGCTCGTATCGAGTTGTTGCCACTCTCCTTCATTCGATGGGAAATCTCGATGCCGCACATGCGACATCGGACCTCATCCACAAATGGAAGCCGCGATTTGTACTTGTGAATGGAATTGCTGGTGGAATCTCTAGAAAGGATCAGGGCTTCGGCGATATCGTGGCCTCGAACTCCATTTTCTATTATGAGCTCTCGAAGGTTCGACCCAATCATCAGGAGCATCGAGCTCGGCAATTTCAGGCGGACCCCATCCTCGTGGATGGAATACTGAACTTGACCGACTCAACGTGGCGCGCACATTTGCCTTCAAGGCCCGATGGGAAAAGCGCGAGCGCCATCGAGCCGAGAATTCATGTCGGACCAATTGCCTCTGGAGAGAAGGTGATTGCTTCAAGCGAGGCTGCCCAAGAGCTTCGGTCGTTGCAACGCGATCTCATCGCAATTGAGATGGAGAGTGCAGGAGTCGCTTCTGCGGCATTCAGCGCTGTCAAGAAGGTGGGATTCTTGACGATCCGAGCCATCTGCGACTTCGCCGACGGCAAAAAGAATGACATGTGGCAAGAGTACGCAGCGTATTCCGCGGCTTCGTGCTTGCGAAGCTTCATTGAGTCGCGCCCAGTTTCCCTCTCGGAGGGGGCGTGGCCGAAGTCCGTTGCTTCGGTAGCGGCAACGAAGTCGCGTATTTCGATAGCTCAACGTAAGAAATTGTTCGATGAGCTGTGTACGGCGTTCGATATGGAAGAGTTTAAGAACCTTTGCTTTCTCCTGGGCGTGGACATTGACGAAATTCCCGGCGACCGCAAATCGGCCCGGGTCAGAGAGCTAATTTTACTGTTCGAGCGGCGCGATACGTTGCACGTATTGGAGGAAGCCGTCGATGAAAGGACACGTTAACGGAAAACCTGAGCATTCAGGCTGATGCTTTCGGCGGTGTCCGTAAGCCGTCGATACGCACTGAAATGCATGTCACGGACAGATCGGGCATTGAAACAAGGACTCCAATCGAAGCGGCCAGGACCGAGCGTGAACTCTCGTGACTATCACGAACAATCACCCACTACATGCCCCAGTCTCCGCCTCCTACAGCTCGATCAGAATCTAAAATAACAGCAAACTCAAATAGATAATAGACGCCGCAGGCTCATGCACAACCATCCCTCCGGCGACCCGACGCCGTCGCAGGCCGACATCCAGATGACGAAAGCCATCGTCGACATCGCCAAGCCGCTCGGGATCGCCGTGCACGATCACATCATCGTCGGCAAGAACGGGCATACCAGCTTCAAGGGCATGCGGCTGATTTAGGATTGCACTCAACAAGCCCTCCGCTGTCGTCCCGGCGAAAGCCGGGACCCATAACCACGGGGTGAATTGTTGAAGCAGGCTGCGGCCCCACCATCGCCAACCAACTGATATCCGGGGTAATGGGTCCCGGCCTTCGCCGGGACGACAGTGAATATGTTGCGCGCTCAGTGAGTCACACATACGCTTCGTATGCCCCGAATGACGAACGGAGAGAGCGGCGCCGCGTTTGAACCGTCACACAGGCCAAGGGCAAACTCTCCTAACATGACCCATGCAACGTTTTCCGCGCGGCGGCGTTTGTTGCAGGTTGATCTCATGGCTGGGGGACCGATGTCCGATTACGTCATTGAGGAGGGGCTGCCCTATCCGCTGGGCGCCCACTGGAGCGGCCACGGCACCAACTTCGCGGTGTTTTCCGCCAACGCCACCAAAGTCGAGGTCTGCCTGTTCGACGGCGAGCGCGAGACGCACCGCTTCGAGCTGCCCGAATATACCGACCAGGTGTTTCACGGCTTCATCCATGGCGTGCAGCCGGGGACGTTCTACGGCTATCGCGTTTACGGTCCCTACCAGCCGGATGGCGGTCACCGCTTCAATCCGAACAAGCTGCTGCTCGATCCCTACGCCTGCGCCCACGCCGGCAGCCTGACCTGGAATCCGGCGGTGTTCGGCTACAAGATGGAGAGCGGCGACGACCTCACCTTCGACGAGCGCGACAGCGCGCCGTTCATGCCGAAATGCGTGGTGGTCGATCCCAATTTCGACTGGGTCCAGGAAGCGCAGCGGCAGGACGTGCATTGGGACGAGACCGTGGTCTACGAGACCCACGTCAAGGGTTTCACCAAGCAGCACCCGGGCGTCGACGAACATTTGCGCGGCACCTATGCCGGCTTCGGCTCGAACGCGGCGATCGACCATCTCAAGGCGCTCGGCATCACCTCGGTCGAACTGCTGCCGGTGCATTCCTTCATCAACGACAGCAACCTCCTCGACAAGCGCCTCACCAATTACTGGGGCTACAACACCATCGGCTTCTTCGCGCCGGATCCGCGCTACGCCGCCGACGTGCCTAACAGCCTGCGCGAATTCAAGGAGATGGTGTCGCGGCTGCATGGCGCCGGGCTCGAAGTCATTCTCGACGTCGTCTACAACCACACCGCCGAAGGCAATGAGCGCGGCCCGACGCTGTCGTTCAAGGGCATCGACAATGCGAGCTATTACCGGCTGCTGCCGGACAAGCGGCGCTACTACATCAACGACACCGGCACCGGCAACACGGTGAACCTGTCGCATCCGCGGGTGATCCAGATGGTGATGGACAGCCTGCGCTACTGGGCCGGCCACATGCATGTCGACGGCTTCCGCTTCGATCTCGGCACCATCCTGGCGCGCGAGGTCTACGGCTTCGACGAGCAGTCCGGCTTCCTGAAGGCGATGAACCAGGACCCGCTGCTCGCGACCGTCAAGCTGATCGCCGAGCCTTGGGACTGCGGTCCCGGCGGCTACCAGGTCGGTGGCTTCCCGCCAGGCTGGGCGGAGTGGAACGATAAATACCGCAACGTCGTCCGCGATTTCTGGCGCGGCGAGGCGGCACCAGGCAGCCTGGCGCCGCGGCTGCTCGGCTCGCACGACGTGTTCAACCGCGAGGGCCGCCGCACCTGGGCCAGCGTCAACTTCATCACCGCCCATGACGGCTTCACGCTGAACGACTGGGCGAGCTACAACAACAAGCACAATGAGGCCAACGGCGAGCACAACAATGACGGCTCGTCGGACAACCACTCCTGGAATTGCGGCGCCGAGGGCCCGACGAACAATCCGGATATCCGCACTTTGCGTGAACGCCAGAAGCGCAACATGCTGGCGACGCTGCTGGCTTCGCAGGGCACGCCGATGCTGCTCGGCGGCGACGAGTTCGGCCGCACCCAGCGCGGCAACAACAATGCGTACTGCCAGGACAACGACATCTCGTGGTTCGACTGGAATTTTTCCGACGACGCCGGGAAGCTGCTCGCTTTCACCAAGCGGATGATCAAGCTGAGGCGCGACTATCCGATCCTGCGCCGCAGCCGCTTCCTCTCCGGCGATCGCGATTCCCAACTCAAGATCCGCGACGTGGTCTGGATCAGCGCGGCAGGCGTCGAGATGACGCAGGCCGACTGGACCACCGGCTGGATCAAATGTTTCGGCGTCGTGCTCGACGGCCGCGCGCGCAAGACCGCGATCGCGCGTGAGGGCGAGGACGACACGGTGCTTGTCATCCTCAACAGCTACGAGGGCGAGGTCGACTTCAAGCTGCCGCGGACGTCGGCCGGCCCGCGCTGGTCGCTGCTGCTCGATACCAATGCGCCGGAAGAGCCGCCGGGCGCGCAGTTTGCGTTCGACGGCACGTACAAGGCGGCGGGGCGTTCGTTCGTGCTGTTCGCGGCGGGTGAGGTCAAGTAGTCCCCGTAGCCCCGGATGGAGCGCAGCGAAATCCGGGGACTGGACCATCCGCGGTTGAAGCAACCCCGGATTACGCTGCGCTCCATCCGGGCTACAGGTGCGCCTTCTCCTTCCCCCTGAAAGAGGGAAGGTCGGGATGGGGGTCAGCCACAGGCGACGCTGCAAGCGGAGAAAGCAGATCCCCACCCGCTTTGCTCTGGCGAGCAAAGCGACCTCCCCTTTTCAAGGGGAGGTTGGAGCCGATCCGCTCGGAATGGCGGATTACGCTTCGCTGATCCTCTGGACAGAGCTGCCTTCCCAAACGCTCCCCGCCCCGCGACCCTGTCGGCCAATTGACATTCGGCCGCGGACTGCCAGACTTCGCGGAAAATTAGGGGTGGAGACCTCTGGATGGCCAATCTTTCGGCCTCAAATCACGTCGCCCGTGTTTTGTCGGCGGCCAACCAGGTGGCCGGCGTCGACACCGAGACGCGGATTGCCGCGTCCTGGCGGCGCTGCGTGGTCAGTCACAACCTCGATCCGGCCCGGCGCGGCCCGCCGCAGACCCTGACCGAGGCCGAGGTCCGGCACCTCGCCGAGCCGATGGAGGATTTGATCCAGGTCGCGATCCCCGAGCTCGAGGACCTCGCCCGTGTGCTCCACGACTCCGGCTACTGCGTCAACCTCGCCGATCCCAACGCCACCATGCTGGTGAGCCGGCTGCCCGGGGGCGACTACGCGCGGATGTTCCTGGAATGGAAGATCTACACCGGCTCGAACTTCGCCGAGATGTTCGAGGGCACCAACGGGCTCGGCACCGCGCTCGCCGAGCAGCGGCCGATCCTGGTGCATGGCGACGAGCATTTCCGCGAGCAGTGGCACATGTTCACCTGCGCGGTGTCGCCACTGTTCGATCATGCCGGCCGCCTCGCCGGTGCCGTCAACATCACCTCCTGCCGCAGCGACCTCGGCCGCAGCGCGCATGAACTGGCGCTCGCCGTCACCACGGAGGCAACGCGGCGGATCGAGCAGTCGTTCTTCCGCCGGCGCTACCGCGCCTCCTGGATCGCGATGCTGCCCGGCGATGGGCACGGCATGCTGGCCTATGACGACGACCGCCGCGTGGTCGGCGCCTGCCGCACCGCACGCGCCGCGTTCGGCCTGACCGATGCGATGATCGACGACGGCATCGACCTGTCGCATCTCATTCAACTGGACGATCGCGCGACGCGGGCCGCGGACGAGCAGGTCGCGCTGCGCCGCGCCGACGGCACGCCGTGGGGACGCGGCCATCTGGCGCCGCCGGTGCGGACGCGATCGCCGCGTCCACCATCGACGCCGCCGCGCGAAAAACCGGCCGGACAGTTTTCCGGCCTGCACAGGCTGGCGGGCCGCGATCCCGCGCTGATCAAGGGCGTGAAACGGCTGATGACGGTCGGCAATCTCGATCTGCCGATCCTGCTGCATGGCGAGACCGGCGCCGGCAAGGACGTGTTTGCGCGCGCCATCCATGCCGCGAGCAATCGCGCCGGCCGCAACTATGTCGCGCTGAACTGCGCGGCGATGCCGGAGAGCCTGATCGATGCCGAGCTGTTCGGCTACGAGGCCGGCGCCTTCACCGGCGCGCGGCGCGAGGGATCGAAGGGGCTGATCGTGCAGGCCTCTGGCGGCACGCTGTTCCTCGACGAGATCGGCGACATGCCGCTTTCGCTGCAAACCCGGCTGCTTCGCGTGCTGGAAAACCGCGAGGTGTGGCCGCTCGGCGCGCTGAAGCCTGTCGCCGTTGACATCCGCCTGATCAGCGCCACGCACCGTGATCTGGCGCGGATGGCGGAGGACGGCAGCTTCCGCTCCGATCTGTATTACCGGCTGCGCGGCATGGAGATCCGCCTGCCCGCGTTGCGCGAGCGCGCCGACCGCAGAGACGTCATCGCGCAGATCGCCGACGAGGAAGCGCCGCATTGCCGCATCGCGGCCGACGCCTGGGCGCAGCTGATGGCCTATCCGTTCCCCGGCAACATGCGCCAGCTTCGTCACGTGCTGCGGCTCGCCGGCGCCACCGCGGAGGACGGCGTCATCACCGAGGCGGATCTCGATCTGCCGCCGCTCAGCGCACGCGATGTGGAGGCCGATCACGCAGCGAGCGAGCGCGCCGCGATCGTCGATGCATTGCGCGCCAATGACGGAAGAGTGACGAACGCGGCCAGGGCGCTCGGGCTCAGCCGCGCGACGTTGTACCGGAAGATCAAGGCGTTAGGGATCGCGTTGGACAGCTAGACCAGAACGGCCCCTGCTGTTCCGGCGGTGCGGGAAAGGTGATATCGTACGGTTTTCGCCTTCAACGCCACGGAGCGGGTCCCATGACACGGTTTCCCCTCGCTGTGGTCGTTGGCCTCATTGCCGCGACCATTTCGCAGCCTGCCGCCTCGGATTCTCCTGAACAACGATTGGGCAAAGTCCATTTTGTAACATCCTGCAAGCCTGAAGCGCAGGAGCTGTTCGATCGCGCCATGCTGTATCAGCATTCGTTCTGGTACAGTGCGTCGCGACGCACCTTCGAGGAGGTGCTGGAGGCCGACCCGCAATGCGCCATCGCCTATTGGGGGATCGCGCTCAGCTATCTCTACAATCCGCACGCGCCGCCGCCGCCGGAAAACCTTCCGCTCGGTCTCGAAGCTGCGAAAAAAGGCCAGGCGCTGAATGCCGGCACCCCGCGCGAGCGGGAATACATCGATGCGATCGCGGCGATGTATGTCGACTACGACAAGGTCGATCACCGCACCCGCGTGCAGCGATTCCTCGCGGCCGAAGAGCAGGTCGCGACGCACTATGCCGACGACGACGAGGCGCAGATCGCCTATGCGATAACGCTCAACGTCGCGGCCTCCCCGGGTGACAAGACCTACGCCAACCAGCTGAAGGGCGCGGCGCTGCTCGAACCGATCTTCACGCGCCAGCCCGAGCACCCCGGCATCGCCCACTATCTGATCCATCTCTACGACTACCCGGCGCTCGCGGCGAAGGGCCTCCCCGCGGCGATGCGCTATGCCAAGATCGCCGAACACGCGCCGCACGCCCAGCACATGCCGTCGCACATCTTCACGCGCGTCGGCTACTGGAAGGAGTCGATCGCCTCGAACAAGGAATCCGCGCGCATCGCCAAGGAAGACGGCGAGCAGCAGGACCAGGCGCACGCGATGGACTATCTGGTCTATGCGTATCTGCAGCTCGGGCAGGACAAGGAGGCGCGTGCGGTGGTCGACGAGCTCGGCAAGCTCCAGTTCAAGCTCGACCGGTTCGCAGGCCCCTTCGCGGTAGCGGCAAGCCAGGCCCGCTATGTCTTCGAACGCGGCGACTGGAAGGGTGCTGCCGCGCTTGAAGTGCATCCGACCAAATACGCCTATGCTGACGCCATCACCTATTTCGCCCGCGCGGTCGGCGCCGCGCGCTCCGGTGACCCCGTCGCCGCCAAAGCCGATGTCGCCAAGCTGGTCGAGCTGCGCGACAAGTTGAAGGACGCCAAGGACGCCTACTGGTCCAACATCGTCGACATCCAGCAGCAGATCGCGAGCGCCTGGGTGCTGTACGCGGAAGGCAAATACGACGATGCGCTCGGCGCGATGAACGCCGCTGCGGAGGCGGAAGACAAGACCGAGAAGCATCCCGTCACCCCGGGACCGCTCGCGCCGGCGCGTGAGCTCTACGCGGCGATGCTGCTCGATCGCGGCATGGCCAGGGAGGCGCTCGCCGCCTATGAAGCGGTGCTCAAGAAAGAGCCCAATCGGCTGGCGACTTATCTCGGCATGATCAAGAGCGCCAAGGCGGCCGGCGATCAGGCCAAGATCCGGGAATGCGCTGATCAGATTGCCCGGCTCACCGCGGATGCCGATCTGTCGCGGCCGGAGCTGATCGAATTGCACCAGACGACCGGAAGCAAGCTGTGATGCCACTGACGACATGGCGCAACGGTGGTGCGGCGCTGCTCGGCGCCGTTGCGCTATCGCTTTGCCAGGTGCCGCCGGTTGGCGCGATGGAGATCCTCGGCCAGGCCGGCGTGCTCGGCGAATGGGAGCTGACCGGACATCTCACCGAAAGCGCGCCGGGCACACCCAGGCAGTTTTCCGGACCGCTGAAGATGAAGCATGTGGGTATCTGCACGCAGGACGGACCGGACGAACGCGCCGGAGAAATCAAGCTGCAAATCACGGGTGCGGATTCGCAGGTCACCGCCGAGCTGGTGCTGGACGGTGCGCCCTGCACCTACAGCGCCCGCAAGACGCGCAATTACGAGGGCACGCTGTCCTGCGTGGGCCGCGCGCCCGTTCCGCTGCTGGTGTGGCTCAAATAGCTGATACCGTCAGGCCGCCGGCCGCGCGCGGCGCAGCCATTCGTTCAGATCGATGCGGCCGAGGCGCGCCTCGCCGAGCGGCACCAGCGAGTGCTGCTCGACCCGGCCGCCCCAGTAAAGCGCGTCGGGATCTTTGACCACCTCGCGCGGATCGCCTTTTGCCTTCAGGTAGCGCGCGACGATCTCGTTGAACGGCGCGCGGTCGGGACCTGCGATCTCGACGATGCCGTTGCGCGGCGGCTCGAGCGCGATATCGGCGACGAGCGCGGATACGTCTTCCGCCGCGATCGGCTGGAACAGGCCGGGCGAGAGCCTGATGGTGTTTCCAACAGCGCTCGCATCGGCGATCGCGCCGACGAATTCCATGAACTGGGTCGCGCGGATGATGGTGTAGGGAATCCCGGACGCCTCGATCAGCTTCTCCTGCGCCACCTTGGCGCGGAAGTAACCGTTCTCGGGCGTGCGGTCAGTGCCGACGATCGACAGCGCGACATGGTGCCTGACGCCGGCCGGCTTCTCCGCCGCCAGCAGGTTGCGGCCGGAGGTCTCGAAAAATTCCATCACCGCCTTGTCCTCGAACGAGGGCGAATTGGCGAGGTCGATCACGACGGCCGCGCCGGCCAGCGCCTCCTTCAGCCCCTCGCCGGTGATCGCATTGATGCCGTTTTTCGGCGAGGCGGCGACGACGTCATGGCCGCGCTGGCGCAGAATGGCAACGCTCCTTGAGCCGATCAGTCCGGTACCGCCGATCACAACGATCTTCATGGTGATACTCCTTGTCGGTGACGAGGTTTCTCGAGACATGCTTGCCGGATTCACCGCGGCAATCGTCATGGGTATGTCGATCCGCCGCAACTTCGATGGTTGCCGCGCGCGCGGCCGACCACGTCAGCGGGGAGAAGGACTAATGAGTTCGCGCTCCCTCCTCGGTCGCTCTCTCGCATGCAACCACACTATAGCACGCCACGGGTGTTCTGATGTCGCGGAACCTGCCATCTGGTGCGTCATCTGATGCGCACGAGCCGTCGGTGGCTACGCTTGCTGAACCTTCTACCGTCGCGTAAACTAATGCGTGCGTTCCAGCCAGCGTGCTGGGGTACCGAAAGCTTCGGCCGCTGCCGGGATATCACCGCGGGCTCTCTTTCGTGCTGCAACGCAAATGCTGGGCATGACGTTTAGCCCGCTGTGCACTCCTTGATTTGATTTCAGCAAACACAGGAGGAGTCTATGCGGAATTTTATCACCTTTTTCGTTTCCAGCGCGGCAATCGTCGTTGCGGGGTCGACCGCGTTAGCGGGTGAGAAGGTGCTCGAATTCAAGCTCGTCACCAAGCCTGTCGACGTCAAGGTCATCGAGGCAGCAAACGTCGAAGGACAGACGGTCGTTTCCGGCAAGTTCTTTGGTGTCGCCGTCTTCAGTGACGGCCATATCGGGGTGAAGGAGTTCGTCCATTCAGGGGACATGCTGAAGGGCTCGGGCTCCTATTACGGCTACAGCACCTACACGTTCGAGGAAGGCGCGATCACCGCGCGTTACACCGGCGCGATCAAGGACGGAAAATCAAACGGCGAATATACGATCCTTTCGGGCACGGGCGCCTATGCGAATGCAACGGGCACAGGAACGATCGAAAGCGCGCCGAACCCGTTCAAGGGGGTCAATCTCCTGAACATCAAACTGGTCGTGAGAACGCCGGGGTCATAGCAGCGCAGCGTCCGCGCGACCACGGCAAGGACAGCGACGCCTCACATGAGCGTTGGCCCGGCCAGCGGTCGCACGGCCGCGCCGGGCCCACGCTGCGCGGGAAGGTCAAGGCGTTGACGATCGAGCTGAATGGTTGGCGAGTTCGTATTCTATCTCCGTCATGGCCGGGCTTGTCCCGGCCATCCACGTCTTGGCCGTGCAGGAAGTAAGGACGTGGATGCTCGGCACAAGGCCGGGCATGACGAGTGCAAAGAGTGTCGCAGCGAACCAAACAATCGCCGATTTGATCAATCCGTCAGGAAAACTCGTTCCAGCTGACACGCCGTGCGTCGAGGTCGCCGAGCTCGACCGGATCATGGATATTGCGCACGCTCTGGAAGCCGCTGCGCAGATAGATCAGCGGATCGACCGTGGTCGCGGCGCGGACGTGCTGGACTTCGCCGATGAAGATCGAATGGGTCTTGGTCTCGAGCTCCTGCGCCAGCACGCAGTCGAACGCCGCGACGGCATCCTCCAGCACCGGGGCGCCGGTGGCGCCGGTGGTCCAGCGCCCAAACGCAAAACGGTCATCGCCGTTGACGCCCTTCTGGCCGGAGAAGGTCAGCGCCAGCAGCGCGTGGTCCTCGTTCAGGAAGTTGATGACGAAATGGCGCTCCTCGCGGATGCGCTGATGCGCGCTGGCGTTACGGTTAACGCAGACCAGCACCGAGGGTGGATTGTCCGACAGCGAGCAGGCCGAGGTCACGGTCAGGCCGGTGCGCTGCCCAGTCTCCGAGCCGACCGTCACCAGCGCGACGGCGCCCGCGCAATGGCGCATCGCCTGCTTGAAACTCTGTGCGTCGACCGTCATGCCGCAAACCCTGTTTGAGCATGATCTTGCCCGGAAAACCGCTTCGCACTTTGCGCTAACGCGGCCCTCCGGGTCCGGATCATGCTTCGGTAAAAAACACTCCGTTCAAGATATGCGAGGCGGGGTGCGAGGCAAGCCCCGCACCCCGCGCAGCTGTCATGCAGCCTTCTCGAACTCGGCGCCGAGATGCTTGAGCCGCGGCATCACCTCGTTCTTGAGCAGGTCCAGCGAGTGCCGCCAGGCTTCCGGCTTGTGCTTGTAGTCGAAGCCGAACACACAGAGGACGCCGAAGCCGCCGACCTCCCGGTAGATCTTCTCGATCTTCTCGGTGACCGTCGCGGGCGAGCCGACGATCCAATTCCGGCGCGCGCAATATTCGACGGTGACGTCGCTGTCGGGCACGTCGGGCGCGTGCTTCAGATAGTCCTTGAAGCCGAAATGGCCGAGCAGCGGCAGGAAGTACTCGCTCATCATCCGGCCCATCATGTCGCCGGTCGACAGCTTCCACGCCTCCTCGTCGGTATCAGCCACGAACACCTCGCGCACCAGCCGCCAGTCCTTGCGGCTCGGCTTGCGGCCGGTCTTGGCCGCGCCGGCCTCGACCGAATCCCAGTGGCTGCCGACATAGGCCGGGTTGAGGTTGAGGCTCATCGGGATGAAGCCGCGCTCGCCGGCGAGCTTGAGCGTGTCGGAGTTCTTCGACAGGCCGGCGACGCCGATCGGCGGATGCGGGCCCTGCAACGGCTTGATGTGTGGCTTGAGGAAGTCGAACATCGTGTCCGGCTTGCTCACCGTCCAATATTTGCCCTTGTGCGTCCAGGGCCCCGGTTCGGACCACATCTTCAGGATGATCTCGAGCGCCTCGCGGGTCATGTCGCGGTTCTGGCCCGACATGCCGTCGACATTGAACATCGCCCAGTCGCTCGGCAGGCCCGAGGCCGCGACGCCGAAGTTGAGGCGCCCGTTCGAGAGATGATCGAGCATCGCAACGCGGTTCGCGAGTTCGGCGGGATGATGATATGGCAGCAGGAAGCCGCCGGGCCCGAT
Source organism: Bradyrhizobium sp. Mp19 (assembly GCF_029952935.1). Classification (NCBI taxonomy): domain Bacteria; kingdom Pseudomonadati; phylum Pseudomonadota; class Alphaproteobacteria; order Hyphomicrobiales; family Nitrobacteraceae; genus Bradyrhizobium; species Bradyrhizobium sp. Mp19. Next base: position 40,455 of record NZ_JASAUT010000034.1, on the reverse strand, counting down.
GCGCAGATTCTTGGTCTGCAGAAGCGCCTGCGCCACCAGCAGGTCAGGTGACGGGTGCGGCTCCCACGGCGCGGTGTGGTGTTCGCCGATCCAGGCTTCCTGATAGCCGAGTTCGTCGAGCCAGCGCAGCGTCTGCAGGTCCCAGTCGTGACCCTCCTTCAATCCGCACTCCGGCGGGTGCGAGGGCATGGTGAAGTATCCAAGCTCCATGTGCGTTTCCTTCCTTCGCGTTGGGTTCAGTCATGCAATGCGTCTTGCCGCGCATTGCATGACGATCAGCAAGCGCTGTGCCAGCGGAGGAAGTCGCAGGGAATGGGTGAGAACGGCCGGATTTCGGCCGGCTGCGCGCCGGTCTTCGGGCTCAGGAGCACCGCGACCGTCTCACGGTCGCGAGACGTGTCGCAACCGTGAGACGGATAATGCCCCTCATGGTGAGGAGCGCGAATGCGCGTCTCGAACCATGAGGCCCGTCTGTGGCCTACATCCTTCGAGACGCCCGCTATGCGGGCTCCTCAGGATGAGGGTCAGGAATCACCCCGCCGCGCGGCGCGGCTGGGCGTTGGTATCGGGCTCGGAGGGTGGAGGAAGCTGCATCAGGATGGTCTGGCCCATCGAGGCGATCTCGATGCCCTCCTCCTGGAAGCGCCGCTTCATGCGGCGGTTGAACTCGCGTTGCACCGCCCAGCGGCCGCTATCGGTGCAGCGGATCTGGCCGACGATGGTCACGACCGAGCCATCGACCTTGTCGACGCCCCACAATTCGAGGTCGCCTCGGATGAATGCGCGATACGCCGTCTCCTGGCGCATCTGGGCGACGATGTCCTTCAGCACCTCGCCGGCGCGGTCGGTGTCCTCCTTGTAGGACACGTTGACGCTGACCGCGGCGTTGCCGGCGCCGCGGCTGGAGTTGGTGATCGTCGTCACCGCGCTGAACGGCACGACGTGCACCGAGCCATCGCCGGCGCGCAGCCGCATGGTGCGGATCGAGACGTTCTCGACCACGCCCGAGAGCCCCGACACCGTGACATTGTCGCCGACCTGCACGGTGTTCTCGATCAAGAGGAACAGCCCGGTGATGAGGTCCTGCACCAGCTTCTGCGAGCCGAAGCCGATCGCGATGCCGACGATGCCGGCGCCGGCGAGCAGCGGCGCGACATTGACGCCGATCTCGCTGAGCGCAGTGAGGCCGACCACCGCGACGATCATGCAGAACAGCGCGGTGCGCAGCATCGGCTGGAAGGTGCGCAGGCGCGCGGCGCGGGCGTAATGCCCGTCGCGCGACAGGGTGTCGATCTGCCGGTCCATCAGCGCGTTGGCGACTTCCCAGATCACGGCCGCGGCCAGCGCGGCAATGCCGATCGTCACCAGCGCCGAGATCAGGCGGCTTCCGATCTGGCCGCCATAGAACCAGACGATGGCGTCGACGCCCCAGACCTCGAGCAGCGCGACGAAGCCAATGAAGGCGATCACCGCCGTGACCACCTTGCGCAGCAGCGGCAGATAGCGGTTGGCGCGGGTCTCGAGCCCGGGGAAGCGCTGGATCAGCTCCGGGCTGATGCGGAAGCCGCGATCGATCAGGCTCAGCACCACCATGGTGACGAGGCGGGTAACCAGGAGCACCGCGATGGTGCCGACGAAATATTGCAGCAGCAGCGAATAGCCGTTGCGGATGTTGAGCGCCCACACCGCCCACAGCGCGAGGTCGAGCGCGATCGCCAGCACATGCCAGAGCGCCGCGAGCCGGTTGCGCGTCCGCGCCGCAAGGCCGGTGCGGTCGGCCGGCGCGCGGATGACGTCGGCGACCTGGCGGCGGCACTGCAGGATGATGACGACAACGAAGAGATGCACCACCAGCATCACGAGCCGGATCAGCGCGGCATAGCCGGCGCGATGCAGCCCGAGCAGCAGCGCGACATTGGCAAAGGCGATACCCGAGACGCCGACGGCAACGATCCGCCGGGCCCAGATTTCGATATAGGCCGCGGTCTCGGCACGGACGCGGAACAGGCCGAACGGCCCCGCCAGCGCGCGCACCGCGCAGATCAAGACGCGCGAGAACACATAGGCGTTGACGACGGCCAGGATCACGAGCCGCGTGGTCGATTGATCGCCGATCTCGGTGCCGAGCAGCGCGGTGGCGATGCCGCCGAACACGACGACCGGCAGCAATTCGAGCAAAAGGCGCCCAAGCACGAAGGGCAGCCGGACCAGCGACTGCCAGGCCCGCGCCAGGCTGAGCCGGCGCCGCTGCAGCTCGGGCGCCGGCGTGACGTCGGCAACCGACGACGGCGGATCGACGCTGGCGAGCGTCTGCACCGGCATGCGCGCGGTCTGCGGCAGCCGCGCTTCCAGGAACGCGACCGGCCGCTTGATCAGGCGGAACACCACCCATTCGGCGGCCAGCGCGCAGCCGAACACCAGCGCCAGCTTCCAGGCGATATCGATCAAGAGGCCATAGGCGACCGGATCATTGGCGGTGCGCACGAACCAGTAATAGAACGCCGGGAAATGCGTCAGCGTGCGCGCGACGTCGGCGACCTCGCGCGACATCTCACCGACCTGCTCGGACACCATCAGCAACAGCTGCGCACCGAGGCTGTCGGCGGTGAGCGGGATCGATGACTGCGGCTGCTCGGGCGCCGGCTGCGCCGCCGCCTGCGGCGAGGCATTGGCGATGGCGCGCAGCGTGTTGATGATCTCGCCACGCTTCTTGTCGTCCTGCAGCGTGTCGAGCGCGCGCTTGGCCTGCTCGGGCGTCAGCGCGTCGCTGGCAACGGGTTGCGGCGGCGCCGGCTTGGCGGCCGGCTGCGCGAACGCGGGAGAGACGAACAAAGTGAAGACGAGAAGCAGCGCAAGGCGAAGTTTGTGCGACACGAGGGCCTCATAAAATAACTGCGCGACCGCAAACCCTTGGGAGGAATCTGCTCTCGCGCTCGCGCCATGTCGGATACTCCTTTTCGCCCCGATGGTGTGTCGGAAGTTTGCCGCTGTGACGGCCATCTCTTGGCATTTGCCGCAACATAATCGTCACAGGCGTTGAGCCGCGTTTACACTTCCAGTGCACGTTCCCGGCCGATCGGCTCACTACACGTCAGGGATGAGACGGCAGAATCTTTCGCTTGACGCGCAGGAGCCGCCGTGATGTTCTTACTTTGTTCTTTTGTTCCCAATTGCGTTTCGGGGGTCTCATGCACGACGTGTTTAGCGACGACGGTCCGGTGCGGCTCTTCATTCACGACGACGACGAGACCCCGCTGGAATTCGTGCAGGATTTGTTGCGCACCGTGTTCGGGAAATCCGAGCAGGAAGCCATCGCATCCGCTGCCTTGATCGAGGCCAAGGGCGCCGTTCCGTGCGGCCCCTATCCGGGACCGGTGGCACGGGCAATCTTCAACTCGGCGAAATGGCTGATCCGCTCGAACGGTCAGCCGTTGATGATCACCACCGAGTCCGCCGACGCCAGCCGGCCCTGCGATCTCTGCGAAGCCCCGAGGGCCGTGACGGAGATTCTGATCCCCGGTACAACTGCGTCGCTGTGCAGCGAATGCCTGCTCGCTGCACGCCGCAGCTCGGAAGAATTGCCGGGCGAGACGTTTCGGTCCGCTTACGTTGCGCTCGACTGGCATTTCGCCGGCGTGCCGCGCAACCTGATCGTGACACGGGCGCGACAGTTTCCGGGCCACATGCGCGCCGACGTTCAGGTCGCGATCGACAAGCTGCTCACCGATCCAATCCATTTCTTCGGCATCCATGAGGAATATCGCTACGAGACGCTCGACTTCGCGGCGCTGATGAAGGCCGGCCGCAATGCGCCGGCGATCGCGCCGCCGCAATATCGCGACGTCGATATCGGCGAGGCCGAGCCGGTGAAATGCCTTGCCAATGGACTGTGGCTGTGCCGAACCGGCGAGCTGCGCTACGCCGTGCTGCTGACGTTCCATCGCGAATATAATCACGAGCCGTCGCTGCGAATCGAGCTTGCGTTGCCCGCCGGGGCGACCGGCAATGCTTTCGTGCAGCGCACCTTCTCCGAGTTGGAGGCCGCCGTGCATGCAGCGCGATCCTATCGCGGCAAGATCCTGTCGCTGGAGGATGGCGCCAACTATCGCGGACGTTCGCGTGGCTTGACCGTGCATCGCCTGCCGACGGTCGCTCGCGATGACGTGATCCTGCCGGACCGGACGCTGCGGCTGCTCGACCGCAACGTGCTCGGTTTTGTCGGGAGCCGCGATCTGTTGCGCGGGCTCGGCCAGTCGACCCGCAAGGGCATCCTGCTCTACGGCCCGCCCGGCACCGGCAAGACCCACACCATCCGCTATCTCGCCACCAACCTGCCAAACCACACAACGCTGATCATCACCGCCGAGCAGGTCGGCCTTCTGGGCGCCTATATGAGTCTTGCCCGGCTGCTGCAGCCGACCATGGTCGTGATCGAGGATGTCGATCTGATCGCACGCGACCGCGAGGACATGGGCGGACCGTGCGAGGAATCCCTGCTCAACAAGCTGCTTAACGAGATGGACGGCCTGAAGGAGGATTGCGACATCCTGTTCGTGCTGACCACCAATCGGCCGGAAGAGCTGGAAGGCGCGCTGGCCGGCCGGCCCGGCCGCATCGACCAGGCCATCGAGGTGCCGCTGCCCGACGAGACCGGACGCGGCAAGCTGATCCGGCTGTACGGCAAAGGCCTGCCGCTGGAGCAGCCGATCGTCGACGAAGCGGTGCAGCGCACCGCCGGCGTCAGCGCCGCCTTCATCAAGGAGCTGATGCGCCGCATCGCGCAGGCCAGCATCGCCCGCGAGGGAGGCCAGGATGTCACCGCTGACGACATCGACGGAGCGCTGAACGAGATGCTGTTCGACGGCGGCCGGCTCAACGTGAAGCTGCTCGGCGGCGCGCAGGGCATGAGTGCGGGGTGATCAGAATGGCTGCGCTTCCCGGCCGATTTGCTGCTTCTCTCTATCTCAAAAATGAGATATCCTCACGATGTCCTGGAGGGTCGAAATCCTCAACGAGGTCGTCGTGGAAGAGATCGCGGCGCTTCCAGCCGACATGCAGGCGCGTTTCATCCGCCTTTCGGAGCGCATTGCTGCCGCTGGGCTCGAAAGCCTGGGCGAACCGCATGTGAAGCATTTGGTCGGCAAACTTTGGGAGTTGCGATTGACCGGGCGCGATGGAATCGCAAGGGCACTCTATGTGACGGCCTTCGGCCGGCGCGTTGTGATCGTCCGCGCGTTCGTGAAGAAGTCTCAAAAGACGCCACCGAGTGAGATCGAGTTAGCGCTGCGGCGAGCGAAGGAAGTCGCATGACTGTACCGTTCGAAAAGCTCAAGGCGCGCCTGTTGGCCAATCCGAAGGTCCGGGCGGAATACGATGCACTCGCGCCTGAGTTCGAAATCGCTGCCGAGTTGCTCAGGGCGCGTCAGCGCGCGGGACTGTCGCAATCCGAGCTGGCGGCCAAGATGGGCACCAGCCAATCAACCATCGCCCGTCTCGAAAGCGGCCAGACGCTTCCAAGCACCAAAACGTTGCTGCGATTTGCCAAGGCGACTGGCAGCAAGTTCCAGATCCGGCTTTCAGCCGCATAAGGCCTGCCAAAGCAGCAGACAGCACGGCTGGCCGATCATTTCATCGTTTGCGGCAGCAGCAGCGCGCCCTCGCCGGCCGCGACGCGGGCAAGCTCTTCCGACACGCGCGCCAGCACGCGGTCCCAAGCCTGTGGCTTGTCCTGGCGGAACAGCCGCATGGTCGGATACCAGGGCGTGTCGGCGCGGTCGCGCAGCCAGCGCCAGTCGAGCGCATAGGGACACAGCATCCAGACCGGGCGGCCCAGCGCGCCGGCGAGATGCGCCACCGAGGTGTCGACGGCGATGACGAGATCGAGCGCGCAGATGGCCGCCGCGGTGTCGGCGAAATCGCCGAGCGTCGGCGCGAGGTCGACGATACCTGCGCCAAGGCCCCGCAGCACCGGAGCATCGTCCGGCCGCGGCTCCTTCTGCAGGCTGTAGAGCTGCACGCCTGATGTGACCAGCCGCGGCAGCACCGCGTCCGCCGGCAGCGAGCGCTGGCGGTCACCCTTGTGCCTGGGATTGCCGGCCCAGACCACGCCGACCTTCAGCGCAGTCACGCCGGCGAGCGCCTCGCGCCAGCGCGCGAGCTTGCCGGCATCCGCCCTCAGATAGGATATCGCTGCGGGAATGGTCTCGACGGTGGTGCGGAAGATCCGCGGCAGGCTCAGCAGCGGCAGCTGCAGATCGAGCGGCGGCAGCGGCTCGCCGCGCGCGAACACCGCGACACCGGGCAGCATCGGCCGCAGCAGCGCGACCAGCCCCGGCTGCACCTGCAGAATGATCCGGCCGCCTTTGCCCGCCAGCATCGGCACATAGCGGACGAAATTGATGGCGTCGCCGAGCCCGTATTCGGCAAACAGCAGCAGCGTACGTCCTGCGAGCGGCTCGCCCTGCCATTCCGGCTCGTCGAACACGGGATCGCCGTCGCTGAGCATCCTGGTCTTGCGGCGCCACTGATACTCCTCAAAGCCCTCCTCGAACTCGCCGTTCATCAGCAGGAAATGGGCGTGGTTGTAGTGCGCCAGTGGCTGCTCGGGATCGAGCGCGATGGCCCGGCGCGACGCGACGAGCGCCGCATCGATCTCGCCGGCATTGCGCAGCGCGACCGCGAGATTGGCGTGGCCCTTGGCATAGAGCGGCTCGAGCTCGATGGCGCGCCGATGCGCGGCGACCGCGGCCTCGACCAGGTTCTGCGCCTCGAAGATGATCCCGAGATTGGTGTGCGCGGCGGCGTAGTCCGGCTTCAGCGCCAGCGCGAGCTCGGCGCAGGCGATGGCGTCGTCGACCTCTCCGAGCTCGAACAGGCAGGCGCCGAGATTGTTGAGGATGACGTGATCGGACGGGTCGCGGGCCGAGACCTGCCGATAGATGCGCACAGCCTCTTCGCGCTCGCCCGCCTCGTGCAGCACCATGGCCAGCAGGCGCTGCGGCGCGATGTTGCCGGGATCGAGTGCGATCGCGCGGCGGTAGTGCGGGATTGCATCCTCCAGCAAGCCCTGGCGATAAAGCGCCGCGCCAAGGCCGCAATGCAGCCCGGCATTGTCGGGATCCGCGGCAAGTCCGCGGCGATAGGCCGTGGCGGCCGCTTCGTGCCTTTTCTGATCGCTCAACACATTGCCGAGGTTGAGCCAGACGCCCCGATAGACCGGGTCGCGCGCGATCACCTCGCGATAGGCCTGTTCCGCCTCGACCGGCCGCTGCTGCCCGGCCAGCGCGACGGCGAGGTTGAACCGCGCCCGCGTCAGGCCGCCGTCGAGTGCGATTGCGCGGCGGAACGCGGTCTCGGCCTCGTCGAAACGCGACAGATCGCACAGCGCAACGCCGAGCTTGATGTGCAGGCCGGCATCGTCCGGCCGCAGCGTGACACCGCGCCGGAACGCCGCCGTCGCGCCTTCGTGCTCACCCTTCACGGCGAGCGCATCGCCGAGCGTGGCGAAGGCCGGTGCATGATCCGGATCGAGGTTGAAGACCCGGTTGAGCAGCAGCGCGCCTTCGGCGGCACGATCGGTCACGAAGGCGATGACGGCGGACAGATGCAGCGCCGGAACATGGTCGGGATCGGCGGTGAGGATGTCGCCGCACAACGTGCCGGCCTCCGCCGCGCGGCCCGCGCCGTAATGCGCCACCGCATCCCGCAACATCCGATCGACCGCCACGCTGCCCACGATACCGCCCCTGCCAAAGACCCCGATGCGGATTAAACGGGCGGCGTCGCCAAATCCGGCACGCGAATCCCGGTTGAAGAATCATAGCCCGGGTGCAGGCCCTTGATCTCTTCCCCTCCCCCTGAAAGGGGGAAGGTCGGGATGGGGGTCAGCCGCAGACGACGCTGCAAGTGGAGAGAGCTGATCCCCACCCGCTTTGCTCTGACGAGCAAAGCGACCTCCCCTTTTCAAGGGGAGGTCAGAGGGCGACCAGGAGAGACGATACCCGCCATCGCCGCTCTTGACGGCCGCCGCATCATGTAACATATGAAGTTACATGATCCGCGATAGCCGTCTGTCCAGCGTCCTCCATGGCCTGCTCCACATGATCGGGGCCGGCGAGCCGGTCACGTCAGAGCAACTTGCGCAGGCGATGGCCACCAACCCGGTGGTGGTGCGCCGCGTGATGGCGGGGCTGCGCGAGCAGGGTCTGGTGCATTCGGAGAAGGGCCATGGCGGCGGCTGGACGCTGGCGCGCGATCCCGCCGACATCACGCTCGCCGACATCTATCGCGCGGTCGGCGCGCCCACGATCGTTGCGATGGGCCATCGCTCGGAAAATCCCGGCTGCCTGGTCGAACAGGCCGTCAACGACGCGCTCGGAGACACGTTTCGCGAGGTCGAGGCGCTGTTCCTGAAGCGGCTCGGCACGGTGACGCTCGATGCGCTCGCGAGGGATTTCAAGCGTCGGCTCGCCAAACACAAGCAAAGTCTCGAGGACCAGATTCATGCAGTCAAGTGAGCACGCGAAACCTCTGCCGTACAACGATCCCGCGCACTGGGACAAAATGGTCGCCGCCTACGAGGCGCAGTCGCAGCCGTTCACGACATTGTTCGCCGACGCCGCGGTTGCAACGCTGCCGATCGGCCCCGCATCGAAGGTACTCGACATCGCCACCGGCACGGGCGCCGCGGCGCTCGCCGCCGCGCGCAGCGGCGCCGAGGTCACCGCGATCGACTTCTCCGCCGGCATGGTGGCGCGGGTCCGCGCGCATGGTGCGGCGAATATCGAGGCGCGGCAGATGGATGGCCAGGCGCTCGATCTGCCGGATGCCGCCTTCGATGCGGCGGTGTCGGTGTTCGGCGTGATGCTGTTTCCGGACTGGCGCGCCGGTCTCTGCGAGATGGCGCGGGTGACACGACCGGGCGGATCGGCGGCGATTGCGGTCTGGAAAAGCGCCGACGGCGCCGCCGTGCATCTCTTGCTCTCGCAGATCATCCGGCGGCTCTATCCCGACAACGTCACGCCGATGCCCTGCACGGGCCTCGCCGAGCTCGCCGATCCCGACCGCCTCGCCACTGCGCTCATCGCCGCCGGCTTCTCCGATCCGGCGATTGCCGAGGTCACCCACGACTTCAAGCTCAATGTGGCCAATCCCGGCGACGTCGACAAATTGTTCGAGTTCATGCCGCATTGGAGCGGGCTCGATGCCGACCAGAGCGCCGCAGTCGCGCGCGCCTTCCGCGCCGAAATCGCGCGCAGGCGGGTCGGCGACAGCTTCGCGATTCCGTCGACCGCGCTGATCGCAACGGCCCGGCGGGCTTGACCGAAACGGCCGCGATCCGGCAATGCCAGGTCATGGCCCCTAGCGCTTGTAGTCGTCCGGCGTTTCTTCATCGCTCGGCGGCTGCAGGCCTGGGCTATTGGCCCAGCGATCGAGTTCCTCGATGACCCGCCGGTGGCTCGGCCGTAGCGGCTCTGCACCACCGGGCTCTTGCGATAATTTTCGAGGCAGCTTGACCTGATCTGGCATGGCTAGGCTCCAGAGCTGGGGGCTGTACGCAGTCGCATTCGCAGCGATTGCTACGCGCGCGACTTGAGGAGATCGCGGATCTCGGTGAGCAAATCCTGATCTTTGGTCGGCTTCGGCGGCTCGGCCGGCGCCGCGGGCGCTTCGCGCTTGAGCTGGTTCATGAGGCGGACCACGATGAACAGCACGAAGGCGACGATCAGGAAGTTGAGCGTCAGGGTCAGGAAGTTGCCCCAGGCCAGCACCGCGCCCTGCTTCTTGGCATCGGCAAGGTTGGTCGCCGTCACCGACTTCGACAGCGCAGTGAAATAGTTGGAGAAGTCGAGCCCGCCGCTGACCGCGCCGATGATCGGCATGATGACATCGGCCACCATCGACGAGACGATCGCGCCGAATGCCGCGCCGATGATCACGCCGACGGCGAGATCGACGACGTTGCCTTTCATGGCGAATTCCCTGAATTCCTTCAGCATGAGATCTCCTGTCTTCCAAATGAATGCGATGGCACGGCGCGGCGACTGGATCGCCGGCCGCTACAAAGGGGACGAAAGACTATTTGCGCACTTCCGGCTTTGCAGGTGCCGCGACCGGCTGCGCGGGCGCGGCCTGCTCCCACGGCGCCGGCAGAATGACCCGCGCCGGCGGCGGGTTCTGCGCGGCGCGCTGCACATTCGCATTGGCCGGCTGCGGTTCGTCGCCGGCGTTATCTGCACGGGCGATGGCGACGGTCATACCCAGCGCCAAGGCTGCGAGTCCGAGTCCTGCACCGATCGAAGCGGCGACGACGCCGGTCCGCGGCCTGTTCATGATGGCAGGATGAGATGAGGTCATCGCAACTGCTCCTCACGCAATACACATCGTTCGGAACCGCGCGGGCGCGAGCGCCGCGCGCGGCTGGAGGCAGGACGTCAGGTCTTGATGTCGTCCGGCAGCTTGCCGCCATTGGCGGCGAGCTTGGCCATCACTTGCTGATGCAGCCAGACATTCATGGTGGCAGTGTTGCTGGTGTCGCCGGTGTAGTGCAGCTCCTTCGCGAGCTCCTTGCGCGCCGCAAGGCTGCTGTCGAGACCGAGCGCCTTCATCAGGTCGACGATCGAGCTGCGCCAGTCGAGCTTCTCGCCGATCGCCGCGGCGGCCTTGTCGACGATCGCGGCGACGTCGACGGTTTGTGCGGCTGATGTGCCGGGTGCAGCGGATGCAGACGTCGACGCCGATGGCGCTGCGCCGGGCGCTGCCGCCGTCGCACTCTCAGCGGTCTTGGCCTGGGCGCCGTGGCCGAAGATTGCACCCATGATGCTTCCAAAAATGCCCATGATCTCTCGCTCCATGCGCCCGGGACACCGTTCGTCCCGTGGCTGTTTCCAGTGACGGGGCGGACGATAGGCAGGCCATTGGCCGAGCGGAAGATGACCATCGTCACTATCGGAGTGTGGGACGGCGTGGTGCTGTTGGCGCGGAAAGCGTGCGGCTTTCTGCGGCCGCGCGAGAGCCTTTCATCGCACGCCCCACGTGCGATGAAGTCAGCCGTCCCGGCCCGATTCGCCAGCCCCGAGAAGTCGGGACGGCTGACACAGACATGCGTTCGGTATCGCGAGCTAGCCAAGCGCTCAGGATCACCTCGCCCCGCGTGCGGGGAGAGGTCGCAACGCATCGTTAGATGCGTTGCGGGTGAGGGGGAGTTTCCGCAAACACCGCTATCACCGTATTTGTGGAGACGGCCCCTCACCCCAACCCTCTAAGAGCGAGCTTCGCTCGTCTCGACCCCGTAAGAACGGGGAGAGGGGTGCAGCGTCATCGCGATCGCTATTCGAGCTAGAGCTGGCGGCGGCGGATGGTCTGGGCAAGTTCGACAAAGCTCTCGGCAATGCCGACGCCGGTCTTGGCGCTGACCGATTTGACGCTCGACTTCGCAAGCTCGGCGATCGCGCCCGCGCTGCCCGCGGCCTCCGGCAAATCGATCTTGTTCAGCAGCGCCCGGTACGGCCGGCCGGGGAAGCGCTCCTCGAAGCCGCGGACCAGTTCGACCATGCGGGTCACCGTCTGCGGCCGCGTGACGTCGGACACGATGATGGCGGCAGATGCGCCGGTGACATAGACGGTGTCGAAGATCTGCGTGCCGAAATCACCGTCGGTGTCCCACAGCACGAGGCGCATCGGATCGCTGCCGTCCGCCGGCACCACGTCGTGGCTCAGGATCTCGACGCCCAGCGTCGATTTGTACTGGCCCTCGAACCGGTTGTAGATCAGCCGATAGAGGATCGACGTCTTGCCGACCCCCATATCGCCGAGCAGCATGACTTTCGCGGTGAGCATCAGCGGGCCACTTCGCCTCGATAGACCGTCTCGAACGCCACGCGGCGATTGCCGCCGACGGTGGCGTCGACCCGGTCGGTGATCGGCATCGTCGCGGCGCGCGAAACCAAAATCAGCCGCGACGGATCGACCCCCAGCGCGGTCAGCCGGCGCTGGACCTGCTCGGCCCGCTTGCGCGCCAGCGTCCGGTTGGTGCCTTCCGTGCCGCTCTGATCGGCATAGCCGACGATGCGCAGCCTGAGATCGTTGTTCGCCAACAGTCCGGCGAGCTCGCGCAGCTGCTGCTCGGCCTGGTCGCTGTCGAGGACTTCGTCTGAATTGTTCGCGAAGAAGATCGCGGTCGTGGCGATGAAGCGGTCGAGCCGCGCCGCCGGGCCGTCGACGACGGATTGCAGCTTCGCGTATTGCTCGCCCAGTTTGGCGTACTGCTCGCCGAGCTTGTCATATTGCTCGGTCAGGGCGGCAGATTTCTGATCGCCCGACTTCGCCTGCGCACTGATCGCCTCGCGCATCTGGTCGAGACTCGCCTGCAGGCGCGTCAGGCTCTGCTGCAGGCCCGCGATGCCGGCCTGCGATGCCGCGATTTGCTCCGGTGCGGACACCAGACCGATGTGGTTGACGATCTTGTACGGTGCCGCGGCCGCGGCGAGCGCATCGATCAACGGCGCGGTCTCGAGCTGGCTCGGCTCGATGCCTGAAACGGCCACGCTTCGGCTGCCGTGATCGAAGTCGAGCCGCAGCGGGAACGAGGCCAGCAACGGCTGCTTTGCGGCGAGCTGTTCCAGCGCCGCCTGGGTCCGCCGCTCCAACAGGCCGCGCGTCACCGAGGTCGCGGCAAGCCAGAGCAACAGCGCGGCCACTGCCGCGAGCAAGGCGAAAAGGATCACCTTGCCGCGCCGGCTCACGATCCTGGGTGGCGTATCGTCGGTTTCGATTGCGGCCGCCAGCGACGCCAGCATCGGCCCGTCGCAATCCGCGCCGCGGTCGATGCGCTCGATCGCATCGAAGAACAGCGAGTTGATCCGGGCATTGTCGGCGGGCCGCAGCGGTCCCAGGCACTCCGCCGCCAGGATGAAGCGCGGCGAGGCGCGCAGCGCGAGTTGCCGTCCGCCGAAATCGAGCGTTTGCAGATTGCCTTCGCCGGCCAACGCCTGCACGGAGAACTCCAGGATCGCCGCGACCATCGCGCTGAGCAGGTCGGCGCGTTCGTCGGCGGTCGCATCGCGCTTCCAGTCCGCGATCAGGCGGCCATTGCCGCGTTCGATGATCAGGAGCCGGTTGATCTGCGGCGGCTGGTCGGCGAGCACGAATTCGCTGATCGGGCGTCCCGTCACCAGCGACTTGACGCGGCCGACCCACAATTGCGCCGAGGTCAACGCATTGATGCGCTGCTCGAGCGAGGCAACCAGCTCCCTGAACGAATTCGCCACCGCGGCACTGACCAGCCGGCCGACGATCGGATAGAGCGCCTCGATCATCTGCTCGCGCGAATTCCTAATCTCGCTGCGGATCGCCGAGACCACGACCGGCGCAATCGCGCTGGCGAGCTCGCGCGGCCGGTTAACCTCGGCGCGCTCCAGCGCCTCGACCAAAATGCCTGCGGTTGCCGTCTCCAGGCGGTCGGCGTTGCCGACATAGCGCTGCAGCGAGTCGAGGTCGGCCTCCAGCGACGTCAGACGCGTCGCCTCGGGCTGAAACAGCAATGTCTTGAGCTGCTCGATCTCGCGGTTCTGGCCGGCAGCAGCTGCCATGCTATTTGCCCGTGCGGCCGGATCCCAATCCGCTGATGACCGAGCCGAGCTGGGTGATCGCCGCGCCGACATCCTTCAGCGAGTCGAGCCGCTTCTGCTCGGTATCACGCTCGAGGTCGGAGAGCCGCGCAGAAAGCGCGGTGAGCTCGTTGGTGAAGTCCGCCTGCATCTGCTTGAGCGATGCCTGCATCTCCTCGCGCAGGCCCGAGAGGTTGGTCTCGAGCGAACGTTGCGCACCGCCGAACAGCAGGTCGCGGACCTGATCGATCGCCGCCATGCCATGCGCCACGGCGTCCGCGCCGTTGCCGGCCGCCGGAGCGTCCGCCGGTCCGTCCGTACCTTTGGTCTGGCGCTCGATACCCTTCATGGTCATTTCCCGCTTACTCATAGCCGCGCAATCCGGACCTGCGGTGTCAAAAAGCAAATCCGAAACAACCCTATAGCCAATTTTGCGGGCGCGGCCCAGAGAAAGGCGAGCAATCTCAGCCGGATCAACCGCGTGGTTGTGCGATCGCGGCCAATTATTTCTAGTAAGTTATTGCCTTTATTGCGAGTTCTGTACGGTTCTTGACCTGGCATTTCTCCAGAATCGTGCTGACATAGTTCTTCACGGTTCCTTCCGCCAAATGCAGCTGCTCGCCGATCTCGGTGTTGCTCTTGCCCTCGACGATCAGCGTAAGAATTTCATTCTCCCGCGCCGTCAGCCCGTCACGAACCGGCAGCTTCGCCGAGACGCGCGGACCGCGCAGCCGCTTGAATTCATCGAGGATGCGCGCGGCGACGCTGGGCGAAAGCCCGGACTGGCCGTTGATCACCGCGCGGATCGTCGAGGCGATCTCCTCCATCCTGGCGTCCTTCAGGAGATACGCCTTGGCGCCTGCGCTCACCGCCTCGAAGATCAGATCGTTGGTCTCGAACGTCGTCAGCACCACGATATGGGTCTGCGGCAATTCGCGGAGAATCCGCTGGGTCGCGGCGATGCCGTCGACCCGCGGCATCTGCAAATCCATCAGGATGACATCCGGCCGATAGCGCCGCGCGAATTCGATGGCCTGCTCGCCATCGGCCGCGCCGGGAAGGATCTCGAAATCGTCGTTCTGCTGGGCAAGCAGCGTGGCGATACCTTCCCTGATCAGGGTCTGATCCTCGGCGATCAGCACCCGTATCTTCTCAATTCTGCTCACGGGCTTTCCGTCATCCTCTCGAAAACGCGTTGAACGCGCGGCAACGAATTCACTCGGCCAGCACGCCGGCAGACGCTGCCGGCGGCACCGCCACGGGGAGCGAGATCCGGACCAGCGTTCCCTGCCCGGGCGCGCTCTCCACCGCACAGCTGCCGCCGACAAGTTCAGCAAATTCGGCCATTCCAATCAATCCGAAATGTCCTGGCGTCGGGACCGCGAGATCGAAGCCGCGGCCGTCATCGCGGATCTCGACAATCAGCTTGCGGCCGACCGCGGCCGGTTCGTCGAAGGCGTGAAAGGAGACGCGGCGCGCCCGCGCATGCGTCTGAACATTGCGCAGTGCCTCGCTGAGAATGCGCTGAACCGTCAAGCCGCAATCGCGCAAGCCGGGGCGCGCCGCTTCGTCGATCTGGATCGACACCCTGACACCGCTGCGTGCGGCGAAGTCGCTGAGCAGCCCCTCGACGTCGGGATCAAGCTTCAGGTCGTCGGGCGTGCGCAGGCGATCGATGGCTTCGCGGGCGCGCGAAAGGCCGCTCGCGGCCGCATCTTCAGCGGTCGCAAGGCTGTCCGCCACACGGCCGGGATCGGCCGACAGATAATGCCGGATCAGCCGGATCTGGGTCAGCAGCGCCACGATCGAGTGCACCAGCGTATCGTGCAGATCGCGCGCCAGCCGCAGCCTCGTCCGCGCCAGCGAGGCAAAGCGCACCTCCGCGCTCGCCGCCTCGAGCTGCTGCTCCATCAGGCGCCGGGCGCGGCGCTCGCTGCCGAGCAGCGTTTCGACCTGACGGCCGGCAAAATCCGGCATGGCGATGACGAAGTAATGCGACTGCGCACCGTTCCACAGCACGACCGCCGTCATCGGCTGCGTGATGTCAGGCGACGCGCCACGCACACCGGCCAGCGCAATCATGTCCCGCTGGCCTTGGGCGAGCGCCGCCAACTCGGCTTCCATGCCGACCAGCAACACACACTCGCAGCAATCGACGCCGGTTGCGGGAAGCCACTCGACCAGCCGGCCGATCTTCCGCTGCATGCTTCGATCGGCGCCGATGACGGCGAGACCGATGACGTCGGCTTCTGCGGCCGCAAGCAAATCCGCGCTCAGATCGATCATGCGTTGCCCATCAGCTCAGCGAGCAGCCCACTCTGGCGTAAGCCGGCAGCGGTCGCAAACGAATATGACTTTCGTCACAACCGGTCCTGACCTTCGTCAGATGCCGCCGCTGCTCGAAATGCGGTTCTGTCTCACGAATGAGCAACAGCGCAAGCCATGATGTGCCACATGCCGGCGTCCATGGCGATGCCGGCCGGGCGCCGGGCCTCGCGGAAGGTCGCGCCAGTCGGCCGGAATGTGAGCTGACAATGAAGGGCGCACCACGGAAACCGTCGGGCATCGAGCTGCGCATGTTGGCGGAAGCAAGCAAGCCCGCGCGGCGCCGGCGCCTGAGCGCAACCCAGAAGATGGCGTTGCAGGAAGCGCTCGCCGGCCGCCTGCAGCTCTATCCGCGCGGATATGCCGCGAGTAAGACCGGACCGTTCCACTCCCGACGCGCCATTCTCGGACTGGTGCGCGCCGGCCTGATGAGCCTCAGCGCGACCGCGCGCTATGCGGCCGCGACCAGGCGCGCGCGCGAGATGTACGAGGCCGCGGCAAGCAGCGACGCTGCGCCCGAGTAAGCGCGCGCCATTGCGCTGAGGCGCTCGAAGCCCTCACCATCCATTTCATTTCTCCGCAGAGGCCTGGCCGGCGTCGCACGCGCGTGGACGCTCTCGCGTGCCGCGCCGATTCCGGCCGCGAGCAGCGTCGGACCAGCCGGTTGGCTGCAGCAGGGCACGTATGCAGATAAACTGCGAAGATAATCTTTACAGTTTATCTTCATATGTGCTATCCGATACGGCATGAGCAATGTACCGGCCCGTCCCGGCTCGGCGCGCACATCCGCGCTGGCCGAAGATCTTCGCCTGTTGATTGGAACGCTGAAGCGGCGGCTTCGCGAGCAGGGCCAGCGCGAGGACCTCCCGCCTTCCCAGGTCGCGGTGCTGCTTCGCCTCGAAAAGGACGGCCCCGCGACCGTGTCCAGCCTGGCGCGATCGGAGGGCATGCGTCCGCAGTCGATGAGCTCGGCGATATCGGCGCTCGAGGCTGCGGGCCTGGTCCGCGGCGCGCCGGATCCGGACGACGGCCGGCAAACCATCATGTCGCTTACCGATAGCTGCCGCGAGCGGCTGCGCACCGGCCGCGCCGCGCGGCAGGACTGGCTGTCGCGCACCATCGCCGCGCGGCTGTCGGCGCGGGAGCAGGACGAACTCGCCGCCGCCGTCGGCTTGCTGAAGCGGCTGGTCGAGGATTGAGCCGGCTGCACTGCGACAGCTTGCGAGAAAGGTAATGACCATGGCCCTGACGACGCTCGATCCGATCACCGCATTGATCGTCATCGATCTACAAGGCGGTCTCATGGGCTGGCCCTTCGCCCATCCGATCGGCGACATCGTGGCTCGTGCCGCCGCGCTTGGCGCTGCGTTCCGGCGGCGCGGTCTGCCGGTCGCGCTGGTCAATGTCGACGGCAGCTCGCCGGGACGAACCGAGCAGGCGCCGCGCCATGGAAATTCAATTGGAAATCCAATTGGAAATCCATTCGGCGGCCCGCTTCCCGACGGATGGACCGATCTCATTCCGGAGCTCGACCGACAGCCCAGCGACATCGTGGTGACCAAGCGAACGCGAGGCGCATTTGCCAGCACCGACCTCGAAAGCCTGCTGAGAGCGCGCGGTGTCACGCAAGTCGTGATCGCCGGCGTCGCCACCGCCGGCGGCGTCGAATCGACGGCGCGGCAGGCCTATGAAGCGGGCTTCAACGTCACGCTCGCGATCGACGCCATGACCGATGCGCGGCCGAACGCACATGCCTACAGCGTCGAGCACGTGTTCCCGCGGCTCGGCGAAACCGGCTCGACGCAGGCGATCATCGATCTCGTTGAAAGGACCAACGCGCATGAACTGGCTTGACCTCGTCGCCTATTTCTTCGGCGGCGCCTTTCTCACCAATGCGATCCCCCACGTCGTCGCCGGCATGATGGGCGAAGCGTTCCAGAGCCCGTTCGCCAAGCCGCCCGGCGAAGTCGGATCGTAGCCATGTCGTTCTGTGAGCCAAGGAGTTGCCAGACATATTTGTCTTCCTAAGACCGCTTGGCCTCCGACTTTCGGCTTGCGAACCACCAGCGACGTCGCAGCGCTCGGTCTCGGCGGTCTGCTGATCGGCCTGTTCCTGACGCGGCGGTTCGGGCGGTTTCACGGCGGCAATGAACCTCAGAGAACATGAGACGCGTATTTCGATCGCTCGCGAGCTTCAACTACCGGGTCTGGGCGGCCGGCGCGCTGGTATCCAACATCGGCACCTGGATGCAGCGCGCCGCGCAGGACTGGCTCGTTCTCACCCAGCTGACAAATCACAGCGCGTCCGCCGTCGGCATCGTGATGGCGCTGCAATTCGGGCCACAACTATTATTGATGCCGTGGACCGGCTTTGCCGCCGATCACTTCAACCAGCGCAAGCTATTGATGGCGACCCAGGCGACGATGGGCGCGCTCGCACTCATCCTCGGCATTCTCACCGTCACCGGGCTGGTGCAGCTCTGGCACGTCTACACCTTCGCGTTCCTGTTCGGCTGCGCGGCAGCGCTCGATGCCCCGGTACGGCAAACCTTCGTCGCCGAGCTGGTCAGCGATACCAATTTGTCGAACGCGATCGCGCTGAACTCGACCTCGTTCAACGCCGCGCGCATGATCGGCCCGGCCGTCGCCGGCCTCATCATCGCCTCCGTCGGTACCGGCTGGGCATTCCTGTTCAACGGAGCATCGTTCCTGGCGGTGCTGACGTCGCTGACCCTGCTGCGCACCTCCGAGCTGCGCCCGAACGCGCGCGCCCATCCCACCAAAGGCAGCGTGATGCAGGGCTTCCATTATGTCTGGTCCCGGCCCGATCTCAGGGCGACGCTGATCATGCTGTTCCTGATCGGGACCTTCGGACTGAACTTTCCGATCTTCATCTCCACCATGGCAGTCGGCGTGTTCCACACCGATGCACGCGGCTTCGGCCTGCTGTCGTCGGTGATGGCGCTCGGAACGATGTCGGGCGCGCTGCTCGCCGCGAGCCGCGAGGAGCCGCGCTTCGGCTCGTTGATGCTGGGCGCCGCGATCTTCGGGCTGGGCTGCACGCTCGCCGCATTGGCGCCGAGCTATTGGCTGTTCGCCGCGGCGCTGGTCGTGATCGGCGTCGCCGCGCTGACCGTCACCAACACCTCGAACGCGCTGATGCAGCTCTCGACCGAGCCCGCGATGCGCGGACGGGTGATGGCGCTGCGGCTCGGCGTCGCGCTCGGCGGCACGCCGATCGGCGCACCGATCGTCGGCTGGGTCGCCGATCACCTCGGCCCGCGCTGGGCGCTCGGCGTCGGCGCCGCCGCCGGCTTTGCCGCAGCGATCGTGGCGATCGGCATGCTGTCCCGATCGGGCGGCGAAGCCGAGCGCCGCAGCCAGGAGGCGCGAAGGAGCGAGGTCAACCTGCCGCAGCAGCGTTGATCGCGGCGCCATCGACCGGCGCTCCTACTCTGTGTTTGGACACGTGTCCGTCACGCGGACCGAAACGCTAGTAAGCGTAGGACGGCTTGCCCGGCTGCACGGTCAGCCGAAAGGCGACATCGGTCGAACCATCCATCAGCTCGATGATGTGGTCGCACACCAGGCAGCGAAACTCACCCGCGACGCCGCCCTTCGACGTCAATTCGATCCGGCGATAGCCGGCCTGGCAATGGGGGCACGTCACGTCAGATTTTCGCATCGAATCAGCAAGCCGTTGCGCTCTTGAGCTTCCCACACGCCCATCATCGGAATGTGACGGCCGTCTAACCGGCGTGCTGGTCGACGAGAACGCCGGGAATTTGTGCTGTGCTTTCAGCGCGAAAAGTTCCCGACGATGGCCGGAACGACGACGCGCCCAGGCCGGGCAACACGGCTGCGAACCAAAAAACGAGCGAGCGCTCTCTCAGAAAATTTCATCATCCCCCTTTTCCGGGCGCCGTTTCGTGGGCTAGGAATTAGGCAAGGGCGTAACGCCCAGCCCGGACCAGCAACAAAATGAAATGGTTCGGGAGCATAGCCAGGGAGGCAACGTGGGTCTCGCGCGTCAGCGACCGGGGACGGCGAATGCGTTCGCGATGGACGTGCTTTGCGCGCGCATCCTCGAACGTCATCGGGATTCCATCCGGGTCCAGAAAACCCATCTCGCCGTTCCGAATCTCACGCGCATCATCGGCGCCACGCTCACGCTTTCCAACAAGCACGGTTTTCACGCCACCACGCTGCGCCAGCTCGCGGAGGCCTCGGGCCTCAGCATGGGCGGCCTTTATACGTATTTCGACAGCAAGCCGACGCTGCTGTCGATGATCCTCGGCGAGGTCGCCGAGACGGTGGCGGAGGTTCTCAACTCGCCGCCCGCCGACGTGAAGCAGGATGCGCGCAAGCATCTGCACTGGATCATCGCGACCCATGTCCGCATGAGCGAGGCGATGCAGCCCTGGTTCGTGTTCTGCTTCATGGAAGCAAAGTCGTTTCCACCCGCGGAGCGCCAGCGCGCCATCGAGATGGAGGTGATGACCGAGAAGATCATCGCCGGCGTTCTCAAGCAGGGTGTCGCCAGCGGCGTCTTCGCGATCGACCAGGTCACGCTGACCGCATCGCTGATCAAACCGCTGCTGCAGGACTGGTACGTCAAACGCGCGAAGTACCGCAGACGCGGCACCTCGATCGAAACCTACATCAACGTCGTTGGCGCGTTCGTCGATGCCGCGGTCTCAGGCCGGACGCGGCCCGGCCGCGTCGTGACCGGCTCCCGCACAAGATCCAGGCAGACGGCGCACCCATAGCCGCAGGAAGGACGAGGCAATGAAGCGATTGCGGTTCAATCAACAGGAGATCGTCTTCGCCGTCTTTGCCGTGCTGTTCCTGGCGTTCTCGATTTTTCTACGCGGCTTCCTGACGCCGGAGAACATGCTGACACTGCTGCAGAACGTCGCGGTGCTCGGCATCCTCGGGCTGGCGATGGCGATCGTCGTGATCGGGCGCGGCATCGACATCTCGCTGATCGCAGCGCTCGCGGTGCCGCCGGGGCTCGTGCTGCAGATGGTGCAGAACGGCCACTCGCTGCCGACCGCGCTGGTGACAGCGGTGCTGCTCACGATCGCGTTCGGCCTGGTCAATGGCTGGCTGATCGCCTACGCCGAGGTCCCTTCGCTGTTTGCGACGCTGGCGACCGGCCTGCTGCTCGCCGGCCTCGGGCAGGCCGCGCTGTTTCAGCTCGACGTCGTGCAGTGGAGCGACGGCATGAAGGGCTTCGAGCGGCTCGGACAGGGCACCATTTCAGGCATCCCGACCTCGATCGTGATGTTCGCGATCGCCTGCGTCGTGGTCGCGTTCCTGCTGCGCCAGACGCGCTGGGGCGCCTATATCTACGCGATCGGCGACAATCCCTACGCGGCCCGCGTCACCGGCATCCCCTCGCGCCCGATCATCGTGCTGCAATATGTCGTCGCGGCGCTGATCGGCTGCTTCGCGGGCCTGGTGATGGCGGCATCGGTCAACTCGATGCCGACCCGCATCTTCAATTCGACCCTGATCTACGACGTCATCCTCGTCGTCGTGCTCGGCGGCATCGGCCTGTCGGGCGGCCGCGGCGGCGTGCTCAACGTCATCATCGGCACGCTGCTGATCGGCACCATGCTGAACGGCATGACCATCATGGACATTTCCTACGCCGGACAAAACCTCGTCAAGGGTGTCGTCCTGCTGCTCGCCGTCATCACGGATTCGTTCCTGAATCCGCGCAACGAAGAAACGGCACAGCAGGGCGACATCTGAACCAAGCCACAAGAACATTCAATCACGACCAAGGAGGAAGCAATGAAATACGCTGTCAGGACTGCAAAGGTGATCGCCGCAGCGCTCGGGCTCGCAGCCATCGCCGCCCCGGCTCTGGCCCAGCAGGGCCTGGACGAGCCGTTCCAGAAGCCGTTCAGGGAAGCCCTCGCCGGCAAGACGGTGGCCTACGTTCCGGTCGCCATGAACTTCGACCTCACCGAAGGCTGGTACGCCGGCATGAAGAAGGAGCTCGAGCCCTTCGGCGTGAAGTTCGAGATCCGCGATCCCAACTGGAACACCAATGCCGGCGCGCAGGCGGTGACCTCGCTGATCTCGGAGAAGCCGGCCGTGATGGTGATCCACAATCCGGACGTGCAGACCTACGCCAAGTTGCTGCAGCGCGCCGAGAACGAAGGCATCTACGTCATTCAGATCAACATGGGGTCGGCCTATCGCTCTTCGGCCTTTGTCGGCGCCAACTGGATCGAGATCGGCGAGCGGGACACCGAAGCCGTGGTGAAGGCCTGCCAGGGCAAGTCGAACAAGATCGCCATCGTGCAGGGCGCGCTCTCGGCGGCCGCCAGCGCCTACACGCTCAAGGGCGTCGAGAACGTGCTTGCCAAGCATCCGGAGATCAAGGTGGTCTCGAGCCAGGCCGCCGACTGGGACGCCGCGAAGGCCAAGGCGATCACCCAGACCGTGCTGAAGCAGAATCCTGATCTTTGCGGCATCGTCGGCTTCTGGGACGGCATGGACATCGGCACCGCCGCCGCGGTGAAGGAAGCCGGCCTGACCGGCAAGGTGTTCGTCGCGACCTCCGGCGGCGGCGAGCGCAAGGGCGCCTGCGAGCTCGTGAAGTCGGGCGCGTTCGATCTCAACATGAGCTACGACGTGCCGACCCAGGCCGCGCAGATGGCCGGCACGATCAAATGGCTGCTGTCGTCGGGCGCCAAGGCCGGCTCGATCAAGGGTTCGGAATACACGACGCTGATCCCGATCACCAAGGAGAATGCGGACAGCCAGACCGCGTGCTGGAATCTCAGTGACCTGAAGAAATAGTCCGGCGATTCCCGCTCGACGTCCCGGGCGATTTCACCCCGGGACGTCGATCTTCCCAAATCGAACGCCTTGCTGGAATGCCGATGCGCGACACCCTGACGAGCCTGCGTTACCGCTATTGGCCGGATCATCTCCTCGGCGAGATCCTGTCCAAGCGTTGGACCGAGACCGCAATACCGGTGATCCTGCTTTTGATCGTCGGCTTCGCGCTCAGCCGTTCCATCGATCACTTCCTGTCGCCGTCGAGCCTCGCCGACACCGCGCGGCAGGCCGGCGAGATCGGCTTCATCGGCCTCGGCATGGCGCTGGTCGTCATCGTCGGCGGCATCGATCTGTCGGTCGGCTCGATCTTCGCGCTGACGGATTTCTGCGCGCTCTATCTGCTCGACGTGCTGAACTGGCCGGTTCCCGCGGTGGTGGTCGCCACCCTCATCTGCGGTGCACTGCTCGGCGCCGTCAACGGCGTCCTGATCGGCTATTTGCGGCTCCGCGCCTTCATCACCACGCTGATCACCCTGATCATCTACCGCTCGGCGTTCGATCTGTTGATCCAGCGCTACTCCAATTCGATCGCCGCGGCCTTCCCCGACATCCCGTCCTGGAATTTCATCGGCGGCGGCGACGTGTTCGGCATTCCGAGCGTCGCTTTGGTCTACATCGCGATCGCGATCTTCGGCCATATCTTCATGACCCGGCTGCGCCCGGGCTGGCACATCACCGCGATCGGCGGCTCGCGCCGTTCCGCCTACAATTCCGGCATTCCGGTCCGCCGCACCATCGCGCTCTGCTATGTCGCAAGCGGCGTGCTGACCAGCATCGCCGCGCTGTTCTTCGCGGCCCGGCTCGGCACCGTCGGCGGCGACATCGGCGTCGGCCTCGAGGTGATCGTGCTGACCGCGACCGTGCTGGGCGGCATCACGCTCGGCGGCGGCAAGGGCTCGGTCGCCAAATCGCTGGTCGGCGTGCTGATCGTGCTCCTGATCACCAACGGCCTGACCACGCTCAATGCACGCGGCGGCATCAACCGCATGGCGCTGGCCGGCATCCTGCTGGTTGCGGCGATGGTCGACATCCGCTGGCAGAAGAACCGCACCCGCATCATCAGCAAGGTCTATGTCGCGCCGACCTATCACGCCTTGCCGCCGCCGCCGGCCACCGAGATCGGCCAGGGCGGCCCGTTCGAGCAGAACGACAAGCTGCGCGACGTCGAACTGATCGGCCTCGGCCGCATCGAGGCGCCGGAGGACGTGATCCTCGATCGCAACAACAATCTCTACGCCGGCTCGCGCCATGGCGACATCATGCGCTTCTTCGCGCCCGACTATCAGCGCATGGAGGTGTTCGCCCATATCGGCGGCCAGCCGCTCGGCATGGCGTTCGACCGGCAGGACAATCTCTATGTCTGCATCGGCGGCATGGGCCTGTATCGGATCGCGCCCGACGGCACCGTCGAGAAGGCGACCGACGAGACCAACCGCAGCATGCATTCGGTGAACGACGACAGCCGCCTGCGGCTGGCCGACGACCTCGACATCACCGACGACGGCCTGATCTTCTTCTCGGAAGCCACCGTGCGCTACGAGATGGACGAATGGCCGATCGACGGGCTCGAGGCGCGCGGCAACGGCCGCATCATCTGCTACGACACCAAGACCGGCGCGACGCACACGGCGCTGCGCGGCCTCAAATTTCCCAACGGCATCTGCGTCGCCAGCGACGGGGTGTCGATCCTGTTCGCCGAGACCTTCGGCTGCTCGATCAAGCGGCTGTGGTTCGCGGGGCCGAAGAAGGGCCAAGTCGAGGTCGTGATGGACAATCTGCCGGGCTATCCCGACAACATCAATCTCGCCTCCGACGGCAATTACTGGCTGGCGCTGGTCGGCATGCGCAGCCCCTCGCTCGACCTCGCCTGGAAGATGCCGGGCTTCCGCCGCCGCATGGCCAAGCGCGTCCCGGTCGACGAATGGCTGTTCCCGAACATCAACACCGGTTGCGTGGTCAAGTTCAACGAGCAGGGCAAGATCCTTGAATCGTTCTGGGACCTGCGCGGCGAGAACCATCCGATGATTACCTCGATGCGCGAGCATCGCGGCTATCTCTATCTCGGCGGCATCATGAACAACCGGATCGGCCGCTACAAGCTGGAGAACGCGGACCCGAACTTCGTGCAGTATGACAAGCGCTGGGGGAAGCTGTCGTGATCGCGGCCGTCAGGGAATTCGCCAACCGCTTTCTCGGCCGTGGCGAGGCCACCATCACCGTGCCGTCGTTCGACGGCGCACTGAAGCCGAACCAGAAACTGGAATCTGCGACCACCTTGCTGGAATGCGAGGCGCCCGAGGATCTCGCAACCGACGGCCGCAACCTCTATGTCGCCGACGGCCGGCGTCTGCTGCGCCTCGACGGCGGCGGAGCGGCCGAGCTGCGCCGCTTCGAGCAGCCGATTTCGGCGCTCTGCGCGCTCACCGGCGGCGGCATCGCGGTCGCGCTCGGCGGCCGCGAGGTGCGGCTCTATACCAATCCCTCGTCGGGCGAGCTGAGCGTGACGTTCAGCGACGCCGCCTTCAACGCGATCAACGCGCTGACGCAGGCCGGCGACGGGACCCTGATCGCAACCGACGGCTCAGCGACCTGCGGCATCGACGATTGGGCGCGCGACCTGATGGAGCTCAATCGCAGCGGCCGCGTGTTCCGGCTCGACCCCAGGACCAGCTCGGTGCAGCCGCTGGCCTCGAAGCTCGGCTACGCCTTCGGCGCCTGCGCGCGCGGCGACGGCGTGCTGGTCAGCGAGAGCTGGCGGCATCGCCTCGTCCTCGTCTCCAATGGAAGGCCGCCGCAGGTCGTGCTCGGTCATCTGCCCGTCTATCCGTCGCGGCTGTCGAAGGCCGCGGGCGGCGGCTATTGGCTCACCGCGTTCACCGCACGCACCCAGCTGATCGAGTTCGTGCTGCGCGAGCCGGCCTACCGGCGTCGCATGATGGCCGAGATCGACCCGGCCTATTGGGTGGCGCCGCGGCTGCGCTCGGGCTTCTCGTTCAAGGAGCCGATGCAGGGCGCCCACATCAAGACGATGGGCGTGATCAAACCGTGGGCGCCGCCGCGCTCCTATGGCCTCGTCATCCGGCTGAGCGAGGACGGCAAGCCAAAGTATTCGCTGCACAGCCGGGTCGACGGCGTCAATCACGGCGTCGTCGCCGCGCTTGAGCTCGGCGACGACCTTGTGCTGATCGCCAAGGGACCGGGCCGCGTGCTGAAACTGCCCCTCGCCGGGCTCGCCGAGGAGGTCGGCTCATGAGCGACACCGTGCTTTCCCTGCGCAAGGCCACCAAGCTTTACGCCGGCGTCCCCGCCATCGAGGGCGTCGACTTCGATCTACGCCGCGGCGAGATCCACGCGCTGGTCGGCGAGAACGGCGCCGGCAAGTCGACATTGACCAAGGTGATGGCCGGCGTCGTGACCTTGACCTCGGGCGGCATGAGTGTCGATGGCGCGGAGGTCGCGCCGCGGACGCCGCTCGAGGCCCGCAATCTCGGCATCGCCATGGTGTTCCAGGAGAACAGCCTGGTGCCGACCATGACGGTCGCGCAGAATCTGTTTCTCGGGCAGGAGAAATTCTACAACCGGCTGCGCGGCATCTACATCGCCGCCCAGCAATTCCTGCAATCGCTGAATTTCGACGTGACGCCGACCGCCACCGTCAGCGGACTCGGCGCTGCCAAGAAGCAGATGGTGGAGATCGCGCGCGCGGTTCTGCACAAGGCCAAGGTCATCATCTTCGACGAGCCGACCGCGTCGCTGACGCCGGAAGAGAAGAAGTATTTCTTCGACCTGGTCCGTGACCTCAAGAAGCGCGGCGTCTCGATCATCTTCATTTCGCACGCGCTGGAAGAGGCTCTGCTGCTCGCCGACCGCATCACCGTGCTGCGCGACGGCAAGCACGTCATCACCGACGACGCCGCGAAATTCGATCGCGCGGCGATCGTGCAGGCGATGGTCGGACGCGACCTCTCCAACACGCTGTATGGCGCGCGGAAGACCAGCGTCCGGCCGGCGGGGACGCGCGTGCTCACGGTGCAAAACCTCAAGATGGCGCCGATGGTGAAGAACAATTCGCTGTCGGTATTCGCCGGGCAGATCACCGGCGTGTTCGGCCTGGTCGGCGCGGGCCGCACCGAGACCTTCAAGATCGTATCCGGCGTGTTGAAACGCGACTTCTTCCACGGCGGCGAAATCATGCTGCACGACAAGCCGGTGCGCTACCGGGTTCCGGCGCCGGCGGTCAAGGCCGGCATCGCCTATGTGACCGAGGATCGCAAGGTCGAGGGCTTCTTCGAAACCGCCTCGATCGCCCGCAACATCTATCTCGGCCTGCTGTCGAAGTTTCCCGGGGGCCGCATGATGTTGTCGCGGCGCGAGACCAATTCGGTCGGCAAGACCTGGACCCAGCGCCTCAAGGTTCGCGCCATCGGCGACGAGGCCAAGGTGGTCGAGCTGTCGGGCGGCAACCAGCAGAAGGTGGTGATCGCCAAATCGCTGGTGCAGGAGCCCGAGCTGATCATCTTCGACGAACCGACCCGCGGCGTCGACGTCGGCGCCATCGTCGAGATCCACGAGCTGATCAACAGGCTCGCCGACGAGGGCAAGGCGGTGGTGGTGATCTCGTCCTATCTGCCCGAGATCATGGCGCTGTCCGACCGCATCCTGGTCTCGCGCCAGGGCAAGGTGGTCGAGGAATTCTCCGCGCTCGAAGCCACCGAGGAGAAGATCATGTACGCGGCGATTCATTGATCGCCGCAGCGGACGTGTGTCACAGCCGGCTGACCGCACGCAGCGCATTCATGCAGGCATCGCTCAAGCAGGTGCGGTGCGGGTAGCCCCCCGCCTGGTGCGATTCTGGTCGCGTGCTACTTTGGTCCGACGGTTCCAGTCACCTTCAGTCTCGCCGACCTCACCCAACCCGAGACGTCGTTGCCCGTCCCCGGATTGAGGTACATCACCGACGACCAGCCATCACTGGTTTGCGCATACGCGATCAGCGCGTCATTTGGAATGACGAACACCCCGCGGATCGGACAGTGCAGGTTCGGCGCCGAGTAGAATTGCAGCCGTCCCGTGCCCGTCACCACATTGGCAAGCGGCGGCGACAGCATCGGGACGCGGCTTGTGCCGGTCTGCGGCTCCTTGCAACTCGACGGTGTCTGCGCGTGCACGGTCGCTCCCGGAGCCCCCAGGATCAGGGCGCACCAGACCATGCAGGCGACAACAGACCTGTCCGACATCACTGATCCTCCTGATTTCGCCGGTTGCGGCAACCGGCGAAGGGATTGATTCAGTTCGTCCCCGCGATGATGACGAGGTTGTTCAGGACAGGCGTGGAGCAGAAGGCGACGACGAGAGCGATGTTGTAAACGTTGTTGCTCCGCCAAAGCAGCCACGTGACCACGAACGTCAGGCCAAGCTTGGGCACCAGCCACCATACGCCGAACCATGTCTGCGCCAGATGCATGAACGGGTTCAGCTCACCCAATCCGAGACTCAGGATCACATTCGTCGACACGAGGTCGGCGTAACCCAGCAGCAGGGCGAGGAGCACCAAGAGACCCTTAACCCAATTCATTCCGAGACTCCCGATGCCAGTAATGCCGAAGATGCCGGATTGGCCAGATCACACTATTGATGATGTCCACGCGCTCGGCAGGCACGAGGCCCGTTGCAGGATATTCGTCCGGCTTCGGTATCCAGGCCGTGCCGAACAGAATGTCGAGGAGCGGAAAGCAGGCAGCGAAGTTTTTGTCCCTGTGCTCGGGAAGGACCGAGTGATGGATCCGGTGCCATTGCGGATTGTTGATCCATGTCACATACCGACCGAGCGGAATGCGGACGTTGAGATGGGCACACGCATCGGGCATGAAGAAGATGAATCCCACCGCGATCACCATGTCCGGCGGGATGCGGAACAGGATCGCCATGATCGGAAGAAAGGCGTCGGACAACACCCGCTCCAGCCAGAAATGCCGGCCGCCGGTAATGAACGTCACGCCGTTCGCGCTGTGATGGAAGGAGTGCATCGCCCATAGGAAGGGGATCGCATGTTGAAGGCGATGGTATGCGTACTTGTAGAGATCGAATGCGACCACGATGATTGCGAGGGAGACGTACCACCAGTAACCGTCGGTCGGCAGCTTGATCCAGCCGAGACCGGTATAGCTGGCAATTTTCCCCGCACTGATCGCCGCGATCGGAGCGAGCATGGACGACAACCCGAGGCTCACGATCACCGCGAGCCAATCATCGCGAAACTCGCCGTAGGGAACGTCCGCGATCGGCCATCTTTTTTCCAGGATGCGACTGGTGTAGACGATGCCCAGGAATACGGCCGCATAAAATACGGCGTTTGCGATGTCACTCTGCATGAGGGATGACTCGCCGGTTCAAAAGGACAGACAATAAGAATAAAAACATTTGTGTGCCTATAAGCTAAAAAAGCTTATTTTTTCTCAACGTTCCGGCGGCGGCAAGCAGGGTTTTTACGGGGGGCGGGTCCGAGTGGGGGCCCCGGGACAGGTTGCATCCAGACGGCGCTGGCGCCCATTTCTGGTCTGAGGAAGCCGACCGGTGTCGCCTTTCGACCCATTTCGCAAGTTTTCGCTGGCTCAGGCGGAGCCCGCCGTGCTTTGATCGCTGGCAATATTTTGAGAATATTTTGAGGGCATGCCTTGGCCTCCGATCGCATCGAGCGGCGATTGGCTGCAGTGCTAGCGGCCGACGTCGCTGGGTACAGCCGGCTGATGGGACGGGACGAGGAAGGCACGCTGACTTGCCTGAAGACCCTTGTAGGGACCATCGTTAATCCGGCAATAGCCGCCCATCGGGGCCGTGTCGTCAAGACAACGGGAGATGGCCTGCTCGTCGAGTTTGCGAGCGTCGTCGACGCGATACGCAGTGCCGTTGAAATTCAAAACACGTTGGCGGCGCGGACGATCGCCGTGCCGCTGGATCAAAAGATAGAATTTCGCATCGGCATTCATACCGGCGACATCATCATCGATCGAGACGATATTTTCGGGGATGCCGTCAACATCGCCGCTCGACTCGAAAGCATCGCCGAACCGGGCGGGATCTGCGTATCCGACGACGCCTACAGACAGATCAGAAGCAAGGTCGACATTGTCTTTGAAGATATGGGACTGCAGTCTCTGAAGAATATCGCCGAACCAATTCAGGCTTGGCGATCCCGGTTGAGCACTCAAACGCCATCCGACGAAAGGTCAGCTTCGGCTGCGGCCCATCCGCAGCCGCTCACTCTTCCTGACAAACCTTCGATCGCGGTGTTGCCGTTTCAGAACATGAGCGGCGATCCCGAGCAGGAGTATTTTGCTGACGGGATGGTTGAGGAGATCACGACGGCACTATCGCGCAGTCGCGCCCTTTTTGTCGTCGCACGCAACTCCGCCTTTACTTACAAGGGAAAGGCCATCGACATAAGCCGTGTCGGACGGGAGCTGGGAGTCCGCTATGTCCTCGAGGGCAGCGTGCGAAGGTCGGCCGACCGAATAAGAATAACGGGACAATTGATCGAGGTGACAAACCAGGCCCATATCTGGGCGGATCGCTTCGACGGATATCTAAACGACATTTTCGTGCTGCAAGATACGGTTGCATCAAGCGTAATCGGAGCGATCCTTCCCAACATCGAAAGGGCGGAGATTGCGCTTGCCGTTCGCAAGCCGCCTGCGAACCTCACCGCCTATGACCACTACCTTCGCGGCCTCTCGTCTTTATATCTGTTTACAAGAGAGGCGCATCGCGGGGCCCTGCCTCTTTTTGTGCGCGCCACCGAACTCGATCCGGGCTTTGCACTTGCCTACGCAGTACAAGCTGGATGGTACCTCACGGCCAAGGCCTTCGACTGGGTCAGCATCGGACGCGTCGAGATAGAACATGCCGAGCGAATCGCGCGCGAAGCATTGCGGCTGGGCGATGACGATCCGCGAGTGCTCGCTTTCGCGGGTCAAGTCTTGACCTATGTCGTGAAGAAGGTTGCGGAAGGCGAGGCACTCCTCTCGCGCGCAGTCAATCTGGACCCTAATCTTGCGACGGCGCGATTATGGCTCGGCGGAGCCAAGAATTTCCTCGGCGAGTATGATGAGGCGATCGAGCAGTTACACCTTGCATTGCGATTGAGCCCGCTCGATCCACGAACTTTCCTCGCCTATCAAGGATTGGCGAGTGCACACTTCCAGGCAGGACGATACGACGAGGCTTTGGTATGGGCGTCCGACGGTGTCCGGCGTTGGCCTGACTTTGTTCAACTCCATCGTCAGATGATGGCGGCTCTCGCGATGCTGGGCCGGATAGACGAAGCTACCAAATGCAGCGATCAGGTCCGTCGATTGAGCCCGGGCTTGACGATCGCGGAATACAAGAGAACGACGCCCTTTGTGCGCAGCGAGGATGTCGAGAAGGTCGCGGCGGCCTGGCGACTGTCCGGCATGCCCGAATAGATCCTCTGAAGCGCCCGACACCGACAGCCGATTCCCGGCCCGGTCTCACCCCGCATCCTGACCATCTTTCAACGTCGGCTTGCGACCCGGCGCCTCGGTCCAGGCCGCCATCGCGGGCAACCGGGTCGAGAACGGAAATGTTCGTGGTTTTGAACGAAAATGGCGCGCCCGGAACGATTCGAACGTCCGACCCTCAGATTCGTAGTCTGATGCTCTATCCAGCTGAGCTACGGGCGCATTTTCGCGGGAGGGCTTGAGCCCGCATGGCTCCGGGAGCCCCGGAACGTCGCGAAAGAGCGCTCTAGCTACAGGCTCCGGCTCCAGTTGGCAAGGTCTGGAAGTGCCAATTTCGGCGCGGCTTTAGCCCGCCCTGGAGTACCGGAAGGGCCCCTATGCCCTCGCCCGCTCGCTGCGGACCGACAGCAGTTCCACCGGACGATCCGGGATCGAAATCCGGAAGGTGGCGCCGATGGTGCCCTCGACCAGGTGGATGTGGCCGCCATGAGCGCGGATCAGCTCGGCGGCGATCGCGAGGCCAAGCCCGCTGCCGCCGGGGCGGCCGGAGGTCTGGAACGCCTCGAACAGGTGCTCGCGCGCCTTGGCCGGAACGCCCGGACCGGTGTCGGAGACCTCGATGATCGCAACCGTCCCCTCGCGGCGGCCGGTGATGCGGATCTGCTGCGCGCCGCCGTCGCTGGCCGGCCGGCTTTCCAGCGCCTGCGTCGCGTTGCGCACCAGGTTGAGCAGCACGCGGAACAGCTGGTCCGGGTCGGCGTCGATGGTCAGGCCGCGCTCGATCGCGCTGATCCAGGTGATCGAGACATCGGTCGCAAGCCCCGCCGACTCCCGCACCTCGGCGACCGCGGGCTCCACCATGATCACGCGGCGATCAGGCGCCGCCTCCTGCGCGCGGCCATAGGAGAGTGTCGACTGGCAGAAGGCGATGGCGCGCTCCAGCGAGCGCAACAATTTCGGCGCAAAGCGCTGCACCCGCGGGTCGGGCACGCTGGCCAGCTGGTCCGACAGCAATTGCGAGGACGCCAGCAGATTGCGCAAATCATGGTTGATCTTGGAGACGGCGAGCCCGAGCGCGGCAAGCCGGCTCTTCTGATGCAGCATCGAGACGAGGTCGCGCTGCATGTCCGACAGCTCGCGCTCGGCAACGCCGATCTCGTCGCCGCGCTGGCTCGGCACGATGATTCGCGCCGAACTCTCCGGATTCTCGTGGAAGCCGACCAGGCTCGCGGTCAGCCGCCGCATCGGGCGCACGAACAAATAATGCAGCGCCAGATAGACCAGGCCGGCGGTCAGGCCGGCAATCAACAGCGCGACGACCAGGACGTTGCGCGAGAAGCGGTACATCGCCTGCCGCAGCGGCTTCTCGTCGATCACGACCTCGATGAATTGCGCCTGGCCCGGCGCGGGTCCGACCACGCGGATGGTCTGGTCGCCATGCTCCAGCATGATCTCGAAGGCATCGACGATCGCCGACCACACCGTCATGGTCCGCATGTCGACGTCATGGTCGATCGCGGCCGGCAGGTCGGCGCTGGCGAGCAGCCGGCGCTGCTGTCCCAATTTGATGGCAACGGCACGGGCGCCGATGCTGGTCAGGATCTGCCGCGCCAGCGATTCCGGCACCAGGCCGGACGGGGCGGCATCGAGCACCAGCGCCGCGGTATTGGCGGCGGCCAGGCGGTCATTGAGCCGGTTCATCCGGAAGTTGGCGATCGCCGGCACGTAGATCAGGAGCCCGGCGATCATCACCAGGGGAATTGTCAGCAACAAAAGCTTGCCCGACAGCCCGAGCCGAGGGGACGGCTTGGGCCGCTGCTTCTGCGCGGTCGCCTGATCGTCAGTTAGAGCCACAAGATAAGGCCTTGTTTGGCTTAGGGGTCGGAAGATGGGGCCCGGCCCCCAAGCCGGTCAAATTACGGATCGCTAATGTGGGCGGTTCCCCGAACGCCCCAAAGCGTCTCCATACCGTCAAATACCCCGCGAAATCAGATATATTCGCCCAAATTGCGACGTTTCGAAGAAGCCTTTTTGCGACGGCCTGTGACATTGACGAAAACAGGGCGCTCCCTTATAAGCCGCGCCAACTGTCCGCGATGGCCCGGTTCTTGACCCGGGGGCGGCTCCTTGGGGCCGTCAACGGCTCGTTTGGGCCTGCCAGCATCACCGGACTCCATCTCAATACAACGGCAAATTGCCCGGTCAGCGGAGAATTACCCGTGAAGCGGACTTATCAACCCAGCAAACTGGTGCGCAAGCGCCGTCACGGCTTCCGCGCCCGTCTCGCCACGGCCGGCGGCCGTAAGGTCCTCGCTGCGCGCCGCGCGCGTGGCCGCAAGCGCCTGAGCGCCTGAGCCCGGACGTCTCCTCTCCGGAGATACCCATTATGGATCGGCTGAGGCAGCGGGCGGATTTCCTCGCCGTTGCCAATGGCGCACGGGCGAATACCACAGCTTTTGTGCTGCAGGGCCGCCGCCGCGACGATCAGGGCCCGATCCGCGTCGGCTATACCGTCACCAAGAAGAACGGCACCGCGACCGAGCGCAACCGCATCCGCCGCCGGCTTCGCGAAGTGATGAGACAGGTCGACGCCGTATTCATGCGGCCGCACCATGATTATGTGCTAGTGGGCCGTCGTGACGCGCTGACCCGCGACTTTGCGACCATGCTTGACGACCTGCGGTCGGCGCTGCGCCGCCTCGACCGGCCTGCGCCCAAGACGGGTAACGACAAGGCGGGTAACAAAAGCGCGCCCAATCCGAATGGAATGACGAGACCCTAAGAGATGTCCGACAACCGCAACACGATCCTTGCCGTCATTCTGTCCGGCCTCGTCCTGATCGCCTGGCAATACTTCTACAATGTGCCGCAGATGGAGAAGCAGCGCGACGCGCAGCGCCAGGCGGAGTTGCAGAAGCCGGCGCCGCAGGCGACCCCGGGTGCTGCTCCTGGTGCTACTCCTGGCGCCGCTCCGGGAACCGCGGCGACCCCCTCTCCGGCCCCCGGCGCGCCTGCTGCTGACGCTCCGGTAGCGAGCCGCGAAACGGTGCTTGCCTCTGGCCCGCGCATCAAGATCGAGACCCCGCGCGTCACCGGCAGCATCGCGCTGAAGGGCGCCCGGATCGACGACCTGGCGCTGGTTCAGTTCCGCGAGACGGTCGATCCCAAATCGCCGGCTGTCGTGCTGCTTTCGCCGTCGGGCACGGCCGAGCCTTATTATGCCGAGTTCCTGTGGCTGACCGCCAACGGCTCATCGGTGAAGACGCCGAACGCCGAAACCGTCTGGCAGCAGGAGGGATCGAACAGCCTGTCGCCGAGCACCCCGGTGATTCTGAAATACGAGAACGGCCAGGGCCTGACCTTCCGCCGCACCATCTCGATCGACGATCGCTACCTCTTCAGCATCAAGGACGAGGTCATCAATCAAGGCAGCGCGCCGGTGACGCTGTATCCGTTCGGGCTGATCTCGCGCGGCGGCAAGCCGCCGGTCTCCGGCTACGCGATCCTGCACGAAGGCCCGATCGGCTATCTCGGCGAACACGGCCTGCAGGAATTCAGCTACAAGAACATCGACGAGGCCAAGACCCCGACCGGCGGAAATTCGCGCGGCATCGTGTTCACGAAGGTCACCGACGGCTGGCTCGGCATCACCGACAAATACTGGGCCACGGCACTATTGCCGGAGACCACCGCAACGCTCGAAAGCGCCCGCTTCACCACCGGCGACAAGCGCTACCAGACCGACTACATGCTCGGCGCGCAGACGATTCCGATCGGCGGCACCGGCGTTGCCAACGGGCGGCTGTTCGCCGGCGCGAAGGAGGCCGCCACGGTCGGCCTCAACTTCCCGCTGGTCGGCTTCGGCGGCTACAACAAGCAGCTCGGCCTCAACCATTTCGATCTCCTGATCGACTGGGGCCATTTCTACTTCATCACCAAGCCGATGTTCCTGGCGCTCGACTGGTTCTATCGCCTGGTCGGCAATTTCGGCATCGCGATCCTCTTGGTGACCGTGATCGTGAAGCTGTTGTTCTTCCCGCTCGCCAACAAGTCCTACGCCTCGATGGCGAAGATGAAGTCGGTGCAGCCGCAGCTGCAGGCGCTGAAGGAACGCTATCCTGACGACCGCGTGAAGCAGCAGCAGGAGATGATGGAGATCTACAAGAAAGAGAAGATCAACCCGATCGCGGGCTGTCTTCCCGTCGCCTTGCAGATCCCGGTGTTCTTCTCGCTCTACAAGGTGCTGTTCATCACCATCGAAATGCGGCACGCGCCGTTCTTCGGCTGGATCAAGGACCTCTCGGCGCCCGATCCGACCAACCTGTTCACGCTGTTCGGCCTCATTCCGTTCGATCCGATCGCGCTGCTCGGACCGCATTTCGGCTCCTATCTGGTGATGGGCATCTGGCCGATCATCATGGGCATCACGATGTGGGTCCAGATGAAGCTCAATCCGGCGCCGCCGGATCCGACCCAGAAGATGATCTTCGACTGGATGCCGCTGATCTTCACCTTCATGCTGGCAGGCTTCCCGGCGGGTCTCGTGATCTACTGGGCCTGGAACAACCTGCTGTCGGTGCTGCAGCAGAGCTACATCATGCGGCGCAACGGCGTGAAGGTGGAGCTGTTCGACAATCTGAAGTCGACGTTTCAAAAAAAAAGCGTGACGACTGAGACAAAGAAGGCGACGTAGCTTCCAGCAACAGCGCTTCGTCACCATGTCATGCCCGGCCCTGTGCCGGGCATCGACGTATTGGAGGGCGGCCAGCGCGTTTTCGAGCGAAGCGGGCGACGGTTCGCTGGAAGAAAGCGCGTCAAGACAAGCAGCTGGAGCTTCGATTCAATCAGAACCGAGGCTCCAGACGTTGACCTGGATGGCCGGGTCGTCCTACGCCAAGGACCCGCCTTGGGCCTTTGCCCGGCCGCCACGAGATGGAATCCTTCGCATGAGCACCGAACCCGATGCGGCGCTGATCGAGCAAGGCCGAAAACTGTTCGCCGGCGACTGGCGTTTCATCTGGGCCTCGCCCTCGATCGAGACGCTGCCGCCGATGGCCGGCCTCGAGGTCGCCTTTGCCGGCCGCTCCAATGTCGGCAAGTCGAGCCTGATCAACGCGCTGACCGGCCGCAGCAACCTGGCGCGCACCTCGCACACACCCGGCCGCACCCAGGAGCTGATCTTCTTCGAGGGGCCGGAGAAGGCGGGCTTCCGCCTGGTCGACATGCCCGGCTACGGCTACGCCTCGGCGCCGAAGACCAAGGTGGCGTCATGGACGGCGCTGATCCACAAATTCCTGCTCGGGCGCGCGACACTGGCGCGGGTCTACGTGCTGATCGACGCGCGCCACGGCATCAAGGACGTCGATCTCGACGTGCTGAAGACGCTGGACAAGTCCGCCGTCAGCTATCAGGTCGTGCTGACCAAGGCCGACCAGGTGAAGGCCGGCGAACTCAAGACTGTCATCGCCGACACGTCAGCAACACTCGCAAAGCATCCCGCCGCCTTCCCCGAAATGCTGGTGACCTCGTCGCGCACCGGCGACGGCATGCCGGAGCTGCGTGCCGCCATGGTGCGCCTGATCGAGGAACGGCGCTGATGAGCGGCGCATCCCGCCTCCTGATCGGCCTTGCCGCCATCATGGGCGCCTGCGGCGTGATGCTGGCGGCGGCCGCAGCCCATCTGCCTGATGCCACGCGGCTGGCGGCGGCATCCTCGATGCTGCTGTTCCATGCACCAGCCGTAGTTGCGACCATCGCGGTCGCGGATCGCGCGATCATCCATGCGAAGCTCGCAGTCGTGGCGGCGGCCGGGTTCGTCATCGCGGCGTCACTGTTCGCGGGCGACCTCGTGCTGCGCCAATATGCCGGCCATGGATTGTTTCCGATGGCTGCGCCGACCGGCGGAACGCTCTTGATCCTGAGCTGGCTGGTGCTGGCGGCCGCGGCGGTGTGGCCGAAGCGGTGATGACCGCCATACTTCCTTCTCCCCTTGTGGGAGAAGGTGGCGCGGATGCAATCCGCGCCGGATGAGGGGTCTCTATCCGCGGAGACAGACCCCTCACCCGGCTTCGATGCCGTCGCATCGAAGCCACCCTCTCCCACAAGGGGAGAGGGTCAAGACCGCTTTGCGCCCTGCCCGGCAATCAGATAGAACCGCGCCACCCCTCCGCTGACGACGAGACCAGCCCCATGACCGACCAGCACATCAGCCCGCTCGATCAGGCCCGCATCCTGTCCGAGGCGCTGCCGCACATGCAGGAATATGACGAGGAAACCATCGTCATTAAATATGGCGGCCATGCCATGGGCGCCGAGGACACCGCGAAGGC
Organism: Bradyrhizobium sp. Mp19; assembly: GCF_029952935.1. Lineage (NCBI taxonomy): Bacteria > Pseudomonadati > Pseudomonadota > Alphaproteobacteria > Hyphomicrobiales > Nitrobacteraceae > Bradyrhizobium > Bradyrhizobium sp. Mp19. Next base: position 2,856 of record NZ_JASAUT010000034.1, on the reverse strand, counting down.
GTTCGCGCGCGACATCGTGCTGCTCGAGCAGACCGCGATCAATCCGGTGGTCGTGCATGGCGGCGGGCCGCAGATCGCGACCATGCTGAAGCGCCTCGGCATCCAGTCTGAATTCGCCGCGGGCCTGCGCATCACCGACGCCGCGACCATCGAGATCGTCGAGATGGTGCTGGCGGGCTCGGTCAACAAGCAGATCGTCGGCTACATCAACGAAGCCGGCGGCAAGGCCGTGGGCCTCTCCGGCAAGGACGGCAACATGGTGAAGGCGTCGAAGACGACGCGCACCATGGTCGATCCGGATTCCAACATCGAGAAGGCCATCGACCTCGGCTTCGTCGGCGATCCCGAAAAGGTCGACCTCACGCTGCTCAATCAGCTGATCGGCTATGAGCTGATCCCGGTGCTGGCGCCGCTCGCGACCTCGCAGGACGGCCAGACCCTGAACATCAACGCCGACACCTTCGCCGGCGCGATCGCGGGCGCGCTGAAGGCCAAGCGCCTGCTGCTGCTGACCGACGTGCCGGGCGTGCTCGACAAGTCCAAGAAGCTGATTCCGGATCTGTCGATCAAGGAAGCCCGCAAGCTGATCGCCGACGGCACGATTTCCGGCGGCATGATCCCGAAGGTCGAGACCTGCATCTACGCGCTCGAACAGGGCGTGCAGGGCGTCGTGATCATCGACGGCAAGACGCAGCACGCGGTGCTGCTCGAGCTCTTCACCAACCAGGGCACCGGCACGCTGATCCATAAATAATGGCAGACGCGGGACACACGGCGAGGATCCCTCGCCGGTCGCCGGCGGCGCGGCTCGCGATGGCGCTGCCGGCCGCGCTGGTGTCGTTCCTGTTCTCGTCGGCGCCGGCGCATGCCGACCTCAAGCTCTGCAACCGCATGAGCTATGTGATCGAGGCCGCGATCGGCATCGACGACAAGGCCGCGACCGCGACACGCGGCTGGTTTCGCATTGATCCGGCGGCCTGCCGGGTCGTGGTGCAGGGCGCGCTCACCGCCGACCGCGTGCTGCTCAATGCGCGGGCGCTCGGCGTCTACGGCGCTTCGCCGATCCCGCAGAACGGCACCGACACGCTCTGCGTGGCGCAGGACAATTTCGTGATCGCCGCCGCGCGGCAATGCCGCTCCGGCCAGATGCCCGCGCAATTCACCCAGATCACGCCGACGAAGACCGACGACGGCAATCTGGTCGCCTATCTCGCCGAAGACAGCGAATATGACGACGAGCAGGCGCGCCTCGCCGGCATCCAGCGCCTCTTGGTGATCGCGGGCTACGATGCGGCGCCGATCGACGGCGTCGACGGGCCGAAGACCCAGAGTGCGCTGTCGGCGTTCCTCAGGAGTCGCGGGCTCGCCAGCGACGTCGTGCAGTCGCCGAATTTCTTCGCCACCATGATCGATGCCGTGCAGAAGCCGTCCCCATCGGGGCTGACCTGGTGCAACGACACGCCGCACAAGGTGATGGCCGCAGTTGCAACCGACGACGGCAAGGTGGTGACCAGCCGCGGCTGGTATCGCATCGATCCCGGCAGGTGCCTGCATCCGGACGTGACGGGCACGCCGAAGCAGATCTATTCGTTTGCCGAAGCCGTCGACAACGACAACCGCGCCATCCGCATCAAGGACAAGCCGCTGAACTGGGGCGGCGGCGTCCAGCTCTGCACCCGCGAAAGCAAGTTCGAGATCAACGAACAGGGCGACTGCGCCACCCGCGGCCTCGCCGCGCTCGGCTTCACCACCGTCGACATGACCAGCGGCGGCAAGACGCTGCGCTTTACGATGCCGTGATGAAGATGCTTACGCCACAAATATCGATGTCGTCCCGGCGAAGGCCGGGACCCATAACCACAGGATTGCGTTTGGCGAAGAACGACGAGCATCGTGCCACATTGATGGATTCCGCGGTATGGGTCCTGGCTTTCGCCAGGACGACGGCGGAAGACTGGGCGATCGCGCCGACACGCGGAGAAAACCATGACTAAAACTGCCCGCAGCTTCGGCCATGTCGAGACCTGGGTGTTCGACCTCGACAACACGCTGTACCCGCATCACGTCAACCTGTGGCAGCAGGTCGATGCGCGGATCGGCGAGTTCGTCAGCAACTGGCTGAAAATCTCGCCCGAGGAAGCACGGCGGCTGCAGAAGGACTACTATCTGCGCTACGGCACCACGATGCGCGGCATGATGACCGAGCACGGCGTGCAGGCCGACGACTATCTCGCCTATGTGCACAAGATCGACCACTCGCCGCTACAACCCAATCCGGCGATGGGAGCCGCGATCGCAAAACTGCCGGGACGCAAGCTGATCCTGACCAACGGCTCGGTCGACCATGTCGATGCGGTGCTGGGCCGACTCGGCATCAGCAATCATTTCGACGGCGTGTTCGACATCATCGCCGCCGATCTCGAGCCGAAGCCGGCTCCGCAGACCTACCAGAAGTTCCTCAAGCTGCACGACGTCGATCCGGCGAGGGCTGCGATGTTCGAGGACCTCGCGCGCAATTTGGTGGTGCCGCATGAGCTCGGCATGACCACCGTGCTGGTCGTGCCCGACGGCAGCCGGGAGGTGGTGCGCGAGACCTGGGAGCTCGAAGGCCGCGACGCCGCCCATGTCGACCATGTCACGGACGATCTCACCGGCTTCCTGCAGCGGCTGAAGCCCTAGCCTCTCAACAGGTGTCGTCCCGGCGAAAGCCGGCAACTGTTATGTCGGTTTGGTCTGTAGGTACGGCTTTCGGTCTCGCATCATGGCATTGAGGACCGTGAGCAGCTTCCTGGCGACGGCGATGAGGGCGAGTTTGGCTGGTTTTCCGGCCTGTCGCAGTCGTGCATAGAAGGCCTT
>NZ_JASAUT010000033.1:0-91791 GCF_029952935.1 Bradyrhizobium sp. Mp19 | reverse complement strand
ACGAAGCGCCTCATCGATTCCCCCTCAGAATCACGGGAGAATCATAACAGCGGCACTATGTTTTCACACAGCCAGGGTCAAAAGCAGTCGACGACGATCCGGCACGGCAATTGCTGCGTCGCCGTCAGAAGCGGACCTTTGTGAGTCCACGCCCTCGTTATCGGCAAGGCTGGGGTGCTGCGAATGATGCGCAACCGCAGCCATTGGTTCGCGCCGGAGGGGGAGGCGGATTTCGGAATATTGGAAATGTATTCCTGATTTGCCCGACGTGTCAAGTTGCCCGGTCGAACGCCGGCGGCCGTCGGCTCCTTTGCATGGGGTTGTTTTCGATATTTTGCAGCGCCCGCAAGCGAGAGCGGTGAAGCGCCTCGGCGGCTGAAACGATGAACCTTCCGACGTGCCTCAGCTGGTCGGCGGCGCGCGTCGCTCGCGCCGCCGACCTTATTCGGTCTTGTCGACGTTCCAGAACACCGGCGGCGCCGGGCCTTCCAGCACGCCGGTGAGCGATTTGCGCCAGGCGCTCGGCAAGCGGAACTGGCCGAGCGGGATATAGATCACCTGCTCGTAGGCTTGCTTTTGAATCTCGACCGCGACCTTCTTCTGCTCTTCGGGCGAGGTGGCGCGCGCATAGGCGTCGCGCATCTGCTCGAGCTTGGCGTCTTCGGGCCAGCCGAACCACGCCCGCTTGCCGTTGGCGGCGATCTGGTTGTTGACGATCGGGTTCATCACCTCGGTCGCGCCGGTGAAGGTGAAGAACAGGTTCCAGCCGCCCTCCTTGGGCGGCTTCTGGCTGGCGCGGCGGCTCACCACGGTCTGCCAGTCCGTCACCTGCGCGTCGACGTTGAAGCCGGCCGCGCGCAACAGCTGCGCCGCGACCGTCGGCGGTCCCTTCAGCGTCTGCACGTCGCCGGGGATCATGATCACGACGGGCGTGCCGTCATAGCCCGAGGCGGCGAGCGCCTTCTTCGCCTCGGCCATGCCGTTGCCCTTGATCAGCGTCTCGGCGCCGGCGTCGCTGGCGAGCGGCGTGTCGCAGGCGAAATAGGAGCCGCAGATCTCGTAATATTTTGGGTTGCCGACGGTGGCGTCGAGCACGTCCTTCTGGTTCATCGCCAGGAAGGCCGCGCGGCGGATCTTGGGGTTGTCGAATGGCGGGTGCAGGAAATTCATCCGGCCCTCGATCTGGAAGCCGAACTTGTTCAATACGGCCACGGTGAGATCGGAGTTCGCCTCGAGCACCGGCAGCAGGTCGACCGACGGCTGTTCCAGGAAATCGATCTCGCCGGATTGCAGCGCGTTGATCGCGGTCTGCGCGTCGGGCATCGTGACCCATTCGACGCGATCGACCTTCGCGACCTTGCCGCCCGACAGCCAATCCGGCTTGTCCTTGCGCGGAACGTAGTCGGCATTGCGCTCATAGACCGCTTTCACGCCGGGCTGGAATTCGGCGCTCACGAATTTGAACGGCCCGCAACCGATCTGCTCGGCGATCTGCTTGCCCGGCGGCGTCTCCGCGAGCCGCTTCGGCATCATGAAGGCGACGTAGGAGGAGGGCTTTGCCAGCGACTCCAGCACGAGGCCGTACGGCTCCTTGAGCTTGAGCACGATCGTCTTCGGCCCGCTCGCCTCGAGGGAAGCGGTGAATTCGGCCAGCTTCTGCGCCATGCCGTCGACGGCGGTCCAGCGCTTCAGCGAGGCGATGCAGTCCTCCGCGGTGACGGGCACGCCGTCATGCCATTTCAGGCCGTCGCGCAACGTGAAGGTGTAGGTGAGCTTGTCGTCCGAGATCGTCCAGTCCGCCATTTGCGGGCGGACCTTGAAGCTTGAATCGATGCCGAGCAGCGTGTCGTAGACCATGTAGCCATGGTCGCGGGTGATGTAGGCGGTGGTGAAACCGGGATCGATGATGCGCAGGTCCGAATGCATCACTGCGGTGATGGTCTTGCCCTTGCCCGCGGCAAAGGCGCGCGATGACAGGATGGCCGGCGCCGCGATGGCCGGCGGCACGCCGGCCGCAAGCTTGAGGAGCGTTCTGCGCGAAACTTCGACCATTCGCCGTCTCCCGATCTGTCATTGCGGCGGCATGCTTCACCAATCCGTTGTTGAAAGCAAGCAAGAGCCGCGCCATCGCGCTGGGTCCCGTTGCGAGGTTGCGCAGCCGTGTGCGCTCATTGCTTGAGCACGTCGCCGAGCAGGCGTTGGTTGGTTCCGGGCTTCGCCGCTCGGCACGTCCCGACGAGGTTGAGGAGGACTTAACCGGCTGCTGACACTTGTATTGCCTGGGTTAGCCGGGGTTGGACATCTTTCCGGTAGCCTGTTTGACGAGTGTGCGGCGGTCAAACCGCCGCGTCCCTTTGAGAGGCAAGACGCCATGCGCCGCGGTCTGCTCGTTCTTCTCGTGTTCGTCGGCATGGCGGTGTCCGGTCAGGACGTGCGCGCCGCGGAGTTCGGCACGCGATACAGCTACCAACAGCTGCAGGATCTGACCGAGAAGGGTCCCAAGGGCGAAGCCCTCGCGCTTGGCTATGTGAGCCTCACGCACTCCTTCATCCTGCCCTACAAGATGACGGGATACTACGCCCTCATGGTCAAGGGCTCCGGCAAAGACCTCAACGGCCGCCCGCTCAACGTCTACCACGAGCTCTCGCCGGAGAAGATCGAGCAGATGCAGCGTGCCGGCGCGCTGCCCAATCCGCTTCCCCCTTACCGGCGCACGATCTTCGAATACATGTTCGGCTATGTGTTGTGGTGGTGCATTCCGGCGGCGCTTCTCATCATCGGGATGTTCTCGATGCTTGGGATCGGCTCCGGCAAACGCGGTCAGGCCTGACCGATCTGGTTGGCGGCCTCGTCGCGGCGGGTCGCGTGCGCGCGCCCAAGGCACAGGCCGCGCGCCGCTGCCGGCACTGCACAAGTCCGCATCCTGCATAGGAGCCTGCGCTTCCTGCCGCACCTCGCAGGCTGTTCGGACCCCGATCCGCCGTGTAGGCTTACGGTCTGCCGGCCAGCAATAAGGCCACATCCCGCAAATCTTCAGGGAACAAGCAGTCGAGGGAGACCGAAAGAACCGTCATGACCGATATCCGATACGTAGCACCGCGCACGCTTGACGAAGCGATTGGCGCATTTGCTGCCGCCGGGAGTGCCGCCCGCATTATGGCAGGGGGCACCGACTTATTGGTGCAAATGCGCTCCGGCCTGGTGCGGCCGGGACTGATCGTCGACATCAAGAAGATCGGCGAGATGACCGAAATCAGCGAAACCGCCGACGGCGGTTTCCGCGTGGGTGCCGCCGTCTCCGGCATGGAGCTCGCCGAGCATGCGCGCTTCGGCAAGGTGTGGCCCGGCGTGCTCGAGGCCGTGAACCTGATCGGCTCCAAGCAGGTGCAGGGCCGCGCCTCCGCCGGCGGCAATCTCTGCAACGGCTCACCGGCCGGCGACAGCGTGCCGGCGATGATCGCGGCGGGTGCCGTCGTCACCGTGCAGGGTCCGAACGGCCGGCGGGACATGAAGGTTGAGGATGTGCCGGCGGGACCTGGCCGCACCAACCTCAAGCCGGGCGAGATCCTGGTCAGCTTCACATTGCCGCCGCGGCCGAAAGGCTCGAGCGATGCGTATCTGCGGATGATCCCGCGCACCGAGATGGACATCGCGGTGGTCGGCATCGGCGTCAGCCTGACCTTGAAGGACGGCGTCTGTACCGCGGCCCGCGTGGGCCTCGGCGCGGTGGCGCCGACCGCGCTGCTGGTCGCGCCGGCGGCGAAGGCGCTGATCGGCTCGAAGCTCGACGATGTCGCGCTCGAAGCCGCCGCTGCCGCGTGCCGCGCCGCCTGTCGTCCGATCGACGACAAGCGCGGCACCATCGCCTACAGGACCAAAACAGCCGGCGTGCTGCTCAAGCGCACCGCCGCGATCGCCGCCCAGCGCGCGGGAGGACACTAGCACCATGGCGAAACTGCACGTCACCACCTCAGTCAACGGCGAGCCGGTCGAATTCCTGTGCGAGCCGTACGAGACCATGCTCGACGCGCTGCGCGGGCAATTGGGGCTCACCGGCTCCAAGGAGGGCTGCGCGTCCGGCGATTGCGGCGCCTGCTCGATCACGCTCGACGGCCGCCTGGTCTGCTCCTGCCTGATGCTCGCGGCCGAAGCCGAGGGCCACGAGATCAGGACCATCGAGGGCATGGCCAGGGGCGAGAAGCTGCATCCGCTGCAGCAGAAGTTCCTCGAGCACGCCGCGCTTCAGTGCGGCATCTGCACCTCGGGCATGCTGGTCGCCTCCGAAGCGCTGCTCGCCAAGAATTCCAATCCGACCGAAGAAGAAGTCCGCTTCTGGCTCGCCGGCAATCTCTGCCGGTGCACCGGTTACGACAAGATCGTCCGCGCGGTGATGGAGACCGCTGCCGAAATGCGGGAGATGCGCCCATGAACGTCGTCAACAACAAATGGATCGGCCAGCGCACCATCAGGCCCGATGGCGTCGACAAGGTGACCGGCCGCGCGGCGTTTGCCGCCGACACCACCATGCCCGGCATGATCTGGGGCAAGGTGCTGCGCAGCCCGCATCCGCACGCCCGCATCAAGTCGATCAACATCGCCAAGGCCGAGGCGCTGCCTGGCGTCAAGGCGGTGGTCACCGCGCGCGACATCGTCGACTTCACGATCGAGAAGGGTGCCGTCATGCTCGGCATCCAGGACATGCGCTGGATGTGCCGCAACGTGATGGCGCGCGACAAGGCGCTGTTCCCCGGTCATCCCGTCGCCGCCGTCGCCGCGACCACGGAGGCGATCGCGACTGAGGCCTGCAAGCTGATCGAAGTCGACTACGAGGTGCTGCCCTGGGCGATCGAGATCGACGACGCACTGAAGGCGGATGCGCCGATCCTGCACGAGTTCAACAGATTCGACGGCAAGCCCTCGAACATCATGGGCCGCATCGAATCCAAGAAGGGCGACATCGCGCAGGGCTTCAAGGATGCTGAAGTCGTCATCGAGCGCTCCTTCACCACGCGCCCGGTGCACCAGGGCTATATCGAGCCGCATGCCTGCCTGATCTCGGTCGCGGCCGACGGCAAGACCACGATCTGGTCGTCGAGCCAGGGCCAGTTCATGGTGCGTGCGATGACCTCGATGCTGACCGGCATCCCGCAGAGCGACATCCGCGCCATCCCCGCCGAGATCGGCGGCGGTTTTGGCGGCAAGACCATCGTCTATCTCGAGCCGCTCGCGACCTTGCTCGCCAAAAAATCCGGCCGCCCGGTCAAGATGGTGATGACGCGCGAGGAGGTGATGCGCGCCACCGGGCCGACCTCGGGCTCGAAGAGCACGGTGAAGATCGGCGCGAAGAAGGACGGCACCATCGTCGCCGCCCATGGCAGCTTCTATCTGCAGGCCGGCGCCTTCCCGGGCTCGCCGATCCGCGGCGCGGTCGGGTGCAGCTTCGCGCCCTACGACATTCCGCATGTGCTGTCGGAGGGGTTCGACGTCTGCTCCAACCGCTCCAAGGTCGCGGCCTATCGCGCGCCCGGCGCGCCGATCGGCGCCTATGCCGTGGAATGCGTGCTCGACGAGCTCGCCGAGGCGCTCAAGATGGACCCCTTAGCGCTGCGGCTGAAGAACGCGGCGAAGGAAGGCACCAAGGCCGCCCATGGCCCGGTGTTCCCGCGCATCGGCTATATCGAGACGCTGGAGGCCGCGAAGAACCATCCGCATTATGCCGCGCCGCTCGGCAAGCTGCAGGGCAGGGGCGTCGCTTCCGGCTTCTGGTTCAATGCCGGCGGTGAATCCTCCGCGCAGGTCAACATCACCGAGGACGGCAACGTCGTCGTCACGACAGGGCATCCCGATATCGGCGGCTCGCGCGCCGGCATCGCCAATATCTGCGCCGAGCTGCTCGGCATCGACTATAAGCGCGTCTCCGTCATCATCGGCGACACCCAGACGGTCGGCTTCTCCAACCTCACCGGCGGCAGCCGCGTGCTGTTCGCCTCCTCGATGGTGGTGACGCAGGCCGCCGACAAGGTGATCGCGACCTTGCGCGAGCGCGCCGCGAAGATCTGGGAGATCGATCCGGAAGCGGTGAAGTGGGAGAACGGCGCCGCGCATCCGGTGAGCCCGAACGCCGGCCAGTTCGAGCCGTTGACGCTCGCCGACCTCGCCGAGAAGGCGCCGTCGCAGGGCGGCCCGATCGGCGCCAGCGTGCAGCTCAACACCCAGGGCGCCGAGGGCGGCTTCGGCACCCATATCTGCGACGTCGAGGTCGATGTCGATCTCGGCATCGTCCGCGTCATCCGCTACACCGCCGTGCAGGATGTCGGCCGCGCCGTGCATCCGAGCTATGTCGAGGGCCAGCTGCAAGGCGGCGTCGCGCAGGGCATCGGCTGGGCGCTGAACGAGGAGTACATCTACAACAAGGACGGCAAGGTCGATAATCCGGGCTTCCTCGATTATCGCATGCCGGTCTGCTCCGACCTGCCGATGCTCGATTGCGCGCTGGTCGAGGTGCCGAACCCGAAACATCCGCAGGGCGTCAAGGGCGTCGGCGAGGTGCCGCTGGTCCCTGTGATGGCCGCGGTCGCCAACGCCGTTCACAACGCGCTCGGCAAACGCTTCTACAGCCTGCCGATGTCGCCGCCGAAAGTGTCGGAGGTGCTCGACGCACCGACGCAGCAGGCCGCGGAGTAGGAAACGAGGGGCGGGTTGCGGTTCGCAAGCCTCCCTCCGGTTCTACAGCGGTTGCCGTGTAGCCCGGATGAGCGAAGCGACATCCGGGGAGAGAGCTTCCCGCATGAGCGGAGCCCGTCATCGGGCGCACGTTCGTGCGACCCGTTGGCTCATGCGGGCTACTCGCCGCATCAGGCTCACCGTGAACGGATGAGGATGACCCACCCCGACGAGCTGTCCGCCTACATGATCTTCGGCCGCGGCGATTGGGCGGCCTTGCGCGCCAGCACGTCGCTGACGCTGTCGGACGCCGATCTCACCGCGTTGCGCGGATTGAACGAGCCGATCAATTCTGCCGAAGTCAGCGACGTGTATCTGCCGCTGACGCGCTTATTGAACCTGCACTTCGCGGCGGCGCGCAACCTCGCGCACGTCAAGGCGGAGTTTCTCGGCCGTCCGGCACGCCGTTCGCCCTACATCGTCGCATTGGCCGGCAGCGTCGGCGTTGGCAAGAGCACCTTCGCCCGTGTGCTGTGCGCGCTGCTGGCCCGCTGGGCAGATCATCCGCGGGTCGAGCTGGTGACGACCGACGGCTTCCTGCATGCCAACGGCGTTCTCGAAGAGCGCGGGCTGATGCGGCGCAAGGGTTTTCCCGAGAGCTATGATCTGCCGCGCATGCTGCGATTTCTCGCGGCCGCAAAGGCCGGCGAACGCGAGCTCGAGCTGCCGGTCTATTCGCATCTGATCGGCGATATCGTGCCGTCGGAACGCCAGGTCATCCAGCAGCCGGACATCCTGGTGTTCGAGGGCCTCAACGTGCTGCTGGCGCGCGGCACGGCGCCGGTGGTGGTGTCGGATTTCTTCGACTTCTCGATCTATCTCGATGCCGACGAGGCCGACATCCAATCCTGGTATGTCGAACGCTTCCTCAGATTGCAGCCGACGGCGTTCCGGAATCCCGCCTCCTATTTCCACCACTACAGGGACCTGCCGCCCGACGATGCGCGCGAGGTCGCGGAGCGGCTGTGGCGCGAGCATCATCGCGCCAATCTCAGGGAGAACATCTTGCCGACGCGGACGCGGGCCGATGTCGTGCTGCGCAAGCGCTCCGATCATTCGATCGGTGAAGTCTGGCTGCGGGAGACGTAGAGCAATGATGTAGCCCGGATGAGCGAAGCGATATCCGGGAGCATAGTCCCGCATGTCGCGGAGGCTGTCATCGGGCGCGCATTCGTGCGACCCGTTGGCTCATGCGGGCTACAGAACAGTTCCGCTTACCGCAGCTCCTTCCCCAGCTGCGCAAGCACCGTCTCGCAGGTCATCAGATCGAGATGCCCGCCGCCGGCGTTCTTGAAGAAGGTGATGTCGCTATCCGACAGCCGGCCGGCGACCTTGCCGCTCGCGAGGTCGTAGTGATCGCCGAGCACATCGGTCTCCTTGATCGCGCCGCTGGCGATCGGCTGCAAAATGTCGCCGACGCCGTCGAAGGCGGATTCGCGGCGGTCGACGAAGATGCGCGAACGCCGCGCCGCCTCGTCGTCGGACTCGCGGGTTTCCGGGGTGAAGCCGCCGACCAGATCGAGATGGGTGCCGGGTCTTAAATTGGCGCCCTTGACCAGCGGCTCGCGCGAGCGGGTGCAGGTGGTGATGATGTCGGCCTCGCGTGTCGCGGCGTCGAGATCGGTGACGGCTTCCGTGGCGATACCATCGCCTTCCAGCAGCGCGGCGAGCTCCTGGGCGCGCTCGACCGTCCGGTTCCAGACCCGCACCCGCTTCAGCTGCGGCCGCACGGTGCGGTGGCCGCGCACCAGCCAGCGCGCCATCTCGCCGGCGCCGACCACCAGCAGCGTCTCGGCATCCGGCCGCGCGAGGTGTTTTGCGCCGAGTGCGGAATCCGCGGCGGTCTTCCAATGGGTGATTTCGGCGGCGTCCATCACCGCGAGGGGACGCCCGTCATTGCCGTCGAACAGCACGCAGACCGCCTGCACCGCCGGCAGCTTGCCGTGGGCGAGGTTGCCCGGAAAGCTGGTGTAGAGCTTGGTCATCATGAAGCGGCCGGCATCGACCGCGCTGCGCGTCACCAGCTGCTGGCCCTTGTCGTCGCCGAGATAGCTGTCGTGCACCGCGATCTTCGGCCGCCGGTGCGCGGTTTCGATCGCCTCGATCAAGACCGGAAAGCTCAGGACGCGGTTGACCTCGCTGTCGTCGACGATATGCACGTGGTATCTCCTCTGGAGCGCCCCTCGCGCTCTCGCCGGACGTTCCCGAAACCTGTCCGGACTGGATAGCGCGTGGGGACGGCTAGTCAACCGGACATGCACCGCCGGGCGTCCCTTGCTATCCTGCGGACCTGATTCTCTCGCAGGTTTTCGCAAGCCGTGGTTGCATTCATCGTCGCCGTCCTGATCTTCGTCCTGCTCGGCGGCGCCGCGCTTGCGACCATGGCGATCCATGCCCGGCTCGCCGATCATCACCGCAGCGACGAGACCAATACCTCGGTACGCCTGGTCGCGACGCTGTTCGTCACCATGCCGTCGCTGCTGCTCGGACTGATGATGAACAGTGCCGCCAACACCTATGTGGCGGTCGACCGCAATTTGCATGTCTTCGCCACCGACCTCATCCTGCTCGATCGCGGCCTGCGGCCGCTCGGGCCGAGCGCCGACGAGCCGCGCAAGCGGCTGCTCGCCTATGTCGAGCAGGTGCTCAAGGATGTTCCGATCTCACGAGCGAACGAGGTGTCCGAGCGCCTGCTCGACGAGGTCGGCACCAGCCTGCGCGAGCTGCGGTTCGACGACGAGCAGAAGGTCGCGCTGTGGAACGACGCCCGCTCGGTCTACCGGCAGGCGGTGCAGCAGCGCTGGACCTTTGTCGAGCAGTCCGACGGTTCGTTTCCGTCGCCGCTGATCTGCATCCTGGTCGGGTGGCTGACGCTGATGTTCGCGACCCTCGGCTTTCGCGCGCCGCGCAACGCGGTGGTGATCTCGACCACCATCGCCGCCGCGGCGCTGATCTCGGCCGCGATCTACCTGATCCTCGAAATGAGCACGCCGTTCTCCGGCCCGATCCAGCTCTCCGACCGCCCGCTGGTGCGCGCGGTCGAGGAAATCAGGCGGTAGGGCGCCATGAGATCGGGTGAGTAGAAATCGCAAAGGGGGTGCACTCCCTCTCCCGCAAGCGCAGGGCTATCGCATATCGTGGCGGTGCCCTCGTGGCCATCCTTCGAGACGCCCGCCTTCGGCAGGCTCCTCAGGATGAGGTCTTGTTTGCGGCACAATAAGTAGACCCTCATGGTGAGGAGCGCCGCTTGCGGCGCGTCTCGAACCACGAGGCCAAGCACTTGCGCGTCGCCAAGGGGCATATGCGATAGCCCTGACCGCAAGCGAGAGAGGCGCACTGAGCTTGCCGCTAGGCCGCTTCAACCAAAACTCATGCTGCGCTGGCTGCCGGTATCGGCACGCGCCTCCGGCTTTATTCCCCTCGCATTGATCGCCGTCCCGAAAATTCTTCACGCGCGATCAGCGGAATAGTGCGCGCCCTGCGGCGTCCTAACGCATGCAAGCCATTTGCATTCGAAAAGGAGACATCATGAAGACATCGATCTCGCTCGCGCTCGCCACCGCCATGTCGCTTGCGCTCGCCTCGACCGCCTTTGCCGCGCCGCCGACCAAGACCGGAACCACCGCGAAGGGCTCCGTCCTCACCGACGCCAAGGGCATGACGCTCTACACCTTCGACAAGGATTCGGAAGGCAAGTCGGCCTGCAACGGACCGTGCGCGACAAACTGGCCGGTCTTGAAGGCGGACGCCAGCGACAAGGCCGAAGGCGGCTACACCATCATCTCGCGGGACGACGGCTCCAAGCAGTGGGCCTACAAGGGCAAGCCGCTCTATACCTTCGCCAAGGACCAGAAGGCCGGCGACATCACCGGCGACGGCTTCCTCAACGGCGCCTGGCACCTCGCGCAGCCCTGAGGGCTTGCAGGCGGATTGAGCGCAGGGCGGGCTAGCGCAAGCGCAACCCGCCGTCTTTCCGCACGCAAAACATGCGGCGGGTTACGTTGACCTAACCCGCCGATCCTGCCTGAAGCGACGATCGCGCCTCACGCCCTGCGCTTCAGCGCCATGCCCATGCTGATCCAGCTCACGCCGGCGCAGATCAAATCGACGCTGAGGAAAATGCCGAGCACGTAGAGGCTCGACACCGGCCAGCGCGCCAGGATCATGGCGCCGAGCACGAGCGTGATCAGGCCGGAGATCGCAACCATTCCCCACGGCGCTTCCGAGTTCATGCCGAAGGCGAGGAAGATGCGGACGATGCCGGAGACCACGAGGGCAACGCCGAGGAACAGCGTTAGCGTCGCCGCCGCGAGCAGCGGGTTCTCGAAGGTGATGAAGCCGGCGACGACATAGAGCGCGCCGAGCAGCAGCCAGAACAGGAACTTGCCCCAGGTCTTGAACTGGAACGCGTTGATGATCTCGGCGACGCCGGCGACGATCATCATGGCGCCGACGAACAGCACGCTGACGACGGTGGCGAAGAAGACGCTGCCGAAGGCGAGCACGCCGGCGATCAGATAGATCACGCCGAGGGCGACGATCCAACCCCACTTGGCGCGGAGGTTGGCAAGCCCGGATCCGAGGCTGTGAGGAGGTGTGGCGGGTGAGCTGGACGCAGTGGACATCGTATCGCTCCCGAATACTTGATGAAACCATGCTACCATAGGTCAAGGCACGGACAAGGGCGGGTGCGCAGCTGGCACGAACTGCATGCTGGCACCAAAGGCGCCGCGACACGTTGATTCAATTCGTCCGGCGTGTTGCCGCGCAGCATTCGTCGGTTTTGACGATGGCCGGCCCGCATCGGACGATGGACTGTCCGGACCGCAGCGCAAGCGGTCCGGATCGCGCATCCACAGAGGAGGTCGACATGCCCGCCACCCACGACAAGGATCACGTCTACAAAATCCTGGAACTGGTCGGATCATCGGACAAGAGCATCGAGGCGGCGATCGAGAACGCCGTCAGCCGCGCGTCAAAGACGATCCGGGAAATGAAGTGGTTCGAGGTGGTGCAGACGCGGGGCCATATCGAAGACGGCAAGATCCGGCACTACCAGGTGGCGCTGCGGGTCGGCTTTACGCTGGAGTAGGGCGGCCTTAGTTCGTCATTCACCGGTGCGCAATTCGAAACGCGAACCTGCGCCCCACTGTGCTGTCATCGCCCGGCTTGACCGGGCGATCCAGTACGCCGCGGCCTCTCGGTTCAAGCACCGCTGTCTCTGGAATACTGGATCACCCGCTTTCGCGGGTGATGACACCGCGCTGTTTGACGTCCTGAATTGCGACGTATCCTTATCGTCGTCCCGGCGAAGGCCGGGACCCATAACCACCGAAGGTGATTATTGCGCGACGCTGGGGCCACAGCCTTCCCTGCCAATCCAACCCTGTGGTTGTGGGTCCCGGCCCCCCGTGCGCAATTGCGCACTAGGCCGGGACGACGAATGTGGAAAGAGCGCTGCCGCCAGCCCCCATCACCGTCGCGACAGCGGCGCGGGCGGCGGCGGGGCGGTGGCGCCGGCGGCGAGCGAGCGCTGCACCATCACGGTGTCGGACCAGCGGCCATAGCGATAGGCGACACCGGGCAAATGCCCGACGCGGGCGAAGCCGAAGCGGTCGTGCAGCGCGAGCGAGGCGGCGTTGTCGCTGTCGATGTAGCCGATCATCTGGCGGAAGCCGGCGGCGGCGCAGGTGTCGATCAACTCCTGCAGCAGCCGGCCGCCGACGCGCTGGCCGGTGAAGCGGTGATGCACATAGATCGAATGCTTCACCGTGTAGCGGTAGGCCGGACGCTTGCGGAACAGCACGACATAGGCATAGCCGACCACCTCGCCGTCACAGATCGCGACGAGATGGGGCAGGCGGGTGTTGCGCAGATTCTTGCGGCGGTCGCGCAGATCGTCGGGCTCCGGCGTGCCGCTGTCGTCGACGCTTTCCTCGACGCCGCGGCGGATATGGTGGCGGTAGATCGACAGCATGGCGTCGACGTCGCTGTCGCGGGACGGGCGGACGGTGATCTTGTGATCATTCTCCATTGTGTTGCGCCCGTTCGCCTATTCGGACACGACATAGGTGTAGAAGCGGACGCGGCCGGAGTCGTCGATCTCCTTGTAGATGCCCTGGACTTCGACCTCGAAGCCCGGGAACGCATTGAAGCTCGCCTCGAACATCTTCAGATAATCGATCATCGGCTTGCTTCGTTCCGACAGCCGCTCGCCGGGCACGATGGTGGCGATGCCGGGCGGGTAGACCACGAACGGCGTCGCGGCGACGCGGCCGAAGATCAGGTCGATCGGCAGATAGTCGACATCGTTGCGGATGAGATATTGTGCGGCCTGGCGCGGCGACATCGCGATCTCGGGCAGGTGCTCGGGCAGGAATTGCCTGGCCTGCAGCGTGCTGACGCCGCCGTCGCGGAAGAAGCGGTGCATGTCGCCGCAGAGGTCGCGCAGCCGAACCCCGCTATAGCGCTGCGGGCGGCGGCGGAAGAATTCGGGGATGACGTCCTCGATCAGCGCGTTGTCGTCGTGCAGCTTCTTGAAGGCGACGAGTCCCGACACCAGCGTGCCGGCCTTGCTGGCCTCGACGCCGGGTGTCAGCAGGAACAGCAGGGAGTTGAGGTCGTTCTTCTCGGCGACGATCTGGTTCTCGCGGAGATATTGCGCCACCACCGGCGCGGGGATGCCGTGATCGGCGTAGGCGCCGGTGGCGTGATCGAAGCCCGGCGTCAGCAATGTGAGCTTGTTCGGGTCGGTCATGGCGAAGCCCGCGGTCAGCTCGGGGAAGCCGTGCCAGTTTTCGCCGGGACTGAGCTGCCAGTAGGACGGATTGGTCGCGAGCTGATCGGTCGAGATGGTCTCCCAGGCGACATTGTGCACGCCGTTCTCGCGCGCGACGTCGGGGATCATGACGCGGTCCGGCACGAACGGCTCGAAGAACCAGCGCCGCTCGGAGCGCGTCTCCTTCTCCTCGAACTCGCGCTTCACGGCGCGGATCTTCTTGCGCAATTCGATGCCGAGCCGGATCGTGTCGTCCCACAGGACTTCGCCGGAGCGGCCCTTCATCATCTGCGCGCCGACATCGAGCGAGGCGAAGATCGGATAGAACGGCGAGGTCGAGGCGTGCTGCATGAAGCTTTCGTTGAAGCGGCGGTGCTCGACCCGGCGCTTCTGGCCCTTGATGTGGCGGTCGCGGATGTGGATCTGCGACGCCTGCGAGAAGCTCGCGAGCTGCTTGTGGGTCGATTGGGTCGCAATGATGCCGGGGGCCTCGGGGCCGAGATCGGACAGTCCCATGGCGAAGCGGCCGGCATAGATCGGGTGGAATTTCATGAAGCCGGCCCAGGCCTCGTCGAACAGGATATAGTCGCAGAGATGGCCGATCCGCTTGAGGATCATCTCGGCCGAGTGGATGGTGCCGTCATAGGTGCACTGCTCGACCACGGCGACGCGGAACGGACGCTCCTTCTTCCAGGCGTTCTCGTCCTTGACCAGCGGGTGCTTGCGGATGTGGTCGCGCAGCGTGCCCTCGTCGAGCAGGTCCCAGCGCATCGGGCCGATCAGGCCCCAGGCGTTGCGCACCGTCGGCACGTAGACCGGGATGCCGCCGCCGATCAGCAGCGCGCCGTGATGCGCGGCCTTGTGGTTGTTGCGGTCGAACAGCACGAGGTCGCCGTCGGTGACCAGCGAGCCGAGCGCGACCTTGTTGGAGGTCGAGGTGCCGTTGAGCACGAAATAGGTCTTCTCGGCGCCGAAGATCCGCGCCGCCTCCTTCTGCGCCCGCAGCGCCGGCCCCTCATGGGTGAGGAGGTCGCCGAGGTCGAGCACGGAATTGTCGAGATCGTCGCGGAACACCGCTTCGCCGAGATGTTCGACGAACACCCGCCCGATCGGGCTGCGGCTGTAGAACACGCCGCCATTATGGCCCGGACAGGTCCAGAGCTGGTTGCCTTCCTCGGCATAATCGACCAGTGCGCCGAAGAACGGCGTCTTTAGGTTCTCGGCATATTGCTTCAGCCTGGAGATCAGGTTCTTGGCGATGAAGGGCGGGGTTTCCTCGGACAGGAACACGTAGCCGTCGATGAAATCGAGCACCTCGACCGGCAGGTCCTCGAACCGCTTGCGCCGGATCAACAGGATGATCGGGAAGTCGAGGCCGCGCCGACGCATCAGGTTGATCAGTGCCGCGGTCTTGCCTTCAAGGCCCTTCTTGCCCCAATCGACCACCATGCAGCCGATCGCGGCATCGGTCTGCACCGCGATCTCGGCATCTTCCAGCTTGCGGGCGCGAACCACCTCGAAGCCGGAGCGCTCGATCTCGGCGATGATCTGGTTGAAGCGGATGCCCTCGAGGTCGTCGGCCTCGAACACCGGCGCAGCGAAGAGGAAGTTGAAGCGTTTGAAATAGTCCATGCGTATCCCCGAACTGGTCCGGCGCTGACGTGTCGGCACAATTCATGACAAGGAGATGACAATGGGGTCGATGGAGGATCGAATACGTTGTTGGGGGCGCGATCCCTCACTGCACGACGTCAGCCCGTGGATATTCGAGCTGCATGGCGACGAAGTCCGCCGTGCCGCGGCCATAGCGTGTCTCGATCCCGGCGAGCGCCCGGTCGAGTGCCTGCGCGGGCGGCGCGGTGCCGACCGCGGGCAGCAGACCATCTGCGGACCAGCCCGACGCCACGACCTGCGGATAGACGCGCAGGCCGTTGCGGGTCGTCACGACGTCGCCGGTCGCGGCGAAGGTCACGGCGTGCGAGCGGTAGGTGCGCGACCAGCTGTCGGCGACCAGCGCGAGCGAGACCTCGTCGACGCCGGGAGCAAGCGCGAGGCCGAGTTGTTCCCGGTTCCAGAACGCCGGCGTGTTCCGGATCGCGGTCAGCGCGAAGGAACGGGTGAACTTGAAGGCGTTGCTGTCATGCCGCGCGTCCCAGCCGGGCAGGCCGATCTCGCGCGCGACGGCCTCAGCCCTGGCGCGGCCGGCGATCGCCTCGATCAGGGTCAGCGACATCGGCATCGAGGCCGAAATCCCGGTCGTCGTCGCGACGCCGTGGTCGACCACGATGCGGCGGTCGGCGACATAGCGGATCTCGGGATGCTTGTTGCGCCAGTTCTTCAGGTAAAACCAGTGCGTGGTGGCGCGCCTGCCGTCGAGCAGGCCGGTCGAGGCGAGCACCTTGGCGCCGGCGCAGACGGCGACGATCACAGCGCCTTTCTCCGCCTGCTGCCGGATCCATTGCATGACCGCCGGATCGTCGTCGCGGCTCATCGCCGGCACGATGACGTAGTCGGCGCCGTCGGGATGCGCGGCATCGAATGCGGCGATGGTCGCATCTGGCTCGACCTTCAGCACCGGGAACAGCGCGACCGGACCGGGTCCGGTCGCCAGCGTGACGACATCGGCAACATCGGCGCGCTTGAGGATGCCGTAGGGCATCAGATAGTCGGTGGTCTCGGTCATGTCGTTGATGCCGAGGATCGCGATTAGCGGTCGCGCCCGCTTCGGTGGCTTCAGCGCCGCGAGCGTTGCATCCTGCTCGGCCTTGGCGATCGGAGGCGGAAGGCGGAACGCCGATGCGGCGGGCAGGGTGAAGAGCCAGATGCCGCCAATGATTGGAACCAGCGCAGCAACGGCGATGCCGCTCCACGCGAGAAGCCGGCAGGTCATGATGATCGATCTCAACGTATCCGCGTGCGTCGCCCGGCACGCAAGCTACTCGCCGGTCACGTCGACCAAAACGGCGAAATTCCTGCAAAAACGGACACGCGAACAAAGTGGCTCAAAGGCGTAGCCCGGACGAGCGACAGCGACATCCGGGGCGGTCCCTCCCCGCATGTCGCTTCGCTCATGCGGGCTACGCGACGCGCTCAGTAGACGAGGTTCGTACCCGGCGGCTTTTCCAGTGCCGCCGCCAGCGTCCGATACTCCTCGCAGTCGGTGCCACAGATCTCGGCGATCCGCTGCAGATGATACTGCGCCTGGTCGCGGTTTCCCTGTTCGATCTGCCACAGGCCGTAGTAGTTCCACGTCAGGACGTGGTTCGGATCGGCCTTGAGCGCACGTTCATACCAGACTTGCGATTGCTTGTAGTCGCCGAGCTTGCGATAGGAATAGCCGATCAGGTTCGCGACATCAGGATGATCATCGCGCCCGAGTGCGTGCAACTGATCGATCGCGGCGGCGTAGTCGTTGCGTTCGTAGATTGTCGCATAGGCCGCGCGATAGCCGTCGCGGAATGCCGGGTCTTCGAAGCCGGACTGCTTGACGGGCTTCTTGACCTTGTGCGTGGTCTTTCTGTCCTTCTGCTGGGGATAGGACGGCGCGGGAGTGCCGTAGCTCGACCCGTATGGGTCGCCACCGCCGCCACCGCCGCCACCTCCGCCAGCCGCGATGGCGGTCTGCGGCGGGAACAGAATGATCGGCGCTGTCAGAAATGCCGCAAGCATCATCGGTGACTTGATCATGGACACCTCCCGATTTGATAAGGACAGTCATCGGCCTGAAGCAATAACTCCCGATCGCAGGAGACATTCCGCGCGTTCTGAGAAATTGTTTGCCGAAGCGGCAATCGCACTGTCTTTTCGGGACGTCGCGCTTTCACGTGCACGCTGGCTGAGTGTTTTGTTGGCGCCGTCGGACATCGGAGTCGAAACTAACATCGGTGTTAGAAACGCACTCAATGCTCAATGTCCATCTGGACCCGCGGCAAGGAGAACGATCGATGATGAAAACGGACCTCGCCGAGATCTACCGGAACTACATTGCCTGTTTGAATCGCCAGGACTGGCCGCAACTCGGCCGGTTCGTTGACGAGGATGTGTGCCACAACGGCCGGCGGCTCGGGTTATCCGGCTATCGCGAGATGCTGGAAAGGGACTTTCGCGACACCCCGGACCTTCGCTTCAACATCGAACTGCTGGTGTCGGATGCGTCCCATGTCGCGAGCCGGCTGGCGTTCGATTGTTCGCCGAAGGGACGATTTCTTGGTCTCGCTATCGACGGCAGACGCGTTTCCTTCGCCGAGAACGTGTTCTACGAATTCCGCGACGGGAGGATCGTGCAGGTCTGGTCGGTGATCGACAAGGCTGCGATCGAGGCCCAGCTGTAGCGGCGGAGCCTGGACGAGCGTGGCGCCGCTACTTCTGCTCCGGATGCCAGGCGCCGTCCCAATCCGCCGCCGGCGGGTTCTGCTGAAAGGCCGCGACCCGCGCCTTCATGGCGATCGACGGGCCGTCGCCGGGCGCCGCCGCCAGCGCGGCGGTGAAGGCCTGCTCGGCGTCATCCCAGCGGCGATCGCGATAGGCGGCGAGACCGTCCGCGTAACGCTGCCGCAACTCGGTCTGCGCCGGCGTCAGTTCGTCCTTCTTGCCGAGGATTTCGAACACCGCGACCGGCTGGGTCTGCCCCATCACGACGAGACGATCGATCTCGCGGAGCTCGATCGTCGCCGCGCAAGCCGCCGCAGTGGCTTCCGAGATCAGGCTGCGGCTGCCGTAAAACTTGTTGGCGCCCTCCAGCCGCGAGGCGAGGTTCACGGTGTCGCCGAGCACGGTGTAGCTCATCATGAACTCGGAGCCGATGCTGCCGACGAGGGCCTCGCCGGTGGCGATCCCGATCCGGATGTCGCAATCCGCCGGGATCACGCGCACGCCGAGCAGTTCGGGCAGATCCTTGCGCAGCTGGTTGACCTGGCCGATCATGTCGATGGCGGCAAGCGCGGCCAGATGGGTCTGCTCGGCTTCCTCGACGAAGGGCGCGCCCCAATAGGCCATGATGGCGTCGCCAATATATTTGTCGATGATGCCGCGATGCGCATGGACCGGCGCCGACATCGTCGACAGATAGAGGTTCATGATCTTGACGAGGCCGCTCGGCGTCACGCCCTCGCTCAGGCTGGTGAAGCCCTTCATGTCGCAGAACATCACCGTCATGACGCGGCGCTGTCCTTCGGTCGCGGCGATCGCCGGCTGTTCGAGCAGGCCCTCGGCGATCCGCGGGTTGATGTAGCGACCGAACGTCTCGCGGATGCGCTGGTTGTGGCGCAGCGTCTCGATCATGCGGTTGAAGGCGGCCGACAGCTGGCCGATCTCGTCCTGGGTCGTGATGGTGATGGCGCCGTCGAGGCGGCCGGCCTCGACCTCGCGGGTGCTTTCGAGCAGGCGCATCACCGGACGCGTGATGCCGCTGCCGACCAGCATCGCGAACACGAAGCCGAGGATCGCGGCAATGGCGGTCACGACGCCGGAGATGATGATCGCCCGCTGCTGGGCACTCATCACCTTCGCAGCGGCCGAAGCAACCTGCGCCAGCATGTCGGAACGGATGGCCTCGATCCTGGTGTTGAAGTCGTCGCGCAGGGCATCGGCGCGGAGCGTGGTCGCTTTCGCCGCCGCAAATTCCTTGGCGTCGATCTGCTCGAGCAGCGTCTTGTTCTCTGCGTTCAGACGCATCAGGAGGTCGTTGACGGCATTGTCGATGCGGTCGTCGAGGCGTCCGAGCGCGGCGTTGTCGGATGGCGTCGAGGGATCGGCGATGATCGCATCGATCAGCGTGCGCGCCGCGTCGGCCTCGCGCTTGATCAGGGGCTCGATCTCCTCGAAGGCCTTGCGCGCGCTTTCGTAGCCGGAGTCTTCGCCCGGCGCCTGCATCTTCGCCATCATCATCCGGCGCATGGCGAGCGAGCGCTCCAGCGCGCGGATGTTGACGCGGGCGAGGTGGCCATAGGCGGGGATGTAGCGGTTGGTGAGCTCGTCGAGGAGATGGCCGACCTGGCCCGCCATCACCATCGACAGCAGCGAGGTGATCACCGCGAGGATGATGAGTCCCGCGGCAATGCCGACGATCTTCTGCCTGATCGAATTTCGAAACATGCCCAGCCCGGCCGCAGCTGCAATGAGCGGGTCCGTCCCGCCGTGACGGCCAGACAGCTAATAGAGTTCCGCGGGGCGCGGTGCAAGCGACCGACGCTTGCCATCCCGTCCCAAGGCGGGCGCCGGCGGCTAGCGCAGGCCTTCGTAGACCATCAGGCCGCGCGCGATGGCGAGCTTGCGCAGGGTCCGCGGCACGAACCGCTCCTGGGGATGCAGATAACGCCACGAGGTCAGCACCAGGTCGTGCAGCCGGCTGACGTCGTCCTCGAACGGGGCGAGCAGGCCGGTGAGGCTCGCCGGCATATGGACGCGGGCGGTGAAGGGGAGCAGCAGCAATTCGAGATGCGCCTTGGCGCCGGCCTCGGTCGTGGCGGTGATGCCGGCGATGGCCGGCAGCGTCTCTTCGACGACGCAGGTGATGATGTCTTCGATCTCGCCGCGGCTCTCGTCGGTGAACAGGGCGGAAAAGCTCCGGTTCTTGAGATCGCAGCCGAGCAGGGCGGAGGTGCGGGTGCCGGCGACGCGGAACGGAAAGCGGGTCTCGCCGTCATAGGATAGCACGAAAATGTCGGACAGGAGGTCGCGGACCGCGGACGGCTCGAACTCACTCCTCTCAGGTGCACGTGCGTTGCCGCGCTTCGCATTCCAATACGCGAAGAACGCGCGGCTCGAGCTGTGTTTCATCTAAACCTTGCCCGGCGCCTGTCTCAGCGGGACACATCTGTCCCGGTTTTGCTCAGGCGCCTTCCCTTCTCTGTTGTGCAGGGAAGGCTGTGCAGCGTCCATGCCGTGGCCGCGCTTTGGGCGGCTTATCGGCAGCTTTGTGTTGTTAACGTAAATTTAACTATGTCCTTGGCGCCCGTGGAACCTGTGGGTAGGGTCCGCGCGTTCCCGTTCGTGCCGGCTGCCCCAAGCGCCGGCGCCGTTGGTACACAGGTGGCGTCAAACAGTTTGGTCACCGTGCGGGGAGGGGTGGGGACGTTCTCCCGATCCCTCCGAGGCACGAGAAGACCAGCCGATCAGGGAGGGCGTTCTCAGCGCCCTCCCTTTTCTTTTGTCCCGTCTTTTGTCCCGATTTCGCGCTGCGCGACACCCGGTGTCCGATTTCGGGATTGTGCACTTGCACAGGGGTGCGAAAGCCGCCTATCTCTGATCCACCGCCGCATCGAGGTCGCCGACCCCTTGGACTCCCATCCCGAATCCCCGCTCGCACCGCCGCCGGAGGCGCCGCGCGAGCCGATCCTGACCTTGCCGCCGGCGCTCACCGCCTACATCCTCCTGATCGCGGCGATCCATCTGCGGGTGCTGCTGCCGCCGGAGCTAGAGAACTGGACCATCGACGTCTTCGGCTTCATCCCGAAGCGCTACGATTCGACGCTGCTCGACATCACCTTTCCGGGCGGCGAAGGCGCCAAGGTCTGGACCTTCGTCACCTATTCGCTGCTGCACGCCAACCTCACCCATATCGGCTTCAACGTGCTGTGGCTGCTGCCGTTCGGCAGCGCGCTGGCGCGGCGCTTCGGCGCGCTGCGTTTCTTTGTCTTCATGGCGGTGACGGCGGCCGCCGGCGCGCTCGCGCATCTGTTGACCCATGAGCACGCGATTGCGCCGATGATCGGAGCGTCGGCTTCGGTGTCGGGGACGATGGCGGCGGCGATCCGCTTCGCCTTCGTGAAGGGCAGCTTCCTGTCGTTCAGCCGTGGCGATGCCGAGGCGGCGGCCAAGGTGCCTGCGCTGTCGCTGTGGCGGGCGCTGCGCAACGGACGGGTGCTTGCTTTCCTGGCGATCTGGTTCGGCGTCAACATCCTGTTCGGCGCCACCTCGCTCTCGCTCGGCGGCGAGGGCGCGAGCGTCGCCTGGCAGGCGCATATCGGCGGCTTCCTCGCCGGACTGCTGCTGTTCTCGTTGTTCGATCCGGTGCCGCGCACGCGGGACGATGCTGCAGATGCGTCGTCGTTGGATCAGTCGGGGCGCGTCTGATCGCCGCTTGCGGCCTGGATCGAATTCCTCCATCATCTTTGCGAAGCAGAAACAAAGCGGGCCGACAAATCGAGCCCTGCTACTCACCGCGCCCCGGAACCGAAATCGGCGCGGAACTGTTGATTGAAGACTCTGGCGAACAGGCTCGACCCCGCCCAAGGCGTGGCACGAGCGGATTCTAGGGAGGCCGACAATGACGGTACGTTCCATTCTCGATGCAAAAGGCCATCAGGTCATGAGCGTCGCGCCCGGCGCGAAGCTCTCGGCCGCGGTCAAGCTGCTCGGCGAGCGCAAGATCGGCGCGGTGCTTGTGATGGAGCAGAGCCGCATGGAGGGCATCCTGTCGGAGCGCGACATCGTGCGCGTGCTCTCTGAGCGCGGCGCAGGCGCGCTGGACGAACCGGTCAGCGCTGTCATGACCAAGAAAGTCGTGAGCTGCCGCGAGTCCGATACGGTCAGCGGCATCATGGAGATGATGACCACGGGAAAATTCCGCCATCTTCCTGTCGTCGAGGACGGCAAGGTGGTCGGGCTGATCTCGATCGGCGACATCGTCAAGCGGCGCGTGGAGGAATATGAGCGCGAGCAGGAGGCGCTTCGCGACTACATCAAGACCGCCTGAGTGCTACTTGCCGGTGCTGCCCGCACCGCTCGACGGCGGCACCAGGATGTCGATCGCTTCCTCGATTGCGCTGATGGAGCGTTCGGCGGCGCGGATGCCGTGCGCGATCAGGTCGTCGGCGCGGTGGAAGTCGAACCAGCCGATCTGACCGACCCGCGGCGAGATCAGCATGTCCGGCGGATCGCCGGCAAGGCGTGCGCGAGTGATGCGGTCCTGCATGATGTTGAAGGCGTCGACCATGACGCTCGAGATGCCGGGCCGGCTGGCGCTGCCGAAAAACTCCCGCTTCACGGTACGTTCGGCGGAGAAGAAGCGGCCAAACCGGCGCTTCGGCGGCTCCGGCTCGAGCTCGGCGTCGGCGGTCACCGCAACCGTCACCTCAGGCGCGGCCGACGGGCCGTGATTGTAGATCGTGGTCGAGTGCGCGAATACGTCGCTGGAGAGGTTCGCCGCAATGACGATCTCGGCGCCGAGCGCGCGCGCGGCCGAGACCGGCACCGGATTGACCAGCGCGCCGTCGACCAGCCAGCGGTCGCCGATTAGGACCGGCGCGAAGATGCCGGGCAGGGCGTAGGAGGCGCGCATGGCGTCGACCACGCGGCCCTGGGTCAGCCAGATCTCGTGCCCGGTGCGCACTTCGGTGGCGACGCTGGCGAACTTGACCGTGAGGTCCTCGATCATGACCTGGCCCAGCGCCGCCTCGATCTCGGCGGCCAGCTTGGCGCCGCGGATCAGGCCGGAGCCGTTGAGGCGGATGTCGAGGTAGCCGAGCACGCTGCGCGGCTGCAGGCCGCGCGCCCACTGCTCCAGCGTCTCGATATGGCCGGCCGCATAGGCGCCGCCGACGACGGAGCCGATCGAGGTGCCGACCACCACATTGGGGACGATGCCGTGGGCCAGCAGGGTCTTGATGATGCCGATATGGGCAAAGCCGCGCGCGGCGCCGCCGCCGAGCGCAAGCCCGATGACCGGCCGGCGAACCGTACCCAGTCCTACCTTATCGGGGCCGTCGGAGCTCTTGTGGCCTCGGCCCATCCAGCTGTCCAACACGACAAATCTCCTGCCAGCACGAGACTAGGCCGCGCAGCATGGCTGCGCCAGCGTCGTCCGTCTTCATGGTTATTCCCACAGGCATGATTCATGCCCGGGTGGTCCGCGGTAGGCAGGGAATGTGACTGGACCGCGACGATGGGGCTAACATCGGCTTGATCGCGCGGTTCCAAATGGCGGACGCTGCCCGCCCGGACTGTGACAAAGCCTTGGACGCCGCCTGGATCCCCTTGGACGAAGGCTTGAATTTGCCGCGTTTTCGTTGAAAAGCATGGTGATGACTTCGAGGGGTAACGGCATCGGCGGATGCGGGCGGGGCATGCGGCTCCTACCGCTGTTGACGCTTGCGGCATTTTTGCTGGCCCTGATCCCCGGTTCCGTATCAGCGCAGTTCTTCAGCGACCGGCCGCCGCCGATTCCGCCCGCCTCGGTCCCGGAGGTGCCGTCGGGTCCGGCGCTCAACCTGGCGCCGCCATCGGGCGGCGGTTCAGGGCCCGTTCTGCCCGGCCCGCTGAACCAGCCGACCATCGTCCAGCCCTCGATTGCGACCGTGCCGCCCGTCGTAGCGGCGCCGCCGGCCGGGTCGCCGGCCGCGGGGCAGGCGGTGCTGTCGCTGACGGCGCGGTACGGCAAGGACCTGCCGGTCATCAATGCCGGGCTGGTGTGGCGGGTGTTCGCCGACAAGCCTGACGACAACGGCACCTACAAGCTGGTCCGCGAAGAGCGCGGCGCGACGCCCAACGTAGTGCTGCCGCCCGGCAACTATGTCGTCCATGTCGCGCTCGGCCTCGTCAGCGCGGTGCGCGCCGTCAGCCTGAAGTCGGAGACCGACCGCGAGTCCTTCGTGCTGCCGGCCGGGGGCCTGCGGATCGAGGGCCGGGTCGGCAGCAGCAAGATCCCCGCCAACCAGATTTCGTTCGCGATCTACAAGGGCAGCCAGTTCGATGGTTCGGACCGTGGACCAATGGTGCCGAACGTTGCCGCCGGCGACGTCGCGCTGCTGCCCGAGGGCACCTACTATATCGTCTCCAACTATGGCGACGCCAACTCGGTGGTGCGCTCCGACATTCGCGTCGGGGCGGGCAAGCTGACCGACGTCACCGTCACCCATCGCGCCGCCGTCATCACGCTCAAGCTGGTCAGCGAGCGGGGCGGCGAGGCGCTTGCCAACACCGCCTGGTCGGTGATCACGCCGGGCGGCGACGTGATCAAGGAATCGATCGGCGCGTTCCCGCGCGTCGTGCTCTCCGAAGGCGAGTATCGCGCGATCGCAAAGAACGAAGGCAAGGTGTTCGAGCGTCCCTTCAACGTCGTCAACGGCGTCGATGGCGAAGTCGAGGTCGTGGCGCGTTGACGTCCGACCGGCCTGCATTTCATGCAGCTGTCATAGTCTCTAATGTGAACTAACCATCGCGCGAATTTGAGCCGTCATAATCGCTCGCGGCGATGCCGGGCCTGCCTATTTTTACATGGCGTTAAGTCGCGGCATGACTTGGATGCCGTGGGGACTAGTGTTTGCGTGGGGCGTGCCGTGGTCATGGCCAACAAGAAATCAGCAAAGACATCGGCCAAGTTCAATTCCGAGATGTTCGCCGACGTACCGGTTCTGCAGCGCAAGTGGCAGGCCGCGGTCCGTCCCGGCGAAAAACTGCCGCACTATGAAGACGTGATGCTCGGCAGTCTCGGCCGGCTCGCGGATCATATCGTACTGCTGCGGAGCGTCGATGGCATGCTCAGCGTCTCGCACGCAGGCCGCTATGTCCAGACATGGCTGAACGACGAGCGCTGGGACATTCCACTCAGCGCGCTGCCGCCGGACTGCGCCACCGGGTTGACCGAAGCGGCCGCAAACGCCCGCGAGAACTGCCGGCCCTATCTGGCGTCAGCGCATTGCGTCCGCGACGGGTTGGTGCGGACCTTCGACGTGCTGGCGCTGCCGACGCGGTCGCGCTGGGGCGGTATCCTGGTCGGCGTCTACGTCAACGAGCGCAATGCGCAGTACAATCTGCTCGATACGATTTTCTCGGCCGCCGACGAGGGCGTGCTGTCGCTCGCAGCGATCCGCGATGCGCGCGGCGAGCCAGCTGACTTCCAGATCGTGCATCTCAACCAGGGCGCCGCAAGGCTGCTGATGCAGCCTGCGACCGAATTGCTGTGGCGCCGGCTCAGCGCCGGCGGCAATCCGCTTGCGGCGCCGGCGGTGATGAACCGTTTGCGTGGATTTGTCGGCGGCGGCCCGGGCGGGCAGTTCGAGATCGACAGCGGCGATCGCTGCCTGCGGCTCGGCGTCACGGCGTTCGGCGACATGCTGTCGCTGACCGTCTCCGACGTCACCGCGCTGAAGCAGCGCGAGCTGTCGTTCCGCCTGCTGTTCGAGAACAACCCGATGCCGATGTGGGTGTTCGACGCCGGCACGATGGAATTCCTCAGCGTCAACGACGCCGCCGTTCAGCATTATGGATACAGCCGCGAGAAGTTTCTCGGCATGACGCTGCGCCAGATCTGGCCGGTGGACGAGTGGAGCGTGCACAGCGCCGCCTTGCGCGAGATCGGCGACGTCTATCAATCGAGCCGCGACTGGCGGCACATCAGGGCCGACGGCAGCGAGATCCATGTGCTGACTTTCGGGCGCAAGGTGGCGTTCGAGGGCCGCGACGGCTATCTGGTCGCGGTGGTCGACATCACCGAGCGGCGCGCCGCCGAAGCGCGGATCGCGCATATGGCGCACCATGACGGGCTCACCAATCTGCCGAACCGCGATTTCTACCAGGAGCGCCTGCGCGAGGCGCTGGAGCGCGGCCGCAGCGGCAACAAGCGCGTCGCGGTGATGTGCATCGACCTTGACCTGTTCAAGAACGTCAACGACTCCTTCGGGCATCCGATGGGCGACCGGCTGCTCAAGCTGGTGGCGGAACGGCTGCGCGAGGTGGTCCGCGACGACAACGTGGCGGCCCGCCTCGGCGGCGACGAGTTCGCGATCGTGCTTGCGGCGGATGTCTCGCCCAACGAAGCGAGCGCTTTCGCCGAACGGCTGATCGATGCGCTGAGCGCGCCCTACAACATCGACGGGCTCGAGGTCGTGGTCGGCGCCAGCGTCGGCATCGCGCTGTCACCGGGCGACGGCACGACGTCGGAAGAGCTGATGCGCAATGCCGACATGGCGCTGTACCGCGCCAAGTCCGAGGGCGGCGGCGTGCATCACTTCTTCGAACCGGAGATGGATCAGCAGGCGCAGAAGCGCCGCGACATGGAGCGCGATCTGCGCGCGGCGTTCAGCAACGGCGAGTTCGAGCTGTACTACCAGCCGCTGGTCGATATCGCGGCCGACCGCATCTCTGGTTTCGAGTCGCTGCTGCGCTGGCGGCACCCGCAGAAGGGCATGGTCTCGCCCGCGGAGTTCATCCCGGTTGCCGAAGACATCGGCCTGATCGTCGCGCTCGGCGAATGGGTGCTGCGCGAAGCCTGCTCCGAGGCAATCAAGTGGCCCGCCGACGTGAAGGTGGCCGTCAATCTGTCGCCGGTGCAGTTCCGCAGCCGCAATCTGGTCCAGGCCGTGATCTCGGCGCTGGCGCATTCCGGCCTGCCGGCGCGGCGGCTCGAGCTCGAGATCACCGAGTCGGTGTTTCTGGCGGAGACCGAGGCCAACCTCGCGATCCTGCATCAGCTGCGCGAACTGGGCGTCAGCATCTCGATGGACGATTTCGGCACCGGCTATTCCTCGCTGAGCTATCTGCGCAGCTTCCCGTTCGACAAGATCAAGATCGACCGCTCCTTCGTGAAGGACCTGGCGCGGCGCGCCGACTGCCTCGCGATCGTGCGCGCGATCTCGGGCCTTGGCCGCAGCCTCAAGATCACCACGACCGCAGAAGGGGTCGAGACGACAGACCAGCTCGACTGGCTGCGCGCCGAGGGCTGCAACGAGGTGCAGGGATTTCTGTTCAGCGCGGCGAGGCCGGCCGGCGAGATCGCGGCGCTGCTGAGCGGTTTTGCGGAGCGTGCGTCGAAGGCGGCGTAGTCGTCATGCCCGACAATGGCGAGGGCTTTGTAGCCCGGGTGAGCGAAGCGACATCCGGGACGAGTGTCCCGCATATCGCTTCGCTCATGCGGGCTACAAGGCTATAACCCTAGAACCGCGTCACGATATCGGACAGTGCCGGGCGCGGGCGGTCCTCGCTCGGCCTGGTCGGGGTGCCGATGTGAATGAGCCCGGCGAGCTTCTCGTCCGGCTTGAGGCCGAGGCCGTCGAGCACGTCGCGGTCGAAGACGAACCAGCCGGTCAGCCAGCAGGCGCCGTAGCCGAGCGCGGTCGCCGCGGTGATGATGTTCATCGCGCTGGCGCCCGCCGACAATTCCTGCTCCCACGGCGGCACCTTCGGGTGCGGCTTGGTGAAGGAGACCACGCCGATCACCAGCGGCGCGTCGGTCAGGCGCTTCTTCTCGACCTCAATGTCGGAGGCCGGCGCGCCGGGATTCTTGCGGGCGAAGACCTTTGCGATCACGTCGCCGGCCCGCGCGCGGGCATCGCCCTCGAACACGATGAAGCGCCAGGGCGTGAGCTTGCCGTGGTCGGGCACCCGCGCGCCGATCGTCAAAATGGTCTCGAGCTCGGCCGCGGACGGGCCCGGGCCGGTCATCTCGCGCGGTTTCATCGAGCGGCGCGTCTTCAGGAGTTCAATGGCATCGGGCACGGAAATGTCCTTCAAGGGGAGTCGTGCCCTCAAGATGGGGGCACGACCAGGCCAATGAAAGCCAGTTTAGACCGATTGTGAAGATCAGGCGACGGATCGCGCCCGCTTCACGTCGGGCGGCGTCGCCTCATCCACCAGCGCGGCGATCGCCTCATCGGTCGGCATCACGGTCTGCCGCTCGCTGCCGAGGCGGCGGACCGAGACCGAGTGGGTCTCGGCTTCCTTCTTGCCGACGACGAGCAGGGCCGGGATTTTGGCCAGCGAGTGCTCGCGGACCTTGTAGTTGATCTTCTCGTTGCGCAGGTCGATCTCGACTCGGAGCCCGGCGCGGCGCGCAGCCGCCGCCACCACCTTGGCGTATTCGTCGCCTTCGGAGGTGATGGTCGTGACCACGAGCTGGGTCGGCGCCAGCCAGAGCGGGAAGTTGCCGGCATAGTGCTCGATCAGGATGCCGATGAAGCGCTCCATCGAACCGCAGATCGCGCGGTGCACCATGACGGGGGCCTTCTTCGAGCCGTCGTGATCGATGTAGAACGCGCCGAACCGCTCCGGCAGGTTGAAGTCGACCTGGGTCGTGCCGCACTGCCAGTCGCGGCCGATGGCGTCGCGCAGCACATACTCGAACTTCGGTCCGTAGAACGCGCCTTCGCCCGGATTGATCTCGGTCCGGATCCGGTTGCTGCCCTTGGCCTTGATCTCCGACAGCACCGTCGCCATCACGCGCTCGGCGTGATCCCACATCTCGTCGGTGCCGACCCGCTTCTCCGGCCGCGTCGAGAGCTTGACGGTGAGCTCGCCGTCGAACCCGAAATCGGCGTAGGTCGACAGGATCAGGTCGTTGATCTTGAGGCACTCGTCGGCGAGCTGCTGCTCGGTGCAGAACACATGGGCGTCGTCCTGGGTGAAGCCGCGCACCCGCATCAGGCCGTGCATCGCGCCCGACGGCTCGTAGCGATGCACGACGCCGAACTCGGCGAGCCGCAGCGGCAGGTCGCGGTAGCTCTTCAGCCCGTGCTTGAAGATCTGCACATGGCCCGGGCAGTTCATCGGCTTCAGCGCGAACCAGCGTTTGTCCTCGGCCTCGTCGCCGGCGGACTGTGCCGCGAACATGTTCTCGCGGTACCAGTCCCAATGGCCCGAGGTCTCCCACAGCGCCTTGTCGAGGATCTGCGGAGCGTTGACCTCGTTGTAGTCGCCGAGCAGCCGGCGCCGCATATAGGCGATCAGCTGCTGGAAGATGGTCCAGCCCTTGGGGTGCCAGAACACCACGCCCGGGCCTTCCTCCTGGAAGTGGAACAGGTCGAGCTCGCGGCCGAGCTTGCGGTGGTCGCGCTTCTCGGCTTCCTCGATCTGCTTGAGATAGGCGTCGAGGTCTTCCTGCTTGGCGAATGCCGTGCCGTAGATGCGGGTCAGCATCGGATTGTTGGAATCGCCGCGCCAATACGCGCCCGCCACCTTCATCAGCTTGAAGGCGTTGCCGATCTTGCCGGTCGAGGTCATGTGCGGGCCGCGGCAGAGATCGAACCAGTCGCCCTGGAAGTAGATCTTGATCGGCTCGTTGCCGGGAATGGTGTCGACCAGTTCGACCTTGAAGGCCTCGCCCTTGTCGCGGAACACCTGCTTGGTCTTCTCGCGATCCCAGACTTCCTTGGTGAACGGCTTGTCGCGCGCGACGATCTCGCGCATCCGCTTCTCGATCGCGGCAAAATCTTCCGGGGTGAACGGCTCGTTGCGGAAGAAGTCGTAGTAGAAGCCGTTCTCGATCACCGGGCCGATCGTGACCTGGGTGCCCGGCCACAGCGACTGCACGGCCTCCGCCAGCACATGCGCGGCATCGTGCCGGATCAGTTCCAGCGCGCGCGGATCTTCGCGGCCGATCAGCTCGATTTTGGCGTCGGCCTCGATCGGATCATTGAGGTCGGCAAGCGTGCCGTCGAGCGCCATCGCGACGGTGCGCTTGGCGAGCGAGGGCGAAATGCCTTTGGCGATGTCGAGACCGGTGGTCCCTTTCGGGAAATCGCGCCTCGCTCCGTCAGGGAAGGTGAGGACGATCTTGTTCACGGGTTCTGCGGGTTTGAGGTTAGAGAGGCTGTACTGGAATCCGGATTCGGATTTGGGCGGCGTATCGGCCATGGTGTCTCCTGTAGCTCACTCCTGCGAACGAGCGCAGGTAAGCGGAAAGCAGCGGTATAGCAGGGGATTTGACGCCTGCAATCCGGCAATATCAAGAAAATGGGCCTCCGGCCGCACCGAATCGAAGGACGCTTGCCTGCACCTGACGCGTTGCGACGCAGCCGATCATCGTCTAACGTCCGGCGTCATTTTTCCGCCATCGCGCGATCCGCAAGGTTCATGTTTTCCCGTCTCCTGTTTTTCGTGGCGTTGCTTCTGATCCCGGGCGTGTTGCGGG
This sequence comes from Bradyrhizobium sp. Mp19, assembly GCF_029952935.1. Lineage (NCBI taxonomy): Bacteria > Pseudomonadati > Pseudomonadota > Alphaproteobacteria > Hyphomicrobiales > Nitrobacteraceae > Bradyrhizobium > Bradyrhizobium sp. Mp19. The sequence continues at coordinate 61,447 of NZ_JASAUT010000033.1, read as the reverse complement.
CGGAAGAAACACCGGTCCAGAAGGCCGGATTTGCGAAAAAGCTGACCATCTATCTCGCCCATGGGCCAGCGAATTCCTGCGGCGCCGGCTGCGATCGCTGGATCGCGATCGAGGGCGAGATCGATCGGGAAGCCGCGCAGCGGATTCGCACCTTCCTCTTTCCGATCAAGGACCGGCAGCTTCCGATCTACCTCCATTCGCCGGGCGGCAACGTCGAGCAGTCCTATGGGATCGCGCGGTTCCTGCGCGCGCACAAGGCAATCGCCCGGGTCGGCCGTACCATCGTGCCGGCCTGTTCCTCAGGCACGCAGATCGACGCCGCCTGCCTGAAGATCAAGGCTGCCAAAGGCGAGGTCGAGGCCGAGCTCACCACGCGCAACGCGATGTGCGTCTCGGCCTGCGCCTATCTGTTCCTGGGCGCGACCAGCCGCGAAGTGGCGCCCGACTCGGTGCTCGCGGTGCATAATTCCAAGCTGATGTTCGTCGTCCACGGGCATCCGCCGGCGCAGGTCGTCGCCGACTTCAGGCGGCGCGAGATGGTGAACGCCGACCGCGACCGCAATGTATTCCTCGCGGCGATGGGCATCAGCCACGAGCTCAGCGACCTCATCAAGTCGGTGAAGTTCGAGGACCTGCACGTGCTGACGCGGCCGGAGCTCTATCGATTTGGGATCGATCCGCGGCCGCTGCCGGAAACCCTGTGGGCGGTGGAGAAGGAGACGCGGCCCTATGTTCGCAAGATCGTGCAGCAGAAAAGAGCCGACGGCAGCTCTTTCCGCATGATGGAGTGGCGGCTGTTCTGCGAGAGCAAGGATCGCGGGCGGCTGATGTTCGTGCGCGAGTTCGAGGAGGGGGCAGCCGGCAAGAGCACGGTGGCGATGATGGCCGGCGCGACCAGGACCGTCGCATTCGGCCGATCGGCGCGGTTCGGCAAATATGAGGTCTGGAGCGAGGCGGTGACCTCGGACACCGTCAAGGCGATGCTCGCGGCCGCGCATCTGCAGATCGGCGAAAGCGCGCCGGCAACCGACGGCAAGTCTGATACCAAGCCCGACGGCAAGTCCGGCTTGACGACATTCGATATCGACACCACCGGGCTGCAGCAGGGTTGGACGCAGCTTCTGGCGTCATGCCCGGCGGCGACCGCCGGTCCAAAGCCTGCGAGCCCATTGCCGGCCGCGGTGTCGCCGAGTGTCAGCGCCGTGCCGGCGGCATCGCCGTCGCCATGAGCGCAAGAGGCGCGTTCGTTCAGGTGTCATGCATTTAGATGCAGTTGCATTGATCTTGGAGTCTGCTAACAACGCGGCGTGAAACGCTTCGCTCCCACCGCATTGATGCTCGGCAATATCGTCACCGGCTGCTCGGTGCTGGCGCCGGCCGGCATGCTGGCGGAACTGTCCAACGGACTCGGTGTCACGATCCACACAGCGGGTCTCCTGATCACCTTCGGCGCGATCGTGCTGTGCGTGGGCTCGCCGGTGACGGCGTGGCTGACCAGCCGGATCGAGCGGCGGGCGCTGCTGACGGCGACGCTGCTGGTGCTGACGCTGACCAATGCGGCCTCCGCCTTCGCGCCGAACTACGACAGCCTGCTGATCATTCGGCTGGTGATGCTCGCGGTCGGCGTGCTCTACACGCCGCAGGCGGCGGGCACCGCGGCACTGATCGTGCCGGTGGAGAAGCGCGGCAGCACGATTGCCTACATCTTCCTCGGCTGGTCGCTTGCCGCCGCGATCGGGCTGCCGCTGATCACCTTCATCGCAAGCCGCTACGGCTTTCGCGTGACCTATGGCGCGATCGCGCTGACCGGGCTTTTGAGCTCCTTGCTGCTGTGGTGGCGGTTACCAGGCGGACTGCACGGCGCGCCGGTTGACCTCAGAACCTGGGTCGATCTCGGCCGCAATCCGATGGTCATTCTGCTGCTGTCGATCACGACGCTGCAGATGTCCGGCCAGTTCGTGGTGTTCACCTTCATGGGGCCGCTGCTCGCCAAACTGACCGGCGCCAATGCGGACGCCGTCGGGATCGTGTTCGCGCTCTACGGCATCTTCGGGTTCGTCGGCATCGTGATCGCAACGCGCGTGGTGGACTCGTGGGGCGCCTGGAAAACCTCGGTCCTGTTCACCGTGCTGCTGCTCGCAGGCGTCGCCGGCTGGGCGCTGAGCGCCGGCGCCTACGCCCTGATGGCCGCCTCCGTCGCGGTGTGGGGCCTCGGCTTTGCATCGACCAATTCGATGCAGCAGGTACGCCTGATCGGTGCGGCACCGGCGCTCGCTTCGGCGTCGGTCTCGCTCAATACTTCGGTGCTGTATATCGGCCAGGCCATCGGCTCCGCGATCGGTGGCCTGCTGTTCGCCCGCGAATGGCTGCACAGCGCGGGCTACGTGGCCACGGCCTTCGTCGCGGCGGCCCTCGCGGTCGTGGTCATCACGCGGCCGCGACGGACAGCCGCCACCGCCGCAGCCGAGTGAACGGTTGGCTTTCACGCTTGTGTTCGCGAGAGCATCCCAAGCAACGATCCGCGTGCGGAACATCAGGGAGCTCGGCTGCGCGTCACCACCTCACGCTTTGGCTGGGCACGATGAACGCCGTCGTGCTCGGCTTGTTCGGATTGTGGGTGAAGTAACCGTAGGCGGCGACGATCACGACGAGCAAGGCAAGCACCGCCAGCAAGTCGATCTGCCGGGGATCATGACCGTTGTGGCTGATTTTCCAGCGCATTGTTGTTTCCTCCCCAAGGGGGCAACGAAACAATGCGCCAACTATCGCCACAGTTCCGCCGGGCAGCAATGCGCGCCGCGGTTGGACCTGCCGCAGCAACCGATCAATTCTCGTTGACGCCGCGTCAACCGTCGTTGACGCCGCGCCAGCGGCCATAGCGCCAGGGCAAGTACCAGCGCGCCCCGGGCGGCTTCGTCAGCGGGACATTATCGATCCCGGATGTTCCCCAGGGCTGGCAGCGCAGCAGCCGCGCCAGCGTCATCCAGCCGCCGCCCCACAGGCCGAAGCGTTCGATCGCCTCGTCGCCATAGACCGAGCAGGTCGGCAGATGCCGGCAGTTGTAGCCGACCAGCGGCGACAGCGTGTGCCGGTAGATCCAGATCAGGGCGCGGCCGAGGTTGCGCGGCAAGCGGCGCATGGTGCTGGCACATTCCATGCATTGTGGATGGTGTGTCGTTGAATGGTCTGTCGGCGGCATACGCAAGTATGTACGTAGTCTTGCGGGGGTTCCAAGCCAAGGAACTGTTTTGTTGCAGATATTTACGCCACAGTTCGTTATTATTGCACAGCACCGATGGCGCTGCAGCAAGGGCTCTATGGACGGTCCGGGTCAGCAACGCTACCGTTCCCATAACGCGCCGCTGACAGAATCGTGGCGCATTGCCATGGGGCCATTGCCACCGCTCGCATCACCAAGGGCTTGGGGGAAGGAACCAAATTGAGGCTCGTCAAGTCGCTCTCGTTGCGCAGTTGGGCGCTTACCGGCGCCGTTGCTCTTTGCTTCGCGGTTTCCGGCACCGCCGCCATGGCGGGCGGTTCCGCGCAGGCCAATTCGACCCTCGAAGAGCGCAAGCTGCCGATGAAGTTCAGCTGGATCGCCTGCCAGCCGAATTGCCGCGGCTGGGTGTCCGCGGTCGGCATCATCACGGCCGATAGTCCGAGGGAATTCGACGACTTCGCGCGCGGCCGCCAGCTTAACGGCGCCACCATCGTGCTCGATTCCAGCGGCGGCTCGGTCAACGACGCGATCGCGCTCGGCCGCCGCTTCCGCGGTCTCGGCGTGCTGACCACGGTCGGCACCAGCGTCGTCAATCAGGTCGCGCAGGGCGGCCGCGCGAGCGTTCTGCCGGATGCCTATTGCGAGTCGATGTGCGTGTTCCTGCTGCTGTCGGGCAAGACGCGCTACGTTCCGCCGGCCGCCCATGTCCGCGTGCATCAGATCTGGATGGGCGATCGCGCCGACGACGCCAAGGCCGCGAGCTACACCGCGCAGGACCTGATGATCGTCGAGCGCGATATCGGCCGTCTTGCCAAGTACACCTTCGATATGGGCGGCGCCGGTGACCTGCTGGCGCTCTCGCTCAGCGTGCCGCCGTGGGAAGACCTGCACGAATTGTCGGCGGCCGAATTGCGGCTGACCAATCTCATCACCACGGATGCGGTTGCCGACGTGCTGCCGCGGCAGGACAACAGCAAGGACAACGCAATTCCCGTCGCCGAGGCGAAACCGAAGAACAACGATCGCTTCGTCAGCAACACGATGGAGGGTGAGGCGCCACAGGCGGCGAGGGCAACCAAGACCGCCGAGGCCGTGGTGCCGACCGGCGGCAGCGCAGCCCCGGCGCCGGCGCCGGTCCAGCCCGCGCAGTAAGCACGGACATTGTCGCGTCGTTCCGGGACGCGTAAGCGGACCCGGAACCTCGAGATTCCGGGTTCGATGCTCCGCATCGCCCCGGAATGACCTAACATGGAATCTTACGCCGGCTGCTTCGCCTTGGCCTCGATCTGGCCGATCGCATCGACCACGGCATCGAAGGTCAGCAGGGTCGAGGCATGGCGGGCCTTGTAGTCGCGCACCGGCTCGAGCAGCGCGATATCGGCCCATTTGCCGCCCTGCGGGGGCTGCCCGTTTTCCTTCAGCATCTTGCGGACCGTCTCGCGCAATTCGCGCAGCTCGTCCGCGGTCGAGCCCACCACCTGGCTCGCCATGATCGAGGAGGAGGCCTGGCCGAGCGCACAGGCCTTCACGTCATGGGCGAAGTCCGTCACCACGGGACCGTCCATCTTGAGGTCGACCTTGACGGTCGAACCGCACAATTTGGAGTGGGCGGTGGCGCTGGCGTCCGGGTCGGCCAGCCGTCCGAGGCGCGGAATATTGCCGGCCAACTCGATGATCCGCTTGTTGTAAATGTCGTTCAGCATGGGGATAGATGCCTTGTTCCGGCCGTGCCGGGCGCTCTTGGCGGCTGGGTTGCACCGTCCTATATATGGACGGCAACGCCGGAAACATAGCCCGGCCATGCAGCCACCGCGGCCCGCCTCCGCCGCGGCGGTGCTACAATAATGGGACTCAGGCGCCCGGCGGTCGAACCATCCGCCCCGTCTGCCCGGTGACACATCCGGACCAAGGTCAAATCCGAGGGCCGGTCGAACGGAGAAGACATGGACGCCTTGATCAAGTCGATTCGCCCCAGCAAGCCGGCCGACGCCAAGCCCGGCGAGCTCGACCCCTCAGAATTCATGACGGCGGCCGTTCGTGCCGATCAGCCGCGCCCGTCGCGGGCAGAGGCGGAGGACGCCGTCAAGACGCTGCTCGCCTATATCGGCGAGAACACCGGCCGCGAGGGTCTGCTCGACACGCCGCGCCGGGTCGTCGAGGCCTATGACGAGCTCTATCAGGGCTACCACCAGTGCCCGGCCGAGGTGCTGAACCGCACCTTCGGCGAGACCGCCGGCTACGACGATTTCGTCCTTGTCCGCGACATCGAGTTCACCTCGCAGTGCGAGCATCACATGATGCCGTTCTACGGCAAGGCGCATATCGCCTATACGCCGGTGGAGCGCGTCGTCGGCCTCTCTAAGCTGGCGCGGCTGACCGACATCTTCGCCCGCCGTCTGCAGACCCAGGAGCATCTCACCGCGCAGGTCGCGGCTGCGATCGACGAGGTGCTGAAGCCGCGCGGCGTTGCAGTGCTGATCGAGGCGGAGCATACCTGCATGTCGGTGCGCGGCGTCGCCAAGCATGGTGCATCGACCTTCACCAGCCGCTTCACCGGCATGTTCCGCGACAATCCGGCGGAGCAGCAGCGTTTCCTGTCCCTGGTGCGAGGACCGAACCGGTAACCTCGCATTTCCTGAGCGAGGTCTTCCGTGTCCGCAGCGACCCACGATCACGACCGCGAGGAGGGGCTGGCCTTCCAGCCCAAATTCGACGCGGCAGGTCTTGTGACCTGCGTCGCGACCGATGCCGCGACCGGCGATGTGCTGATGGTCGCGCACATGAACGATGAAGCCCTGCGCAAGACGATCGCGACCGGCGAAGGCTGGTACTTCAGCCGCTCGCGCAATGCGCTGTGGCGCAAGGGCGAGAGCTCGGGCCAGACCCAGCGCGTGGTCGAGATCCGGATGGATTGCGATCAGGACGCGGTGTGGATCAAGGTCGAGCAGATCGGCGCTGCCTGCCACACCGGACGGCGTTCCTGCTTCTATCGCGCGGTGAAGGACGAGGGCGGTGACATTCGTTTGTCATTCGTCGATGCCGATCGGATGTTCGATCCGGCGCAGGTCTATCGCAAATAGTGCGTTGATCCAAATCAAATGCGATGCGTCGAAGTGATGCACTTCGTTGCCTCCTGTTCGGCCGTGTGCAAGTAATTGCACATCGTCGTCGCGCTGGGGGTGAGTTGTGGCGCATCGTCTGATACCGCTTGTTGGGTTTCTTGCCTGGGTTGTGTTGCCGATCGGTGCAGCGCAATCGCAAACAACCGAGCGCGCACCCGACACGATGGCCGCGCGCGTCCTTGCCTGTGCACCTTGTCACGGCGCCGAAGGCGAGGGCACCAGCGACGCCTATTTCCCGCGGCTGGCCGGCAAGCCGGCGGGCTATCTCTACAACCAGCTCATCGCATTCAGGGATGGACGGCGGAAATATCCGCCGATGAACTACCTGCTGGAATTTCAGACCGACGATTACCTGAAGAAGATCGCCGAATATTTCGCCTCGCTCAGGCCGGCATTTCCGCCGCCGGTCCCGCCGGTCGACAGCAAGGAGATCCTGGCGCGCGGCGAGCAGATCGTGAAGAACGGCGATGCGCAGCACGGCATTCCGCCCTGTTCGGCCTGTCATGGTCCGACGTTGGGCGGCATGGAGCCCGGCATTCCCGGCCTGCTTGGCCTGCGCGCCGCCTATATCAGCGGCCAGCTCGGCGGCTGGCGCTACGGCACGCGGACCGCGTTCGCTCCCGATTGCATGCAGATCGTCGCGAGCCTGCTGACGGAGGACGACGTGAAGGCGGTGGCCGCCTACCTGTCATCGCGTCCGGCGCCGGCGGATCCATCCTTCGCGCCGCGAGGCAGCCTTCCGATGCCGCTCGAATGCGGCAGCGAACCGCATTGAAGGGATCGTGCCGATGTCGCGAACCTTAGCAGGACTGCTTGTCGGACTGATGCTGGCACTGTCGCCCATGGCGGCATCGGCGCAGCAGAAGGCGGCCGATCCGGCCGTCCTCGCCAAGGGCGAGTATCTCGCACGCGCCGGCGATTGCATCGCCTGCCACACCGCGCGCGAGGGCAAGACCTTCGCCGGCGGCCTCCCGATGAAGACGCCATTCGGCACGCTCTACACGTCGAACATCACGCCCGACCCGCAGACCGGGATCGGGACGTGGACGTCGGATCAGTTCTACCAGATGATGCACAATGGCCGCTTCCCCGATGGCGGCCTGGTCTATCCGGCGATGCCGTTCGCCTCCTATACCAAGGTGACGCGCGAGGACAGCGACGCGATCTACGCCTATTTGCGCACGGTGTCGCCGGTCAGGCAGCTCAACAAGCCGCATGACCTGACATTCCCGTTCAACAACCGCTCGCTGATCCTCGGCTGGCGCACGCTGTTCTTCAGGGAAGGCGAGTTCAAGCCTGATCCAACGAAGTCGGCAGAGTGGAACAGAGGTAACTATCTGGTCGAGGGACTGGGTCATTGCGGGATGTGTCACACCCCGATCAATGCGCTCGGCGGCAGCAAGCAGTCGCAGGCCTTCGAGGGCGGCCTGATCCCGATGCAGAACTGGTACGCGCCGTCGCTGACCTCCAACAAGGAGACGGGGCTCGGCGACTGGACGATCGAGGAAATCGTCGACTATCTGCGCAAGGGCGTGTCCGCGAAGGGCGCCGTGTACGGGCCGATGGCCGAGGTCGTCTACAACAGCCTGCAATATCTCAATGATGATGATGCGCGCGCGATGGCGGTCTATCTGAAGGGCCTTGCGCAGGGCGGTCCGCCGGAAAAGGCGTCGACGTCGCTGCCGTCGGCCGAGAGCAGTCTGCTGCTGTCCTTTGGCAAGTCGATCTATGACCGCGACTGCGCAAGCTGTCATGGCGCGACCGGGCAGGGCATGCCGCCGGATTATCCGCCGCTTGCCGGCAATCAGTCTATCCAGATGGTCTCCGCAGTGAACCCGATCCGGATGGTGCTCAATGGCGGGTATCCGCCGGGCACATCAGGGAATCCGATGCCCCACGGCATGCCGCCGTTCGCGCAGAAGTTGTCGGATGACGAGGTCGCGGCTGTCGTGACCTACATTCGAACGGCCTGGGGCAATCGCGGCGAGCCGGTGTCGGCGCGGCAGGCCAACGAACTGCGCGCAGCAACGCTGAACTAAAGCATGATCCGGAAAAGTGCGAAGCGGTTTTCCGAAACGATCATGCTCAAACAAAGGAGCTAAAGCGCGATGACTAGTCAATCTCGTCTCGTCGCGCGTTAAGGGGAGCGCGATCATGATCAACTCGTCTTCGCCGCAACCGCCGGCATCGGGCTCGGAAGACGATGATGTCGAGACGATCGTACGCGCCGGTCCGGGCGGCGCGGTCGCGGTCGCAGGCATTGCGACGGCCGTCGTGGTCGGGTTGTGGTTTGCGTTCTATCTGCTGGTCTTCCTGCCGCGGAGCGTTCCCTGATGGCGAGCGAGACCGATCACAGCCTCGGCGAGGCCGTTGCCGCACGGATCGAGCGGCGCTGGGCGACGCTGTCGATCGTCATTGTCGGCGTCCTGGTCGGCATGGCGGGCTATATCGGCATCCATCAGGCGACGATGCCGCAGGGCCGGGTCGAAACCGCCGATCCAAAGACGCTGCATCTGTCGGGCGAATTCGTCGAGAGCAATCTCGGCAGCGAAATGCAGGCCGACGGATCGGTCACCGTGCGCGCGATTGGCCAGCAATATTCCTTCACGCCGCAATGCATCGTGGTGCCCGCGGAGACGCCGATCACCCTCCGCGCCACCAGCGCCGATGTCGTCCACGGTTTCCTGATCGAGGGCACCAACATCAACACGATGCTGGTGCCGGGCTACGTCACCGACCTGCCGGTGCGCTTCAAGGCGCCGGGCGATCACGTGATGCCGTGCCAGGAATTCTGCGGCATCGGCCACCAGGGCATGTGGGGCAAGGTCAAGGTGGTCGACAAGGCTGCGTTCCGGGACATGGCCGCAGCGAAGCGGAGGCTGACCTGTGTTGATTAACAAGCGGCTGATCGCGGCGCATTTCTGGCTTGCCTTCATCGTGTTCGGCGTCGCGCTGGTGCTCGGCGCCTGGCAGATGTTCGTGCGCAGCCCGTTGAACGCCTGGCATTTCAACCCCGAATTCTATTATCGCTCGGTCACCGCCCATGGCTCGGCGATGGGATACGTCTTCCCGACACTGATCGCGATGGGATTCGGCTACGCGATCACCGAAGCCTCGCTCGAGAAGGAGCTGGTTGGACGGCGCTGGGCCTGGGTGGGCTTCTTCCTGGTCGCCGTTGGCGCCGTTGTCGCGATGATCCCGGTGTCGCTCGGGCTCGCCTCGGTGCTCTACACCTTCTATCCGCCGATGGTCGGCAATCCCTTCTACTACATCGGCGTCGTCATGGTCGTGGTCGGCTCATGGATCTGGGTCGCGCTGATGGTGATCAATTTCGCGATCTGGAAGCGCGAGAACCCGGGCAAGCCGGTGCCGCTTGCGATGTACGCCAATGTCGCGGGCTCATTGCTCTGGGGCTGGACCGCGGTCGGCGCGGCGCTTGAGATCCTGTTCCAGATCCTGCCCGTGGCGCTTGGGCTGAAGTCGACGATCGATGCGGGGCTGGCCCGCGTCTTCTTCTCCTGGACGCTGCACGCCATCGTTTATTTCTGGCTGATCCCGACCTACATCGCCTACTACACGATCTTCCCGCGGGCGATCGGCGGCCGGCTGTTCAGCGACGCGATGGCGCGGATTTCGTTCATCCTGTTCGTCGTGGTGGCGATGCCGATCGGTGTGCATCATCTGTTTGCCGATCCGCAGGTCGGCGCCGGATTCAAGTTCATGCACTCGGTGTTCACCGGCTTGGTCGCGCTGCCGACGCTGCTCACGGTGTTCACGATCTGCGCGTCGGCTGAGATCGCCAGCCGCCTGCGCGGCGGCCGCGGCGCCTTCGGCTGGGTCGGCGCGCTGCCGTGGTCCAATCCGATCATGCTGGCGACGGCGCTGTCGCTGGTCATGCTCGGCTTCGGAGGCGCCGGCGGCCTGATCAACATGAGCTATCAGCTCGACGCCACCGTGCACAACACGCAGTGGATCACCGGACATTTCCACCTGATCTTCGGTGGCGCCATCGTCATCATGTATTTTGCCATCGCCTATGATCTGTGGCCGCATCTGACCGGCCGGGCGCTGGACAGTTTTGGCCTGATGCGCACGCAGCTCTGGCTATGGTTCATCGGCATGATTGTGACCACCTTCCCGTGGCACTATGTCGGTATTCTCGGCATGCCGCGCCGCATGGCCTATTATGACTATGCCAACCCGGAGATCTCGCCGCAGGCCTTGTCGGTCACGATGTCGGCAATCGGCGGATTCATCCTGTTGCTGTCGGGCCTGCTGTTCCTGCTGGTGCTGATCCGCGGGCAGTTCGGCGCGCGAGGCGAGGCGGGTGCGTACCGCTTCGCGGTGCCGCTGCACATGCCGGCGCGGATTCCGGTCGCGCTCAACTCATTCGGCCTGTGGCTCGCATTGATGGTCGGTCTCACCGTGGTGAACTATGGTTTCCCGATTGCGCAGCTAATGGCGCTGAACGAGACCAGCGTGCCCGCGGTCTATGTCGGAGCAGGCCGATGAGCGACCAGCCGCTGTTCTCGCTGCGCAATCCGTGGTTCGGCGCCAGCGTCGGCATCACGGTCGCCATCGCCGTTTTGTCGGCCATCGCAGGCCTGATCTGGTTGCCGCTGGCGCAACCCAATTTGAAGCTTGCCGGCGTCTGGGATGCGATCTGCAGCGCGGCCGGCGTTCCGCGTGCCGCCGTGCAGGAGGCCGGCATCAAGCCGGATTTCAAGACGTCGAACGTCATCATGACGTCGGAGATGCTGACCAAGGTGAATCAGGTCTCGATCGGGCGGGGCGCAACGCTGGCGCAGCGCTGCGCGATCTGCCACGGACCGCAGGGCGTCAGCGACGCCCATTCGCCGAACCTCGCCGGGCAATTTGCCGCGGTGACGTACAAGGAGCTGAACGACTTCAAGACCGGCGCGCGGGTCAGCGTGGTGATGAGCCCGTTCGCGGCGGCGATGAGCGATCAGGACATGAAGGACGTTGCGGCCTATTACGCCTATCTGCCGCGGGTGCCTTCGAACAATCTGGATACCGGGCGTCCCGCGCCGGCGATCGTGGTGACGGGCGCCCCGATGCGCAACATCGCGCCTTGCGGCTCCTGCCACGGCGATGTCGACAACAAGGCGGGAAGCCCCTGGCTCGGCGGCCAGTCGGCGGTCTACATCAAGGCGCAGCTCGAGGCCTTTGCATCCGGGGCGCGCCGCAACGACATCAGTCAGCAGATGCGCAACATCGCGCGCCAGATGACGGCCGAGGAGATCGACCAGGTCGCGCACTACTACGAGGCCCAGCCCTGAGCCATTAACGCGCCATTAACCATAATTGCGGCAGGTTGACGGGACATGGGTGCCGATTGCCGGCACCCGGCAAGGCACCCGGACAGATGGCGGTCGACCTCTTCAATGCGACGGCTTCGGCAGGTGTCGATCCCTCGCGCCTGAAGGTCGCGAGCTCGATCAAGCAGGCGGCCGCGACCACCGGCACGAGCTTCGAATATCTGCTCACCACCGCGAAGATGGAATCCAATTTCAATCCGCGGGCCGGCGCCACGACCTCGTCGGCGCACGGACTTTATCAATTCATCGACCAGACCTGGCTCGGCACCGTCAAGGAGGCCGGAAGCCAGCTCGGCTATGGCCAGTATGCCGACGCCGTCACCAGGAATTCCGACGGCAGCTATTCGGTCAGCGATCCCTCCGCCCGCGCCGCGGTCATGAAGCTGCGCGACGATCCGGATGCGGCATCCTCGATGGCGGCGGTGCTCACGCAGTCCAACAGCTTCAAGCTCACCGGCAAGCTCGGCCGTCGTCCGACCGATGCCGAACTTTACATGGCGCACTTCATGGGCGTCGGCGGCGCCGGCAAGCTGATCTCGAGCGCCGAGGACAGCCCGAGCGCCAACGCGGCCGCGATGTTTCCGAAGGCGGCAGCCGCCAACCAGTCGATCTTCTACGACAAGTCGGGCAGCGCGCGCAGCGTCAGCCAGGTCTATTCGGTATTGACCACGCGCTACGCCGCGGCCGCGAACTCCAAGGATACGCGCACCGCATTCGCCGCGGCGGGCGGCGACACCATGAGCCCTTACGCGATCGCAAGCGCGGCGCCCACACAAGCGCTGACCATGGACACCGCGTCCTATCTCTCGACGTTCCCGGACTCCCGGTCGGCGACGCCCGTCGCTGCGACCTCGGCCGTCGCATCGGCGCAGCCGGCACCGACCTTCCGCTCGCTCTACCAGGGCGGCGACCGCTCGGAGCCGATCTCGCCGGCGGTGCAGGAGCTGTGGGGCAATTCCTCCTCGCTGACCGCGTCGGCGACGCCAAAGGTCCGCGCGCCCGGCCGGCTTGACCTGTTCAGCGATCCGAGCGGCACCTACAGCAACGGCTAGCGCTGCCCTGCTGCGCGCGCGAAGCTGCACGCCGTTGCCGTCTTAACGAAACGTCAATAATCCCAAACGTTTATGGTGAACCCTTTATTAAGCGTCATGGTTTATTTTTCCTTGTAGTGGCGTCGTATGCCGATGCCGTTTCGTTGCGTAAGCCGGAAGGACCATGATCGTTCGGCAGTTTATTAGTTGGATTAGGACCGCTCCAGCAGGTGAGCGAGCAGAGGCGACACGGGCGTTGGCCCGGGCCTGGCTCATCTCGGATCTCACCGAGGACGACCGCATCGCAGCCGAAGGCGCGCTGCTGATGCTGCTCGACGACCCGTCGCCGCTGGTGCGGCAGGCGATGGCCGAGGTGTTCGCGCGCAGTGCGGATGCGCCTGCCGCGATCGTGCAGGCGCTGTCGGCCGACCAGCCGGCGATCGCGCTGCCGGTGCTGGAACATTCGCCGCTTCTGATCGATGCCGACCTCGTCGACATCGTCGCCACCGGCTCCGACGAGATGCAGTGCGCGATCGCGCGCCGCGTCAATCTGCCGGCCTCCGTCGCCGCCGCGATTGCCGAGGTCGGTTCGGCGGCGGCCGCGCTCGAGCTGATCGAAAATCCTTACGCCGGCCTCGCGCCGTTCTCCTGGGATCGCATCGTCGAACGCCACGGCCATCTCGCCGCCATCAGGGAATCGATGCTGCAGCTGGAAGACCTGCCGTCGGCGACGCGGCTGGCGCTGGTCGCAAAGCTCTCCGACACGCTGGCGCAATTCGTCGTCGCGCGAAACTGGCTCGGTGCCGATCGGGCCGAGCGCATCGCCGGCGAGGCGAGGGAACGCTCCACGGTGAACATCGCCGCGCGCGCTTTCGGCGACGACATGCAGAACCTGATCACGCATCTGCGCGCCACCGGGCAATTGACCGCCGGGCTGATCCTGCGCGCGTTGCTGTCGGGCAATCTCGATCTGTTCGGGGCGGCGCTCGCTGAACTCTCCGGACTGCCCTATGGCCGCGTCTCCGCGCTGTTGAACGACCGCGGCGGCAACGGCCTGCAGGCGCTGCTGCGCCGTGCCGGCCTGCCGGAATCCACCTACGCCGCGTTCCGCGTCGCGCTCGAGGCCAGCCACGAGGTCGGCTATGTCGACAGCGGCGACGGCGCGGCGCGGCTGCATCGCCGCATGGTGGAGCGGGTGCTGACGCATTGCGAGACCGATCATTCTGCGGCCGAACCGCTCTTGATCCTGCTGCGCCGCTTTGCGACCGAATCGGCCCGCGAGGACGCACGGATGTTTTGCGAGGAGCTCGCCGCGGAAGACGCGATCGCGGTGCTGCCTTACGACGACGATCTGATCGCGGCCTGAGGGCGGCGTTTCCTGCCGATCGATGGATGCTTGAGTGGCTGCCGCAACGCGAGCAGCCGGCCGCGGCACTATTCGCCGGGCACGATGCTCGGCGCGAGGATCGCCTCGAGGTGCTCGGGACGGTCGCGGTTGGCGTGGGTCAGGAATTCATCGGCGATGCCGCGGAGCTGCTTGCTCAGCACGCCGGCGACGACCGCGGTGTCGAGCTTGGTGCGGTTGCGCACGATCGCCTGCACGGCGTTGATGTGATGGGCGATCAACTGCGGCGGCACGGCGCCGAGATCCGGCGCGTGCTCGATGATGCGGCACAGGCTCTCCGCGGCCGCGGCCGCCGACGGATAGCCGAATGTCGCGGCATCGCCCTTGACGTCATGCGCGGCGCGGAACAACTCCTCGCGCGTCTTTTGGTTGAAGCCCTCGCGCAGCACGGTGGCGTGCGCGGCGGAGAGGCGGTCGGCCTCGATCGTCATCCACTCCTTGAACTCGCCCGACAGCCCGGCGAGCGCCTTTTCGGCGCGGCCGACCGGATCGTCGAGATCGCTCTCGGGGACGCGCAGCAGCATCTTGCGCAGCGGATTGGGCTGCGTGATGACGTGGTGCGTGCCGAAACTCTTGACCTCGATCGTCCCGGGTTTGTCTTTCGCCATGGCGGTGTCCTAGATGGCCGAGCGCGCCTTTTCGAGCAGCGACGGCTGTTGCAGCACCTCGACCTCGCCGCTGCCGCGGCGTTCGGGGCCGATATAGGTGTTGGTGGTGTTGCGGCGGCGGTCGGGGCCGAAATAGGTCTTGGTCTTGATGAACGGGCGCGGATTGGCGACCACGTTCATGATGCGCTGGTAGAGGCCCTTGGCTGAGATCGGCTTGGCCAAAAATTCGGTGACCCCGGCATCGCGCGCCACCGTGACGCGGCGCTTCTCGGAATGCCCGGTCAGCATGATGATCGGCGCGTAGGGATTGCCCTTGGATTCCGGCTGCCGGATCATCTGCGCAAGCTCGAGCCCGTCGAAGATCGGCATCGACCAGTCGGTGATGACGATGTCGGGCACGTAGTGCGTATACATCTCGAGCGCGGTGGCGCCGTCCTCGGCCTCATACACCTCGCGCGCGCCGAACGAATGCAGCAGCGTCCGCAGGATGCGGCGCATGTGCGGATTGTCGTCGCAAATCAAAAATCGCAGCTTGTTGAAATCGATGCGATACATGGTCCGGCCCTGATAGGGCATACCGGGCCAATGCGGTATTACCCGACGTTAACCATATCCCGCCCGGGGTTAATGATTGGTTGCCGGGCAGGGGGAGCAAGGGGGGCCGCCGTCAGTAGCCGAACTGCTCGCGCAGGATGCGCTCCTCCAGCGAGTGGCCGGGGTCGAACAGCATCCGCATCGCGATCGTCTTGTCGGACAGCACCTCGACCCGGCGGACGTCGCGGACCTCGTCATGGTCGGCGACCGCGGCGACCGGGCGCTTCTCGCCCTCGATCACCTCGATCACCACGAAGGCGGAATTCGGCAGCAGCGCGCCGCGCCAGCGCCGCGGCCGGAACGCGCTGATCGGGGTCAGTGCCAAGAGCGCCGCGTTGATCGGCAGGATCGGCCCCTGGGCGGAGAGGTTGTAGGCGGTCGATCCGGCCGGCGTCGCCACCAGGATGCCGTCGGCCATCAGCTCGGGCATCCGCTCGTGCTCGTCGATCAGGATGCGCAGCTTGGCGACCTGGTAGGTCTGCCGGAACAGCGCGACCTCGTTGATGGCGTGATGCAGATGCACGGCGCCGTGGATGTCGGTCGCGCGCATCAGCAGCGGATTGATCAGCGACTCCCGTGCGGCGGCAAGCCGGGTGCGCAGATCATGCGTCGAGTATTCGTTCATCAGGAAGCCGACGGTGCCGCGATGCATGCCGTAGATCGGCTTGCCGCTGCGCATGTTGGCGTGCAGCGTCTGCAGCATCAAACCGTCGCCGCCGAGCGCGACCACGACGTCGGCATCGGCGGGTGGATGGTTGCCGTACATTTCCGTCAGCTGCTCGAGCGCCGACTGCGCTTCCGCGCTGGCGCTGGCGACGAAGGCGATCTTGTCATACCGCTTGGAGCTGGCCATTCGCTCACGAACTCGTTTGGCACGGAACACGCCGCGCTCGTCTATACATCCCGGGCGGCCTTGTCGAGATGGTCCGGGAACGGACCGCATGCCACGCCGGCGCCGCCAAACTAGCGCAGTTTGCCGCTGGATTGCGTAAATCGGGGCGCAGGGAGTGAACGATATGGCTAACAGTCTTGCGACACGGCTCGCCGCGGCGTTGCTGGTGGCCTGTCTTGCGACCGCGGCGCGGGCCGACGACGAGATCCCGCAGCCATCGCCGTCGCCGAGCGCGCAGGCTCCAAGTGGCCAGAACCCAGCTGGCCAGAACCCGAGCGGCCAGAAGGGGCGGGCAGGACGCGGCGGCGAGGCCGGCTCCGGCGCCAACGCTGCGGCCAGCGGCTCGACCGCCGAGCAGCATCGCCTGCCGCCGGACTCCACGACCAAGCAATCGGTCGCGCTGCCGAACCGCACCCTTAACTTCAGCGCGACCGCGGGCTCGATCCGCGTGTTCGACGACAAGGGCGAGCCGCTCGCCGACATCGCCTATACATCCTACCAGCTCGACGGCGCCGAGAAGGCGAACCGGCCGGTAACCTTCCTGTTCAACGGCGGTCCGGGCTCCGCGTCAGCCTGGCTGCAATTCGGCAATGTCGGGCCGTGGCGGCTGCCGTTCGACGGCGCGGTGTCCTCGGCCGCGCCCGAGCTGCAGGCCAATGCCGACACCTGGCTCGATTTCACCGATCTTGTCTTCATCGACCCGGTTGGCACCGGCTACAGCCGCTTCGTCACCACCTCGGAGGAGGCGCGCAAACGCTTCTTTACCGTCGATGGCGATGCCAATTCGGTCGCGCTGGTGATCCGCCGCTGGCTGGAGAAATACGACCGGCTGACCTCGCCGAAATATCTCGTCGGCGAAAGCTATGGCGGCATTCGCGGGCCCAAGGTGGTGCGCAATCTGCAAATGCAGCAGGGCGTCGGCGTCCGCGGCCTGGTGCTGATCTCGCCGGTGCTCGATTTCCGCGAATATACCGGCTCCAGCCTCCTGCAATATGTCGCAAGCCTGCCGACCATGACCGCGGTCGCGCGACAGACGAAGGGCCCGGTGACGCGCGAGGATCTCGCCGACGTCGAGAGTTACGCGCGCGGCGATTTCCTGCTCGACCTCGTCAAGGGGCAGGCCGACACCGAGGCCACCGCGCGGCTCGCCGACAAGGTCGCAAGCCTGACCGGGATCGATCAGGCGGTGAGCCGCAGGCTCGCCGGCCGTTTCGACATCGGCGAATTCCGCCGCGAGTTCGATCGCAAGAACGGCAAGGTGACCGGCCGCTACGACGCCTCGGTCGAGGGCTTCGATCCCTATCCGGATTCCAGCTACTTCCGTTTCAACGATCCGTCCGGCGATCCGCTGATGGCGCCTTTGACCAGCGCCGCCGTCGACCTCACCACACGCAAGCTGAACTGGCGGCCGGACGGCTCCTATCATCTGCTCAGCGAAAGCGTGAACAAGGCCTGGGAGTTCGGTCACGGCATCAGTCCGGCGGAGTCGGTGACGCAGCTTCGCCAGGCGCTGGCGCTCGACCCCAATCTGAAACTCCTGATCGGGCACGGCCTGTTCGATCTCGCCACCCCGTACTTCGCCTCGAAGATCATCCTCGACCAGTTGCCGGCCTTCGCGGGTCCGAGCCGCACCAGGCTCGCGGTCTATCCCGGCGGTCACATGTTCTACTCCCGCGACGGCTCGCGCCAGGCCTTCCGCAAGGAGGTCGAGGCGCTGATGAGGTGAGGGGAATGTGGCGGTGTGGATTGCGCCGTCGCTGCAAATACTGTCGTCGTCCTGGCGAAAGCCAGGACCCATAACCACCGGATTCGATTGTGAACGGGATCGTGGCCCCAGCGTCGCGCAACAAATGCCATTTGGGGTAATGGGTCCTGGCTTGCGCCAGGACGACATCGATTGCGTGGCACGGCCGACGTCCACATTCGTCGTCCCGGCGAAAGTCCGCAGCGGAAGTTGGGAGCGGACCTCGTCGTTCCAACATCGCGCAATGGTTCGCGGCATGTCGGGGTTGGTCGCCGGCCAGGCCGCGGCGCGGCGCGACAATAAACTACGTCCGCTTGCCGCGTGCGCGATCAAGCTCGCGCCGGTTCTTGTTTTGACGCGTTTTCCTCACGCGAACCGGTAGCCACTTCGCTCGAGAACGCTTTAGCGCTCACGGCTCCACGGGAAGAGGGAGGCCGGGAAGTCGGCCGCGTAGCGGTGACCAATCGGCGGACGGGGCTCTTCTTGCGGAGGATTCCGGTCGGGCTCGACCACCTTTCTGTAAAGATGCCAGGTCGCATGACCAAGCACCGGCAGAACGACGCAGAGACCGACGAAGAATGGCAGTGAGCCCACGGCCAGCAATACCGCAACGATCAATCCCCACGCGGCCATTTCAATTGGATTCATCATCACGGCCCGTATCGAGGTGCGGATCGCATCGATTGCTGTCGCATGACGGTCGAGCATCAGTGGAAATGAGACGACGCTGACGCACAGGGCAACCAAGGCGAAAAGGAAGCCGACGCCGCATCCGACGATGATGAGCGACCAGCCTTCGGGCGTCGTCAACACGCGCTTTGCGAAATCAGGGATGCTCGCAGCCGGCGCATAGCCGAACGTCATGATGTAGATCGCGTCCGCGGTAGCGATCCAGACCCCGAACAGAACGAGCAGGAGAACGCCAAGCTCAAACATGGCGCCGAACGACGGCGCGCGCAGCACCTGCATTGCATCCCAGGCTCCTGGCTCCTCTCCGCGTTCGCGTCGTCGGCTCAGTTCGTAGAGGCCTAGTCCGGCGAAAGGACCGATCAGGGCGAAGCCGGCGGCGAGCGGAAACAGCAGGGGCAGCACCGAATAGCCAAGCACAAGTCTGAACAGGACAAGTCCGAGCACGGGATACATCACGCACAGGACAATTGCGTGGGTCGGGATGGCCTTGAAGTCTTCCCAGCCGAGGCGCAGCGCGTCGCCCAGGTCGGAAAGGCTGATCTTGCGAACGACGAAGGCGGTAGAGACGCCAAACAATTGCAGCTTGGGTCGTGCGAACACCGTGGTCATGGTTCCGGTCTCCTTGCTTGTGGCCGCAGGGGAACGGAGCGCCATCAACACACGCACATCCGCCTCATGCGCGAAAATCGCGACTGAGTCCGGCAAATCAGATTCAACCAGAAGGAGCTTGCCGGACGACATCCGTCGCAACCGGTCCAGTAAAACTAGTCCGATGCGCGGCAGAAGCAAGGTGGCGAATGCGGTCGGGAGAATTGTGCAGGTGCACAAACGAGGTCTTGCGATGCACCATGCGATAGGGAGGGCCGATCAGTGTTCGCGGCATCCAATCCATCCCTACCAACACGCGCCGGACAACGGCGGGCATTACTCCTCTATTGACGTCTGGCTCGATGGGTACCATGTTGATGGTTGACGCCCCCAGCTCCGATGAGGTTGCGGCCGTGACGTTGAGTTTTTGTCATGTCCCAGCATCGCGACCGGCAGAATGGGCGAGGCAAAAGCCACGGTGATGGTGAACGTGAGACCATCCCTCTGACGTGAGCTCCGCCCTTTCGTTCGTCTCCGCAGCCTTCGATGGCAAGGAGGAATGAGGGATGGCTGTAGCGATCTTACTGCTCCTGGTTGCCGTCGCCTCGGTGCTGTTTCACCTCTACAGCCCCTGGTGGTGGACCCCGATTGCCTCGAACTGGAGCTATATCGACCACACGATCAACCTGACATTCTGGATCACCGGAGCGGTGTTCTGCGCGGTGATCGTGTTCATGGCTTATTGCGTCCTGCGCTTTCACCACACCGAGGGACGGCGCGCCCACTACAATCCCGAGAACAAGAAGCTCGAATGGTGGCTCAGCATCGGCACCGCGATCGGCGTCGTCGCCATGCTGGCGCCCGGCCTCGTCGTCTGGCACCAGTTCGTCACCGTTCCCGACGACGCGACCGACGTCGAGGTCGTTGGACAACAGTGGATGTGGAGCTATCGGCTTCCGGGAAAGGACGGCCGGCTCGGCACGTCAGATGCGCGCCTGATCAGCTCCGACAATCCACTCGGGTTGAATCCCAATGATCCGAACGGGCAGGACGACATCGTCGTGCAAAACGAGGATCTGCATCTGCCGATCGGGAAGCCGGTGAAGGTGCTACTCCGCTCGATCGACGTCCTGCATGATTTCTATGTGCCCGAGTTCCGGGCGAAGATGGATATGATCCCTGGCTCGGTGACTTACTACTGGCTCACGCCGACCCGGACCGGAACCTTCGACGTCCTCTGCGCGGAGCTTTGCGGTGCCGCGCACGCACAGATGCGCAGCAAGGTCGTCGTGGAAGAAGAGAAGGAATATCACGCGTGGCTGGACAAGCAGCACACGTTCGCCGCCTTGTCCGGCCAGCGCAACGTCGCGAAGGCCGCGTACAAGACTGGCAGCGAATGAACATGCCGACGAGGATCGGCCGGATGTTCGGCCGGATATGAAGTGAACTCGTCGCTGAGCGGAAGACCAAGGAGGGTATTCCGATGGTCGATATCCCGTTTGATCAGGTCGCAGGAATCCCGCCCGCCGAAGTCGCTGAGGTTGAGCTCTATCACCCGCACAGCTGGTGGACGAGGTACGTTTTTTCGCAAGACGCCAAGGTGATCGCCGTCCAGTACTCGATCACGGCGATGTCGATCGGAATGGTTGCGCTGGTGCTGTCGTGGATGATGCGGCTGCAACTGGGATTTCCCGGCACGTTCTCCTTTATCGATGCCAATCAGTACCTTCAGTTCATCACCATGCACGGCATGATCATGGTGATCTATCTGCTCACGGCGTTGTTCCTCGGCGGCTTCGGCAACTACCTCATCCCGCTGATGGTCGGCGCGCGGGACATGGTCTTCCCCTATGTGAACATGCTGAGCTATTGGGTCTACCTGCTCGCGGTGCTGGTGCTGGCCGCGACGTTCTTCGTGCCGGGCGGGCCGACCGGCGCCGGCTGGACGCTTTATCCGCCCCAGGCGATTCTCTCCGGGACCCCCGGACAGGACTGGGGCATCGTTCTCATGCTGGCCTCGCTGATCCTGTTCATCATCGGCTTCACGATGGGCGGGCTCAATTACGTGGTCACGGTGTTGCAGGCCCGCACACGCGGCATGACCTTGATGCGCATGCCCTTGACGGTGTGGGGCATCTTCACCGCCACTGTGATGGCGCTGCTGGCGTTCCCGGCGCTGTTCGTGGCCTCGGTGATGCTGCTGCTGGACCGCCTCCTTGGAACCAGCTTCTTCATGCCGACACTGGTCGAGATGGGCCAGCTGACCAAGTATGGCGGCGGCAGCCCTATCCTGTTCCAGCATTTGTTCTGGTTCTTCGGCCACCCCGAAGTCTACATCGTCGCGCTGCCGGCGTTCGGCATCATCTCGGATCTGATCAGTACGCACGCGCGCAAGAACATCTTCGGCTATCGCATGATGGTCTGGGCGATCGTGGCGATCGGGGCGCTGAGCTTCGTCGTGTGGGCGCACCACATGTATGTCAGCGGCATGCACCCGTATTTCGGGTTCTTCTTCGCCACCACGACGCTCATCATCGCGGTCCCGACCGCGATCAAGGTCTACAACTGGGTGCTGACCCTTTGGCGCGGCGACATCCATCTCACGGTGCCGATGCTGTTCGCGCTCGGCTTCATCGTCACCTTCGTCAATGGCGGCCTGACCGGGCTGTTCCTCGGCAACGTTGTCGTCGACGTTCCGCTGTCCGATACGATGTTCGTTGTCGCCCACTTCCACATGGTGATGGGGATTGCGCCGATCATGGCCGTGTTCGGCGGGATCTATCATTGGTATCCGAAGGTCACCGGGCGGATGCTCAATGATGCGCTCGGACGCTTCCACTTCTGGGTGACGTTCGTCGGGGCCTATGCGGTGTTCTTCCCGATGCACTATCTCGGCCTGCTCGGGATGCCGCGCCGCTATCACGACATCGGCGACACGTCCTTCGTCCCGGCCTCCGCCCATGACCTCAACGCGTTCATGAGCGTGGCGGCGCTGATTGTCGGCTTCGCCCAGCTCGTCTTCCTGTTCAATCTGGTCTGGAGCCTGTTCAAGGGAAAAGAGGCGGGCGGCAATCCCTGGGGTGCCACCTCGCTGGAATGGCAGACGCCGGAGACCCCGCCGGGACACGGCAACTGGGGCAAGGAGCTCCCCGTCGTGTATCGCTGGGCCTATGATTACAGCGTGCCCGGTGCCGCCAGGGACTTCATCCCGCAGAATGAACCGCCGGCCAAGGTGCTGGCCCAGGGGGCCCATCCGTGAGTGCCATCGTCCTGTTCATTGCTACGATTGCAGCGATCGCGGGATGGTGGCTCTCGCAGCAACGGCTGGCCGCCAAGCCGTGGCTGGAGCAGGGCATTGCCGTCGATCTTCGCGGCGATCGCGGCTCTTCGGTGCCGGCAGCGAAAATCGGCCTCGGTGTCTTTCTCGCGGTGGTCGGCTCGCTGTTCGCGCTCCTGATCAGCGCCTACTCGATGCGCACCACCATGGTGGACTGGCGCGAGCTGCCGCTGCCGAGGCTGGTGTGGTTCAACACCGGCGTCCTCGTCATCAGCAGCGTGGCGCTGCAATGGGCGCTGATGGCCGCGCGCCGCGACGACCATGAGGGCTTGATCGCGGGCCTGTTGGTCGGCGCTGCATCGGCCGTGATGTTCCTGATCGGGCAGCTCGTGGTGTGGCAGCAGCTCAGCATCGCCGGCTATGTCATGGCGTCGAATCCGGCCAATTCCTTCTTCTATCTGATCACCGCGCTCCACGGGCTGCATGTGACCGGCGGCCTGGTGGCGCTCGGCAGGGCGACCGTAAAACTGTGGCGCGGCGCGCCGATGACGCAGATGCGCCTGAGCGTCGAGCTTTGTACCATCTACTGGCATTTCCTGTTGCTGGTCTGGCTGGTGCTGCTCGGTCTGCTGACGGGCTGGACCGACAATTTCGTCGACATCTGTCGCCAGTTGCTCACCTAGCGAGGGCAGGAAGCGATGACAGAAACCACACTCGCAACCCCCAAGGCGCTGCCCGGGACGATACCCGGATTGCGCGGCATCGCCGCCGACTGGGCCTCGGACCAGCGCGCGTTCAAGAACGTGTCCTGGGGGAAGGCCATGATGTGGATCTTCCTTCTGAGCGACACCTTCATCTTCAGCTGCTTCCTGCTGTCGTACATGACGGCGCGAATGTCGACGACTGTGCCGTGGCCCAATCCCAGCGAAGTCTTCGCGCTCAATATCGGCGGCCAGCACATTCCGCTCATCCTGATCGCGATCATGACCTTCGTCCTGATCAGCAGCAGCGGGACGATGGCGATGGCCGTCAACTTCGGTTACCGCCGGGATCGCGTTAAAACGGCAGCCTTGATGCTGGTCACCGCGGCATTTGGCGCGACGTTCGTCGGAATGCAGGCTTTCGAATGGACCAAGCTGATCATGGAGGGCGTGCGGCCCTGGGGCAACCCGTGGGGCGCACCGCAATTTGGCGCTTCCTTCTTCATGATCACCGGCTTCCACGGCACCCACGTGACCATCGGTGTGATCTTCCTGATCGCCATCGCGCGAAAGGTTTGGCGGGGAGACTTCGACGTCGAGCGGCGCGGCTTTTTCACGAGCCGCAAGGGCTACTACGAGATCGTCGAAATCATGGGCCTGTACTGGCATTTCGTCGATCTGGTCTGGGTGTTCATCTTTGCCTTCTTTTATCTCTGGTGAGGTCGCGCATGACAGAAGCAGCGGTACATGTGGAAGGGCAGGCAGCACAGCACGCGCTACACACCTATGTGCATGGTGCGGTGGCATCGGGCGCCGCGCATGCAGAGGGCCAGCAGCACCCGATCAAGCTCTATCTGGTGGTCTGGGGATGGCTGTTCGTGCTCAGCACCTGCTCCTATCTCGTCGACTATTTTGGTATCCATGGCCACCTGCGGTGGTCGCTGATCCTGCTGTTCATGGTGCTGAAGGCCGGCCTGATCGTCGCTGTGTTCATGCACATGGCCTGGGAGCGGTTGGCGTTGGCCTACGCCATCCTGTTGCCGCCGGTGCTGGTGCTGGTGTTTGTGGGGATCATGGTGTTCGAATCCGACTATACGCATCTGCTTCGGGTCATGTTCTTCGCGCCGGCAAGCTAGAAATGCGACGGCCATGAACACATGGGTCATGCTGGAGGAGGCAAGGCATCCTGAAGGCGGAGGCCTCGCCGCTTCTTGCGGCACCCTGCGAAGAGGGCCTTCAGCCGGTGGCTTTTTCGAACTGACGAGGAATTAATCTCGTGCAAATCAATCGTTCAATTCGTCGCCGGGGCTATGCCAACATCGGAGACTACGTCGCACTGACGAAACCGCGCGTGATGTCGCTGGTCGTCTTTACCGCACTGGTCGGTCTCATGGTCGCACCAGGCGGCATCGAGCCCTTCACCGGGCTCGCTGCTCTTCTTTGCATCGCTGCGGGCGCCGGCGCCGCAGCTGCGCTCAATATGTGGTACGACGCCGACATCGATGCGCTGATGGCGCGTACCGCCATCCGTCCAATTCCCAGCGGCCGCGTGTCGCGCCCGGAAGCATTGGTCTTCGGATTGATGCTCGGCACGTGCGCCGTCCTCGCCCTCGGCACCTTGCTGAACATGGCCGCCGCTGCGCTGCTGGCCTTCACGATCTTCTTCTACGTCGTCGTCTACACGATGTGGCTCAAACGTCGAACCCCGCAGAATATCGTCATTGGCGGTGCCGCCGGAGCGCTCCCTCCGGTGATCGGCTGGGTCGCGGTCACAGGATATGTCGGGCTCGAGCCGCTCATCCTGTTTCTGATCATCTTCCTTTGGACGCCACCCCACTTCTGGGCACTGTCGCTCAATCTTGCTGGAGAGTATGCCCGCGCCGGAGTGCCGATGTTGCCGGTCGTGGCCGGCAGGACCGAAACAAAGCGCCAGATTCTTCTCTACAGCGTGCTTCTGGTTTCGACCTCGCTGCTGCCTTGTGCACTGGGGTTTGCGGGAGCCGCCTACGGCGCGGCTGCGGCGACGCTGGGAGCGATCATGATTTTTCTCGCATGGCAGGTACGCCGGAGCCCCGACAAGGAAAGGCGGCCCGCTCGTCGCCTGTTCGTGTTTTCGATGCTCTATCTGGTCCTGCTTTTCGGGGTGCTGCTGATGAATGCTGCACCCTATGCTCAGTCCCGCTGACTGGGCGCATTCGAATCGACAGCCGCCTTGCCTCGTCGGGCATCTCAGTGATTGAATTTCGCGGGGCACCCGCCGGGGACGGCCCTAGCGCTCGTCTCGCATATATGGACTTCGCTGGGAGACGAGTCTCAAGTCTTGATCGGCCGACATCGTCTGGGGCCCGTGCATATGTGGCACGCTCGCCGGGTTGCCCAGCAGGATCCAGGTGATGGCGCCCGTGGCCAGCATTCCGCCGCAAATAACCAAAAGGTCCCGCCTCATCGCGCGTCCTCCGTGTGCGGCCATTTCCAAGCATAAATCAGGCCAATCCATTCGGGTACGGACAGGTGTGGCGCACAGGATAGCGTTGGACAAGTAGGACAGGCTCGCCCTAAGCTTCGCCCATTGCAGCAACCAGGCGCGGTTCAAGAATGGACTGGTCCTACTATCTCGGGGGCACTGCTATTGTCCTGCTTCTTCTTGCCTATCGGCTGCATGGCGGGCTGTTTAGGAAGAATTCACTGCGGGACGAGAGACTAAATCGACTGATTGATGAACGCATTGGACGCATGGACCTGAAGCGACGCAACGATTGAATCGCCCTGAAGCGGCACCCCCACTCTCCGGAATCAATCCTTACGGCGACGGCAGAGCTGTCTCCGGAGAGGACCGTCGCGGCAGATGATATTTTTTGTGATTTGATAAGAGCTATTTGAGCAAGCGAATGAAAGTCTGGGTCTATACCGACACAAGCAAGCCCGTTGGCGAGCCGGAGCATCTGAAGGTTTTCGCGACCAATGACGCCGCGCAGTCGTGGTTCAAACGGAACGTTCCCGAGGGCGCCGCATTTGCTTACGAGATCATTCTGGGGCCACGTTACCTGGCCAAGACGCTCCTCGTGCTGTCCGTCCTGCTTCTTGGCATCGCCGATCTCTACACCACCAACACGATCCTGAATCTCGGCCTCGGCGAGTTGAACCCGTTCATGCATGTCGCGCAGACATGGCTCGGCCCCTGGTGGCTGATCCCGAAGCTCGGTTTGACCTATTTCATGATGTGGCTGCTGTGGCGCAGCAACAACCCTTACAATATCGCGATAGTGGTGGCGTTTTGCTCCACGCCCGTACTCAATAATCTTCTCATCATAGCAGGCACGAACTAACCCCAATTCACGTTTCGACCGTGAACCGAAGGATCGATCTGGCTCACCCATACGTCTCCACGATGAAGTCGATCAGCGCGCGCAGCTTCGGCGTCATCTTGCGGTGCTTCGGCCACAGGATCTGGCGCGCGCGGGCCCGCGTCGTGTAGTTCGGCAGCAGGACCTGCAGCCGTCCCGCGGCGATATCGTCGGCAAGCAGCTCGTCGCGCATCAGCACGATGCCGGCGCCCGCCAGCGCCGCGTAGCGGATGCCGAACGCGCTGTTGATGAAGAGGCGGCTCGCGACATCGACATGCACTTCGCCCTCCGGCCCGGAGAAGGTCCATCGCTGCCCGTCCGACCAGCCGGGGTAGCGCAGGCATTCGTGGTGGGCGAGATCCGCCGGATGGGTCGGCGTGCCGCGTTCGGCGAGATAGCTCGGGGCGGCGCAAACCACGCCGGTATAAGGCGACAGCGAGCGCGACATCATGGTGGAATCGGTCAGCGTGCCGACCCGGATCGCGGCATCGAGCCCTTCCTCGAGCAGGTCGACCATCCTGTCGCTGAGGATGAGGTCGACCGAGACGTCCGGATATCTCTTCATGAAGCGGACCAGCGCGGGCGCCAGGCTGTACGATCCGAAGGCGACCGAGGTCGCGACGCGGAGCTTGCCGCGCGGCGCGCTGAGCGCCTCCTCGACCAGCGCATCGCCGGCCTCGGCCTGTTCCAGCAATTGCCTGCAGTGATCGAGATAGCTGCGGCCGAGCTCGGTGAGGCCCTGCCGCCGGGTCGAGCGGTTGATCAATTGCGAGCCGAGCCGGTCCTCGAGAAAACGGATATGCTTGCCGATCATGGTCGGCGACATCCGCAGCTCCTTGGCCGCCGCGGTGAAGGAGCCGAGATCGGCGACGCGGGCGAACACGGACATGCTGGTCAGTCGATCCATGATTATAAACCAATAGTTATTTCACTGGAGATCAAAGCGCCGATTATAGAGCTTTGGAATTGTATTTATTACCATAAGTGAGCAATCGGCGCGATGATGCGCGATTGCCTTGGAATGTGGCCGGTCGCGCCCGGAGGGGCGCGGACCGCGCGGGGCCTCGAACCAGGACAGGAGTGTCAGGATGCCTTTCCAGATCACGATCAATGGGACCAGTCATCAGGTCGATGCCGATGGCGACACGCCGCTGCTCTGGGTGCTGCGCGACGTGCTGGGCATGACCGGCACCAAGTTCGGCTGCGGCATGGCGCTGTGCGGCGCCTGCACGGTGCATCTCGATGACAGCGCGGTGCGCTCCTGTATCACGACGATCGACAGCATCGGCGACTCCAAGATCACGACCATCGAGGCGGTCGGCAAAACGCCGGCGGGCAAGAAGATCCAGGACGCCTGGCTCGCGCATGAGGTGCCGCAATGCGGCTACTGCCAGTCGGGGCAGATCATGTCGGCCTCCGCGCTGCTCGCGAGCAAGCCGAAGCCGACCGATGCCGATATCGACGACGCGATGTCGGGCAATATCTGCCGCTGCGGCACCTATGTGCGCATTCGCGAAGCCATCAAGCAAGCCGCGCAGTCGGGAGGTTGAGCCATGACGCTGATCGACAATCTGTCCGAGCGCGCCGCCGATCTGTCGCGGCGCAACTTCCTCCGCGCCGGCGCGGTCGCAGGCGGCGGCCTGCTACTCAGCGTGGGCCTGCCGTTCGCGAGCCGCGAGAGCGAGGCGGCCGCCTCCGATGGCTTCGCGCCGAATGCCTTCGTCCGGATTGGTAGCGACGGCAAGGTCGTGCTGACCATGCCCTATGTCGAGATGGGGCAGGGCACCTATACCTCGATCCCGATGCTGATCGCCGAGGAGCTCGAGATCGGCTTGACGCAGGTCCGGCTCGAACACGCGCCGCCGAGCGACAAGCTCTATGCCAATCCGCTGCTCGGCGTGCAGGCCACCGGCAATTCGAATGCGATGCGCGGCGCCTGGCAGCCGATGCGCAAAGCCGGCGCCACCGCGAAGGCGATGCTGGTCGCAGCCGCGGCGAAGCGCTGGAACGTCGAGCCTGGGACATGCCGCGCCGAGAACGGCGAGGTGCATCACGCGGCCTCCGGACGCAAGCTGGGCTACGGCGAACTGGCGACTGACGCGGCGCAGATGCCGGTGCCGGAGAACGTCACGCTGAAGAGCCCGTCCGAGTTCAAGCTGATCGGCACGCCGGCCAAGCGGCTCGATACGCCCTCCAAGATCAACGGCACGGCGGTCTACGGCATCGACGCCCGGCCGCCCGGGGTGAAGATCGCGACGCTGGCGCAGTCGCCGGTGTTCGGCGGGCGGGTGAAGCGCGTCGATGATGCGGCGGCAAAAGCCGTCAAGGGCGTGCGCCAGATCGTGACGCTCGACGACGCCGTCGCGGTCGTGGCCGACCACATGGGGGCAGCGAAGAAGGGTCTGGCGGCGCTCACGATCGAGTGGGACGAGGGCCCTCACGCCAAGCTCGCCACGGCGGATATCGCGCGCGAGCTCGAAGCCGCCACCACCAAGCCGGGCACGATCGCGCAAAATATCGGCGACGCCGACAAGGCGATGGCCGGCGCGGCGACGAAAGTCGAGGCGACCTATCAGCTGCCGTTCCTCGCCCATGCGACGATGGAGCCGATGAACTGCACCGTGCATGTGCGCCCCGATGGCTGCGAGATCTGGGTCGGCAGCCAGGCGCTCTCGCGTGCGCAGGCGGTGGCCGCGAAGGTGCTGAACATGCCGCCGGAGAAGGTGGTGGTGCACAATCATCTGCTCGGCGGCGGCTTCGGCCGCAGGCTCGAGGTCGATGGCGTCATTCGCGCGGTGCAGATCGCCAAGCAGGTCGATGCGCCGGTCAAGCTGGTGTGGACCCGCGAGGAGGACATCCAGCACGACATGTACCGGCCCTACTGGTGCGACCGGATTTCGGTCGGCCTCGATGCGTCCGGCAAGCCGGTCGCCTGGAACAACCGCTTCGCCGGCTCGTCGGTGCTGGCGCGATGGGCGCCGCCGGCGTTCCGCAACGGTCTCGACCCCGACACGACCGAGGGCGCGATCGATCTCGTCTACGACATCCCCAACTTCCACGTCGAATATGTCCGGGTCGAACCGCCGGGCATCCCGACCGCGTTCTGGCGCAGTGTCGGGCCCTCGCACAACGTGTTCGTCACCGAAAGCGTGATCGACGAGCTGGCGGCGGCGGCGAAGCAGGATCCGGTCGATTATCGCCGCGCGCTGCTCGGCAAGTCGCCGCGCGCCAAGGCGGCGCTCGAGCTCGCGGCGGCCAAGGCCGGCTGGGGCGGCAAGCTGCCGGCCGGGCGCGGACGCGGCGTGTCGCTGCAATTCGTGTTCGGCAGCTACCTCGCACAAATTGCCGAGGTCGAGGTTGCCAGGGACGGTTCGGTGCGCGTCCACCGCGTCGTCTGCGCGATGGATTGCGGCACCGTGGTCAATCCTGACACGGTGCAGGCGCAACTGCAGAGCGGCATCAATTTCGGCGTCACGGCGGCGCTCTACGGCGAGATCACGCTCAAGGACGGCCGCGTCGAGCAGAGCAATTTCGACAGCTATCAGATGCTGCGCATCGATCAGGCGCCCGCGATCGAGGTCCATATCGTCCCGAGCACCGAGCCGCCCGGCGGCATGGGCGAGACCGGAACCTCGGGCATCGTGCCGGCGATCAGCAACGCGATCTTCGCGGCGACCGGCAAGCGGCTGCGCAAGATGCCGGTCGATCCGGCGGCGTTGAAGCAGACGTGACCGGTTGAATGCCCGCACCGCTGGGGCCGTGCCTGCGGCTCGCACGGGCACCGCGTTCTCACGGCGCGGTGCATCCGAGCCTCGCTCAATTCTGCCGCCCCTCAGCAGGGGGCGGCTCCACGGCGACATCGAGAATATTCTAGCCTGACCGATCAGGGTGTAACCAAACTGGCCGCGTAAGCGAACCAGTAGGTACAGGCACTGCATGTCGACCACGGAGAACGAGCTCAAGGCGCTGATGCTTGCCAGCCAGGATGGCGATGCGGCGGCCCACCGAGCGTTGCTGGAGCGCCTGAGTCGGCATCTGCGCGCCTATTACAAAAGCAAGCTTGCCAGGACCGGACGCGGCGCGGCGGAGGCGGAGGACCTGGTGCAGGAGGCCGTACTGGCGATTCACCTCCAGCGGCACACCTACGACCCGGCACAGCCGCTGACGCCCTGGGTGCACGCGGTCGCGCGCTACAAACTGATCGATTTCCTGCGCCGAACACAGGCCTCGCGCGCCGACGTACCGATCGACGAGGCCGACGACATCACGGCGCATGACGATCACGTCGGCACCGAGAGCAGCTTTGACGTCAGGCGATTGCTCAAGCAGTTGCCGGCGAACATGCAGTGCGCCATCGCCGCCGTAAAGCTCGATGGATTGAGCGTCGCAGAAGCGGCGCAGCGGTGCGGCATGTCGGAATCCGGTGTGAAGGTCAGCATCCATCGCGGGCTCAAAGCTCTGGCCGCGTTGATCGCTCGGAGAACGGAACCATGAAGACGGACGAACTCATTGCGGCGCTCAGCACGAATGTCGAGCCGGTCGATCGCCGGCTGGTCAGCCGCAGTGTCGCTATCGCGCTCGGGCTGGGGCTGGTTGCCGCGCTTGGCCTCGTGTTTGCCGGGCTTGGTGTTCGCGCCGACCTGACCACGCCGCGCGCCGTGACCTTTCTGTTCCTGAAGCTCGCATTCGCGCTCGGCACTCTGGGTGCGGCGTCGGTCTATCTGACTCGGCTGGCGCGTCCGGGAGGTGAGCGAACAATTTCCCTCGGACTTGCTGCACTACCGTTCGCGGCGATCATGCTGCTCGCTGCGATCAGCCTTGGACAGGCGCCCAGCTCCCACTGGGACAGGATGGTCATGGGAGACCAATGGTTCGAATGCCTGATTTCCATTCCGGTCATCGCGATCGTGCCGTTTGCCGTGATCATCTGGGCCGTCAGAAAGGCGGCGCCGACCAATCTGGTGCGGGCGGGGGCATTCGGCGGCCTTGTCGCAGGTGGCGTGAGCGCTGTCGCCTACGCACTCCATTGCACCGATGACTCGCTGCCCTTTGTCGCCCTGTGGTACGGCGGCACGATCGTACTGTGCACACTCGCGGGTGCGGTATTGGGACCGCGGCTGCTGCGTTGGTGAACGAGGAGATTTAGACCTGTCACGTCGGCGTGAGCGTGTAACCGGAGGAATATCGACTCCGAACTCATGATCAGAAGCGCAAATAAATGCACTTCAGAACAATGATGGAGCCGGGTTATGTCGATCAACAAGATCATTCTTGCTTTCTCGTTCCTGGTGCCGGTTGTTGTGGCATCGGCGGCTGCGCAAGCGGGCGCGACGATCTCCGACAAGCGGTATTTGCCCAATGAGGCCAAGGAAACAACGCCGGCGGTCGCCACCCAACGCAACCCGATGTCTGCATTCGGTTATGATCAGGAAGCGGCGCGCTTGCAGCCAATGAACGTTCCGGACACGGCTGGAACGCGGTGGCGCTATCACGGCGGGCCGAAGTCTCAATAGGCGGGGCGTCAGGCCGGGGTGAACGGTTAACCACCCAACCTCTCGCTGGTGCACTTGTGAACAGGGTGACCTTTCCAGCACCCGTCCTTTGTGAGACTGTCGCACTATGAATGTTCGCCAATTGTTCAGATTGCTGCTCGCCGTCCTCGTGACGGCCGGCCTGACAATTGCGCCGCTGGTCACGCCTGCGGCGGCTGGATCTTTGTTGACCGGTATGAGCCAGATGGCGGACACGTCGGACATGGCGGCTGATATGCCGTGCTGCCCCGACAAGCAGAAGAGCAATGACTGCCGGGATTGTCCGCTGGTTGCGATTTGCATGTTGAAGGTCCTGCACGCGGGACCGTCGGCTCTCGGCCTCGCGATGAGGCCGGTGACGCAGCTGCAATTGCATCCGCATGACGATCTGGTTGCCGACGGCTTGGTCCGTCCGCCTCCCGACCATCCTCCTCGATATTTGGTCTGACTGGCGCTGCAAAGCGCCGGTTGCTGCTGCGCGGCCCTTGGACGCGTGGACGTTTCATGCCGCGCAAGCGGCAGATCAAATCCAATCGAGGAACGAGATAATGAAGTTGTTCAACACGTCGCGTGCCGTAGGGGCCGCGCTCATCGGTCTGGCGCTGACAGGCACCGCCAACGTCGCGCTCGCCGACACCAAGGACTACGAATTCCAGCTCGTCGACCAGACTGTTCAGGCCGGTCCGGACAAGGTTGTCACCGTCAGGCTAATGAACAAGAAGACCGGCAAGGCCGTGCCTGACGCCGTGATCTTCGCGACGCGGCTCGATATGGCCCCGGACGGCATGCAGGAGATGGCTACCAAGGTCACGCCGATGCCGGGGACCGAACCCGGCACCTATCGGTTCAAGGCGACCTTTGGGATGGCCGGCCGCTGGCAATTGTCGCTCGGCGCCAAAGTGCAAGGCGAGACGGGCACGGTCGAAAGCAAGCTCGTAGTCACGGCCGGAAAATGAACCGGCTGGCTCTGGCCGGCGCTGCCGCTGCGCTCCTTGCAGCGGCAGGCGTCGCACATATCGGCCGCGGCCTGCCGTCTTGGGTGGGCGCAAATCTCGCTGCCTCTGCCGCGCAAGCGGCGGAAGCAGGCGCGCCGATCTATTACCGTGATCCGGACGGCAAGCCGTTCTACTCACTGACGCCGAAGAAGACGGCTGACGGCCGCGACTACCGGCCCGTCGCCGCCGGCGCCGATATCAGCTTTGACGAGGCGGAAGGGCCGACGGCAATGCCGGCGGCCGACGCCAAGCGCGAGCGCAAGGTGAAATATTATCGCAATCCGATGGGACTTCCCGACACCTCGCCGGTGCCGAAGAAGGACTCCATGGGGATGGATTACATCGCCGTCTATGACGGCGAAGACAGCGACGACGGTTCGATCACGCTGTCGCCCGGCAGGATCCAGCGCAGCGGCGTCAAGTCCGAGGCCGCGCAGATGCGCCGCATCCGCACGCTGGTCCGGGCACCTGGCACGATCCAGCTAGACGAGCGTCGCGTCTCCGTGATCGCGATGCGGGCCGAGAGCTACGTGCAGAAAGTCGCCGACGTCACGACCGGCAGCCGCGTGACGAAGGGCCAGCCGTTGATGGAGATCTACAGCCCGGCAATATCGTCCGCTGCGGCCGAATATGTCGCGACCATCACGTCGAAGGCGACTGCGGGTATCGAGCCCTACGGGCGCGGCTCCAAGCAGCGGCTGACCAATCTCGACGTTCCCGAACCGGTCATCGCCGAGATGGAGAAGAGCCGGACGGTTCCGATCGCGATCCAGTGGCTGTCGCCGCGCGACGGCATCGTGCTGCAGCGCGCCGCCATCGAGGGCATGCGCGCCCAACCCGGCGACGCGCTGTTTCGGATCGCCGACGTCTCTGTCGTGTGGGCATTGGTCGACGTCGCCGAGCGCGATCTCGGCAACATCGTGGTCGGGCAAAAGGTCACGGTGCGGGCACGCAGCTATCCCGGTCGCAGTTTCGCAGGCCAGATCAGCGTGATCTACCCGCAGGTCAACAAGGAGACGCGCACCGCGCGGGTCCGGATCGAATTGCAGAACGCCGACCTCGCACTGCTTCCGGACATGTATGTCGACGCCGAGATCGACACCGGCAGCGCGGCGCCGGTACTTACGGTCGCTGATAATTCCATCCTCGACACTGGCAGTCGCCAGAGCGTGCTGATCGACCGCGGCAACGGGCGGTTCGAGCCGCGCGAGGTCAAGCTCGGGCGGCGCGGCGAGGGCTATGTCGAAATCCGCGACGGCCTCGCCGAAGGCGATGCGGTGGTGACCTCCGCCACCTTCCTGATCGACGCCGAGAGCAATCTGAAAGCGGCGATCAAGGGCTTTGCCGAGGCCGGTGCTGCGCAGGCGGGCGAGGGCGACAAGACGGGGGACCGCCGATGATTGCCCGCATCATCGCCTGGTCGGCGCGCAACCTGCTGCTGGTGCTGTTCGGCACCGGCTTTGCGGCAGCCGCGGGCCTTTACGCGCTGCTGCATCTGCCGCTCGATGCGATCCCCGATCTCTCCGACACCCAGGTCATCGTCTACACCGAATATCCCGGCCAGGCGCCGCAGGTGATCGAGGACCAGGTCACCTATCCCCTGACCACGGCGATGCTGACGGTGCCGAAGTCGAAGGTCGTGCGCGGCTTCTCGTTCTTCGGCGTGTCTTTTGTCTATGTCATCTTCGAGGACGGCACGGACGTCTACTGGGCGCGCTCGCGCGTGCTCGAATTCCTCAACGGCGCGGCGTCGCGGCTGCCGGCTGGCGTCTCGCCGACCATCGGACCCGACGCCACCGGGGTCGGCTGGGTCTACCAGTATGCCGTGATGTCGAAAGAGCTGAACCTTGCGGACACCCGCACGATCCAGGACTGGAATCTGAAATTCGCGCTTGCCAGGGCGGAAGGCGTGGCCGAGGTCGCCAGCGTCGGCGGCTTCGTCAAGCAGTACAATGTCATTCTCGATCCGCAGCGGATGCGCGATCGCGGCATCACCATACAGCGGATGCGCGATGCGATCCGCGCCAGCAACGCCGACGTCGGCGGCCGCACCGTCGAGCTGTCCGAGTTCGAATATGTCATCCGCGGCAAGGGCTATCTGAAGGACATCAACGATCTCGGCAACATCGTGCTGAAGACCGATGGCGGCACGCCGGTGCTGCTGCGCGACGTCGCCCGCGTCGAGCTCGGCCCCGACGAGCGGCGCGGCATCACTGAACTGAACGGCGAGGGCGAGGTCGCGAGCGGTATCGTGCTGCAACGCTTCGGCGTCAACGCGCTCGACGTGATCGAAAACGTCAAGAAGCGTTTCAGGGAGATCGCGACCAGCCTGCCGAAATCGGTCGAGATCGTGCCGGTCTATGACCGGTCCAATCTGATCTATGCGGCGATCGACACGCTGAAGCGCACGCTGTTCGAGGAGAGCGTGGTGGTCGCGCTGGTCTGCATCGTGTTCCTGCTGCATGTCCGCAGCGCGCTGGTCGCGATCCTGATGCTGCCGGTCGGCGTCTTGATGGCGTTCGGCGCGATGAAGCTGCTCGGCATCGGCTCCAACATCATGAGCCTCGGCGGCATCGCGATCGCGATCGGCGCCATGATCGATGCGGCGATCGTGATGATCGAGAACGCGCACAAGCACCTGGAGCGCGCCGAGCCCGGGCGGCCGCGGGTCGCAATCCTGATCGAGGCCGCGGCGGAGGTGGGGCCGGCGCTGTTCTTCAGCCTGCTCATCATCACCGTTTCCTTCATGCCGATCTTCACGCTGGAGTCGCAGGAGGGGCGGCTGTTCTCGCCGCTCGCCTTCACCAAGACGTTTGCGATGGCGGCGGCGGCGCTGTTGTCGGTGACGCTGGTGCCGGCGCTGATGGTGATCTTCGTCCGCGGCAGGATCGTCCCCGAGCACAGAAATCCGATCAATCGCTTTCTGATCTGGATCTACCGTCCGGTTATCAACGGCGTGTTGCGGGCCAAGACGCTGGTGATCCTGCTCGCGCTCGGTGCCGTCGCCGTCTCGATCTGGCCGGCCCGGCAGCTCGGCACCGAGTTCATGCCTGACCTCAATGAGGGCACGCTGCTCTATATGCCGACCACGCTGCCGGGGATCTCGGTGACCAAGGCGGGCGAATTGCTGCAAATGCAGGACCGGATCATCCGCGGCTTTCCGGAAGTCGCCTCGGTCTACGGCAAGGCCGGCCGCGCCGCGACCGCAACCGATCCGGCACCGTCGGAGATGTTCGAGACCGTCATCAATCTGAAGCCGAAACAGCAGTGGCGCGCCGGCCTCACGCTCGACCGCCTGATCGCCGAGATGGACAAGGCGCTGCAATTTCCCGGTGTCTCCAACGCCTGGACCATGCCGATCAAGGCGCGCATCGACATGCTGTCGACCGGGATCAGGACGCCGGTCGGCGTCAAGGTGATCGGTCCAGATCTTGCCGTGATCGACAAGCTCGCGCGCCAGGTCGAGCAGGTCGTGCGGGGTGTGCCCGGCACCTCGTCGGCCTATGCCGAACGCAGCCTCGGCGGCTATTATCTCGAGATCACGCCGAATCGCGAAGCGTTGTCGCGCTACGGCATCGCGGTGCAGGACGTGCAGGACACGATCGCGACCGCGCTCGGCGGGCAGAGCGTGACCACGACGATCGAGGGGCGCCAGCGCTTTACCGTCAACATGCGCTATCCGCGCGATCTGCGCGACAATCCGGGGGCGATTGCGAGCGACATCCTGGTGCCGATGCCGGCGGGCGGGGCGGTGCCGCTCGGCGAGGTCGCCGACATCGCGCCGGCGCGCGGGCCGACCACGATCCGGACCGAGAACGGGCAACTTGCGACCTATATCTATGTCGACATCCGCGATCGCGATCTCGGCGGCTATGTCGCGGACGCGCAGCGCGCGGTGCAGGCCGGCGTGCAGTTTCCCTCCGGAACCTATGTGGTCTGGAGCGGGCAGTACGAATACCTCGAGCGCGCCGCCGCGCGGCTCAAGATCGTGGTGCCGGTAACGCTGTCGATCATCTTCCTGCTGCTCTACCTCAATTTCCGCTCGGTGGCGGAGACCATGATCGTGATGCTGTCGCTGCCGTTCGCGCTGGTCGGCGGGCTCTGGCTGATGTGGGCGCTCGGCTTCAACCTGTCGGTTGCGGTCGCGGTCGGCTTCATCGCGCTCGCCGGCGTCGCCGCCGAGACCGGCGTCGTGATGCTGATGTATCTCAACCAGGCGCTGGGCGAGGTCACGGCGCGTCGCGCTGCCGAGGGACGCACGATCGATCGTGACGACCTCAATCGCGCGATCATCGCGGGCGCGGTCGAGCGCGTCCGGCCGAAGATGATGACGGTGGTCGCCATCATGGCCGGGCTGTTGCCGATCATGTGGAGCACCGGCACCGGCTCGGAGATCATGCAGCGCATCGCGGTGCCCATGATCGGCGGCATGATCTCGTCGACGCTTCTGACGCTGATCGTGATTCCCGCGATCTTCGCCGTCGTGAAGGGCGTCGAGATCAAAGCGAAGGTGCCGGCACGCGAAGTTGCTTCCTGTGCCGCGCGTCAGGCGGCAAAGATGTGATGGAAACATGACGTCGGTTCGTGGATTCAAACCGGATTGAATGATACCCCGAGGGGGTATATAGCTGATGGCGATTTGCGGCTGGCTGATTTGCGGTCGGCTTTGCGGGGCAATCGGAGATGCGAGGCGGGTGTTGGTGCGACTGAACAGGCGAGGGCGGGTGCGGGCGGGATGTTCCATCATCCTGGCCTATCTGTTTTGCGTGCTCGCGCCGTCCTTCGCGCTCGCATTCGGGGCGCCGTTTCCGTGCCTGACGGATGAAGTCCAGCCCGCCGCCGCGGCGCATGTTCACGCGCCGTCGATGCCGATGGCGCACGCCGAAGCCGTCACGCACGATCATGCTGCCCACGATCACGGCGGCATGCAGATGCATCAAGCGGCCGATGATGCCGCGCCGCCTGCGAAGCACAGCCACGACGGCAAGACCGCGTCGGGGCCGTGCTGCGCGTTGATGTGCGTATCGGCGCTGCCGGCCGATCTTCCCTTCGTCGCAGCTCCCTTGCACCCGATCGCCACGCGACTTTGCGAGGCTCATCAGAGCCTGCGAAGCGAGGCGCCGGCGCGCCTCTACCGTCCCCCCATCGCCTGATCTTTCGCTGACATCGTGGCTGTGCCGCGCGCACGCGGGCGCATGCCGATTACTCATCTGATGATCGGGACAGATCCATGTATTCGCAACTCGGGGCGAGGCTCGCCGCCGTGGCCACCAGGCTTGACAACAGACTGGGCCTGCGCGCGCCACCCACATTGCTGCCGCGGATGGCCGCCGCCATCCTCGCATTTGCGCCGCTGGCCGGCTGCATGGCCGATGGCCGGCCGATTGCCGTCGCAAGCGATCCGGCGAACCCGGCGGCGGGGACGGTCGGCGTCGGCTACCGCTCGACGATCGCGCCCTACAGCAGCCTGCGTCCGTCGACGCCGCTGCCGTGGCGCGAGCGCAACGACGGCGTCACGCCGCCGGCCAGTTCGAAGTCGGATCGGTAGGAGGGCGCCATGCGACATCTGGCCATTGCGCCGATCCTGCTGCTGACGTCCGCGCTCGCGGGATGCGCGTCGTTCTCGCCCGACAGCGGCATGGGCGTCGTCTCCGAGGTGACCGAGCAGGCGATCGGCAAGGACGTTGCCTTCGTTCGCAGCGGAGAGGGGGCCGCGAGCGTCGACACCGCGGTGAAACGGCTGCTCGCGCGCAATCTGACGGCGGATGCCGCCGTGCAGGTCGCGCTGCTGAACAACAAGGGCTTGCAGGCCGCCTATAACGAGCTGGCGCTGGCGGAGACCGATTACGTCGCCGACAGCCTGCCGCCGAACCCGACCTTCTCGGTCTCCCGCATCACCGGAAACGGCGCCAGCGAGGTCGAGCGGCAGGTGGTCGGCGACATCCTCGCGCTCGCGACCTTGCCGGCCCGCTCCGAGATCGCGCGCGAGCGCTTCCGCCAGGCGCAGCTCAAGGCCGCACTCGCCACCTTGCGGCTCGCCGCTGAGGTGCGGCGTGCCCATGTCGCGGCAGTCGCGGCAAATGAGATGGTCGCGTTGCTGACGGATGCGAAGGCAACCGCGGAGTCAACCGCGCAGCTCGCAAAAAAGCTCGGCGAGACCGGCGGTATGAACAAGCTCGACCAGGCCCGCGAGCAAGTGTTCTACGCCGAGATCACCGCCGACCTCGCCAGCGCGCGGCAGAACGCGGCGAGTTCGCGCGAGCGGCTGGCGCGGCTGCTCGGATTGTGGGACGGCGATCTCGGCTTCCGGATTCCGGACCGGCTGCCGCCGCTGCCCAAGCGGCCGCTGCAGCAGCCCTCGATCGAGATCGCCGCGGTCGGTCACCGCGTCGATCTGCAGATTGCACGGATGGAAATCGTCGCGCTCGCCAAGGCGCTCGATCTTACCGAGGCGACGCGCTTCGTCACGCTGCTCGACGTCGCCGGCATCGACAAGCGGACGCACGATCCCGAAGCTCCGCCGTTCAGGGAGCGTGGCTTCGACGTCCAGTTCCAGATTCCGATCTTCGACGGCGGCGAGGTGAGGGTACGCCAGGCGGCGGAGACCTACCGCCAGGCGATGAACCGCCTCACCGAGAAGGCGATCAACGTCCGCTCCGAGGCGCGTGACGCCTACCGCGTCTACCGCTCGACCTACGACATCGCGCGCCATTACCAGCGCGAGGTGCTGCCGCTGCGGCAGATCATCACCGAGGAGATGCAGCTGCGTTTCTCCAGCATGCAGGTCGACGTGTTCGCGCTGCTGACCGAAGCGCGGCAGCGGCTCGCCTCGCTGCGCGCGGCGATCGACGCCAAGCGCAACTTCCTGCTGGCGCAATCCGAACTGCAGACCGCGATCAACGGCGGCGGCTCGGCCGGCGCAGCATCGACACCGTCTTCCATCGCCTCGGCCGCGCAGCCCGCGGCCGGCGGCGGTCATTGAATGGAGCAGCACATGTTTTCACGACGAGGATTTCTGGGCAGCGCGGCGCTGGTCACGGCAAGCGCGGTCAGCGGCCGCGTCCAGGCCGCCGCCATTCCGGAAGCGCCGACCATGGACAAGGTGGTGATGCAGCCGCCGCTACATCCCACCAGCGGGCCGGACTACCGGCCGGTCGTCACGCTCAACGGCTGGTCGCTGCCGTGGCGGATGAACGGCGACTGGAAGGAATTCCATCTCGTCGCCGAGCCCGTGGTGCGCGAATTCGCCGACGGCATGAAGGCCAATCTCTGGGGCTATAACGGCCAGGCGCCGGGGCCGACCATCGAGGCGGTCGAGGGCGACAAGGTCCGCATCTTCGTCACCAACAGACTGCCGGAGCACACCACGGTGCACTGGCACGGCATGATCGTGCCGTCAGGCATGGACGGCGTCGGCGGGCTCAACCAGCCGCACATCAAGCCCGGCAAGACCTTCGTCTACGAGTTCGAGATGAAGCACAGCGGGACCTTCATGTACCACCCGCATTCCGACGAGATGGTGCAGATGGCAATGGGCATGATGGGCATGTTCATCGTGCATCCGCGCGATCCGGCGTTCCGTCCCGTCGACCGCGACTTCGTCTTCATCATGAGCAGCTACCTCATCGACCCCGGCACCTATCTGCCGAAGGTCAACGAGATGACCGACTTCAACATGTGGACCTGGAACAGCCGCGTCTATCCCGGCATCGATCCGATGCCGATCCGGCTCGGCGACAGGATCCGGGTGCGGATCGGCAACCTGACCATGACCAACCATCCGATCCATGTGCACGGGCACAATTTCGCGGTGACCTGCACCGACGGCGGCTGGGTGCCGGTGTCAGCGCAATATCCGGAAACCACGACCGACGTGCCGGTCGGCGCGGTCAGGGCGTTCGACATGCTCGCCGACAATCCGGGCGACTGGGCGTTCCACTGTCACAAGTCGCACCACACCATGAACGCGATGGGCCACGACGTCAGAAACTTCATCGGCGTGTCGCGCCAGGATCTGGCGAAGGCGGTCGGCAAGCTCGCGCCCGACGCCATGGTGATGGGATCGACCGGCATGGCGATGGGCAACATGGAGATGCCAGCGCCCGACAACACGCTGCCGATGATGACCGGCACCGGACAATTCGGGCCGATCGAGATGGGCGGCATGTTCACTGTCATGAAGATCCGCGAGGGGCTCGGCCGCGACGATTACGCCGACCCCGGACCGTACAA
This sequence comes from Bradyrhizobium sp. Mp19, assembly GCF_029952935.1. Taxonomy (NCBI): domain Bacteria; kingdom Pseudomonadati; phylum Pseudomonadota; class Alphaproteobacteria; order Hyphomicrobiales; family Nitrobacteraceae; genus Bradyrhizobium; species Bradyrhizobium sp. Mp19. Next base: position 20,134 of record NZ_JASAUT010000033.1, on the reverse strand, counting down.
ATATCCGCCGGGCACGGTTGCCTATGAGGTCGAGGCACCCGCCGCCGAGCCCGCGCGCCAACCGCCGGCGGCGCCCGGGCGAAAAGCCAAGCCATCGATGAAGGGAATGAAGATGTAGCGGACCCAGCTCACTCACCAACGACAAGCATCAAACACAGAATGGAGAATCCAGTGAAGCAACTCACCAGCATCTGCGTCGCGCTGATCGCGCTGTCGGTAACCGCCGCGCCGTCGCGCGGCCACGAAAAACATGGCCACGAATCCTATTCAGCCGGCGAGCCCGGCGATCCGAGCAAGCCTTCGCGCACGGTCGAGGTCGAGATGAAGGAGATGGAGTTCACGCCGTTCCGCATCGAGGTCAAGCGCGGCGAACAGATTCGCTTCGTGATCCGCAATGCCGGCACTGAGGATCACGAATTCCTGCTCGCGACCACCGAAGAGAATTTGAAGCATGCCGAAGTGATGAAGAAGCATCCGCATATGGAGCATGACGATCCGAACGGCGTTCGCCTCGCACCGAAGAAGAGTGCGGAGATCGTCTGGAAATTCACCAAGGCCGGAACGTTTGAATATTCCTGCCTGATCCCGGATCACCGCGACTACGGGATGACCGGCCGCGTCATCGTGAAATGAAACCAGCAACGAAAGAAAGCACAACAACCATGAACAGGATCATCCGGATCGCAGGCGCCGCCTCGCTTGCGTTGGCGTTGACATTGAGTGCGCCTTGGGGCGCTGTTTTCGCGCAGGGCGCTGATATCGATGGCGAGGTCAAGAAGATCGACGAGGGCGCCGGGAAGATCACGCTCAAGCACGGCCCGGCCAGGAGCCTCGGCATGGACGAGCCGATGACGATGGTCTACCGGGTCAAGGATCCGGCGCTGCTGAAGCAAGTCAAGGTCGGCGACAAGGTCCGGTTCGAGGCCAAGGAGGGCGACGGCGGCTACACCGTCACCGCGATCCAGAAGGCGAAGTGAGGCGACGGCCCGCATCGCCAGGTTGGGCTGTCGGCTAAACCCAGCCGGCAGCCCTTGAAACCGCAACGTATGCTCCCCAGAGCTGTTCCAGACGGATCGGCTTGAATGGGCTGCGTGGCTGGCCTTATCCTGTCGTCTGGAAGGACGAGCAATGAACGATTGCTGCGAGCAGAAGACGACCGAATGCTGCGCACCACCGCCGCTGACGCTGCCGAGCAAGGCTCGCGTGCGGGCAGGGGACCGCGATCGCGCGGCCGATTCGTGCGGATGCTCAGGCGGCGTTCCCGTCTTTGACGGTCTCGATCCGCGCTACAAGCGCGTGCTCTGGACGGTCATCGGCTTCAATGGCGCGATGTTCCTGACCGAGATGATCGCGGGGCAGCTTGCCGGATCGCAGGCGCTCAAGGCCGATGCGCTCGACTTCCTTGCCGATACGGTCACCTATGGACTGAGCCTTGCGGTGATCGGCGCCAGCCTGCGTGTGCGCGCCTCCGCCGCGCTGCTGAAGGGCGCGTCGCTGAGCTTGATGGCGCTGTGGGTATTCGGCTCGACCGTCTACCAGACGTTCGTGCTCGGCGTGCCGAAAGCCGAGGTGATGGGCGCCATCGGCATGTTGGCACTGGCGGCCAATCTAGGCTCGGTTCTGCTTCTGCTGCCGTACAAGGACGGCGACGCCAATGTCCGCTCGGTCTGGCTCTGCTCGCGCAACGACGCGATCGGAAACCTCATCGTGATGGCGGCTGCTCTCGGCGTGTGGGGATCGGTCTCGGCCTGGCCTGATCTTGCCGTCGCCGCCGTGATGGCGGCGATATTCCTCACCTCGTCGGTGCAAATCCTGCGGCAGGCATGGGCCGAGTATCGCGAGGCGGCACTACGCAGCCCGTCAGCGGCGCATGGCTGATGAAGCCGCAAGCGCGATAGGCCGCGCCAGGGCGGAAATTTGCCGCGCATTTACCTTAAATGATGGCTCCGTGGGAACGTCCGTGGCAGCGGCGCGTTGCTGTGCATCATTCGCGCGCACAGAAGGCCCCCTCCATGACAATCAACGCGGCAATACTGATGGCGGCATTGGTGCTATCGGGAACCGTGTTGGCGCAAAGCTCCGGCCCTTCGGCCGGCTCGGCGGGGGCCGGGCAGGCCGCCAACGTGACCACCACCGGCGAGGCGCTGAACAGCGCCAAGAAGACTGGCAACAGCGGGCCGCCGGTGGAGAAGGCTGCGCGTCCGGCCAAGCCGGATGCCGGCGCTGCGGGCAACACGGTGGGGGCGAGCCGCCCGCCAAAGCCCGATCGTCGCCTCGAGCATTATCCGTAAATCACCCTCGTAATCCTGGGGACGTCACCGGGGCCGGGCCGGTTCGGGCGCCATCAGTCATGATACCGTCATGCCGCATCGGTTAGCCAAGGCGTTTGGCTGAAACGCGGTGGACAGGTTCATGGCGGGGAAGAACCGGGCCCAATTCCCGGGAATGGATCGGCAGACCGCCGGAGTGCTTCTTGTCCTTGCCGTGGCGCAAGTGTTCGGCTGGGGGACCCTCGGGCTGCCGGCCATTGCCGGTGACCGGATTGCGGCTGATCTCCACATCTCGCTCCCCATGGTGTTTGCCGGCACGTCGACCCTGTATGTGACGATGGGCCTGTGCGGGCCGTTGCTAGCGGAACCGTTCCGGCGCGTTGGCGCGCGGCGCGTCATGATGATCGGCAGCGTGATTGCCGCGCTCGGTTTCGTCGTGCTGGCCTGCGCGCATCAGGCCGCGCTCTACTTCGTCGCCTGGGCGGTCCTCGGTATTGCCGGAAGCGCGGCACTAAGCACAGCCGCCTACATCATGTTGAACGAGGTGGCCGGGCGGAACGCCAAGGGGGCGATCGGCGCGCTGATGCTGGTCACCGGACTTTCCAGCAGCATCTTCTGGCCGACAACCGCGTTCCTCACCGGCGCCATCGGCTGGCGCAGCACCTGCCTGCTCTATGCCGCGGCGATGGTCCTTGTTTGCCTGCCGCTCTACAGCTTCGGGCTGCCGCGCCGCTTGGCCAACGCGGCCGAACCAGCATTGCCACCGGACCGGTCGGCCGCGCCGCCGCCGGCCAGAAGCACGTTCTTTCTGGTGGTCGCAGCAATCGCGCTCAACGCCTTCGTCAGCTTCGGGTTCAGCGCGGTGCTGGTCGAACTGTTGAAGGCGCAGGGGCTGTCGGCAACCGAGGCGGTCGCGTTCGGCTCCACCCTCGGAATCGTGCAGGTGTCGGCACGCGCAATCGACTTCATGGGCGGCGGCCGCTGGGACGGCATCACCACGGGGCTCGTCGCCGGCACGCTGCTGCCGGTCGCGATGCTGATCCTGATCGTCGGCCACGGCAGCCATCTGGCGATTGCGGCTTTCATCCTGATCTATGGCCTCGGCAGCGGCGCGCTTGCGGTCGCACGCGCGACGATTCCGCTGGTGTTCTACGACAGGAGCGCGTTCGCCAAGGCGACGTCGCATATCGCCTTGCCGCTCAACCTGATCTCGGCGGTGGCGCCGCCGGTCCTGGCCGGTCTGCTGACGCGATTCGGCAGCAACGCCGTGCTCGAGCTGGCGCTCACCTGCTCGATCGGTGCGCTGGTGATGCTCACCATTCTCGGCCGCCGTCGGCCCGTCGTCGGGATCGCCGCGACGTCGTGAAACGCAGCGCCTTGTCGGCCATGGCGCATGTGCCCGGCACACTTCTTGCCTTTGAATCTCTTGCCACCGAGCGCGATACAGCGGTCGCAAGCGCGCGCTCAAAGCATGACGCGAGAGGTTGCCATGACCCAACGGCGTATCGGCTTCGTCGGCTTCGGCGAGGCCGCGCAATGCTTCGCGGCGCATCTCGCAGGCAGACACGAATCCGCGCCGCTGGTGTTTTGCGAGGGCAAGACTAATCGTCCGCCATATTCGGAAACGTTCCGGACCATCGCGTCCGCCCGCGGCGTTGAGCTGGTGGACAGCCTATCCGCGTTGATGGCGCGCGCCGACATCGTATTCTCCGCGGTCGTGGTCGCAACGGCCGTGCCGGTCGGGCAGGCCATCGCCGGCCTGGTTCGGCCCGGGATGCTGGTGGTCGACGTCAACGCCTCCACGCCCAGGGCCAAGCGGCTGGTGGGCGATGCGGTGACGGCGAACGGTGGTGGCTTCGTCGATGCCAACCTGATGGGCGCGGTCAGCATCTACGGTGCGGCGGTGCCGCTGTACTGCTCCGGCGACGGCGCCGCGCGCTTCGCCGAGCTGTTTGCGCCGTTGGGCTTCACGATCGAGCTCGCCGGCCTGGAGGCCGGCACGGCGGCGGCGGTGAAGATGCTGCGCAGCGTGGTGACCAAGGGCATGGAGGCGCTGATCGTGGAGGCGCTGACCGCCGCCTCGCTCGCGGGGGTGCGCAGCGAAGCGCTGCGTGGCATTTGCGAACCGATGGACGCGACGCGCTACAGCAAATTCGTCGACATGTGCGTGCGCACCGATGTGCTGCACGCCGAGCGCCGCGCCGTCGAGATGGATGGCGTCGCCGAGGGGCTGCGCGAGATCGGCCTGCAACCGATCATGACGGAAGCGACCGCCGCACGGCTCAGGACATCGGCGCGGCTCGGCCTGCGCGATGATTTCGCGGCGCGCCAGGCCTACAGCGCTGACGACGTGCTCGATGCGTATGCTGCGAGAATGGCCGATCTCGCTCGCGATTTGTAAATTCGTAGGATGGGTAGAGCGAAGCGAAACCCATCGACTTCGTGCCACGGTGACAGACGATGGGTTTCGCGGAGTTTATCGTCGGGCCGCGCTTTGCGCGGACCGTCGGCTCTACCCATCCTACAGCACAGCAAAAAGCCGGCGCAGTCGTCGTGACTGCACCGGCTTGATCGGTGGAATTTGCCTCGCTCAGTAAACCAGGCCGGTGCCCGGGGGCTTCTCCAGTGCTGCGGCGAGCGAGCGATATTCGTCGCTGTTGGTGCCGGCGAGCTGGGCGATGCGGTTCAGGTGGTATTGCGCCTGATCGCGGTTGCCCTGTTCGACCTGCCAGAGGCCGTAATACTGCCAGGTGCGCACATGGGCGGGATCAGCCTTGAGCGCGCGCTCGTACCAGATCTGCGAGACCTTGTAGTCGCCGAGCTTGCGATAGGAGTAGCCGATCAGGTTGGCGACGTCGGCGCGATCATCCTGGCCGAGCGCCTTCAGCTGCTCGATTGCGGCGGTGTAGTCGTGCTTGTCGTAGATCGTGGTGTAGGCGGCGCGATAGCCGGCCAGGAACTTCTGATCGTCGATCGCGGAGCTCTTGTCCTTCTTCGCCTTCTTGCCCTTGCTGCTGCCGCTGTCGGAAGCCGGCGGCGAGGGATTGTCGCTGCCCGCGGCATAGGCCGAGATGACCGGCCCGGAGGCGAGCGTCATCGAGAGCACTGCGAGGCCCAAAAACTTCGTCTTCCTGCTCATTCCTGGTTGCTCCTGATCGTTCCTGATCGTGCTCGGTAATCCTACACCGAAGCCTGATGACTTGAACACCCAGGGGTGCAGAACATTCCCGGCCGATCCCACGATTGCGTGATCCGGCAGTGGAGGAGAACATGACAGAGATGTCATGCACATGAATGAAGTCCGTCAGGGTCCTTCAGAACCGGTTCAGTGCGCGGCTCCTAAGGTCACGTGCATTGATCGGTGAGGCCGACCATCCGGCCGGAAACCTCTCGATCCCGACGAGGAGGACCATCATGCTGAAGACGATTTCCGCCGCGCTGCTCGCCATGTCCGTGATCGCAGCGCCCGCGCTCGCCGTCGAGACCGGCAAGGCCGCAACGCCCGCGCCGGCGACCACGACTGCCCCGGCAACCAAGGCCGCTCCCGTGATCAAGAGCGAGCAGCTGCCGTCGAAGGTGCGCAACGCCAACGCCAAGATGCACCACAAGCACTATCGCCATCACCGCCACCACAAGCACATGGGCATGCTGAAGGTGAAGTCGCCGAAGCATGCGACCACGCACGTCCGTGCGAAGGTCGCGACCAAGCACGTCGCGCCGGCCAAACGCGGCTGACCCAAGCGCGGTTGAATCTGATCCGAGGGGCGTAGTTTCGATCCACATTGCCCCGCTGCGCCTTTTGGATGCAGAACCGGCCCGTCCGTCCATTGCTTCCCCAATGGCGACGGGCCGGAGTGCGTCCGGCTCCGGTTGTGAACCCGGGCGAAGAATAACCGAGTTGCGAATTCCCTTCGGCCGCCCGGCAGTTTATGAGACGCCTCCGGGGACTCAGGGAACAGCGTCGTTTGCGGATTTCATCACAACTGGCAGCCATCCTGCTGCTCTCGCTTCCGCTCGCCGGCTGCCTCACCAGCGACGACGGCGGCGGGCCGACCACCTTCACCGATGACCGGGGCGTCGCCAACCAGCCTTTCCCGGACCGCTACCGCGACCAGATCCTCGCCTTCATGCGGACTTACCTGAACAATCCGGTCGGGGTCCGCGAGGCTGTTATCGCCGAGCCGGCGCAGCGCACGATCGGCGGCCGGCTGCGCTACGTCGTGTGCCTGCGCTACAGCGCGAAGGATACCGACGGCAATTACCGGCCGGCCCGGGAGCGCGGTGTCCTGTTTGTCGACGGCCGGCTCGACCGCATCCTCGACAACCCCGCCGAGCCCTGCGCCGGCGCGTCCTACGCGGCATTTCCGGAACTGGAAAAGATGTCGCGCTAAGGCATGATCCGGAAAAGTGTGAAGCGGTTTTTCCGAAAAGATCATGCCCGAACAAGAGGCAGAAGCGCGATCTGATCGCGCTTCTGCGCGGCGGCTTGTCGCAAGCCTGATCGAAACGTTAGCGAACTCCGATCACTTTTCGGGGAGCGTTGAACTTCAACTTAGCCGTCTGCGACTTACATGGAGCCGAGATGCGGTTGCTTAACCGGTGAAAAATCTCGCTGTGCCAAGGAACAAACGGGCGTTGTTGCGACCCTGTCACAGCTCGGAAACATCACGGGTCCGGCATTGCCCCAAAGCAACCTAATTGAGGTCACGTTGTTTGGCTTAACAGCGCAGCGTTAGTAACGGGGACCAGAAATGAAGAAGTTTTTGTTCGGCACGGTCGCGCTGGCCGCTCTCGCGAGCCCGGCGTTTGCGGCTGACATGCCGGCCCGCACCTATACCAAGGCGCCGCCGCCCTATACCGCCCCCGCAGTCGTCTACAACTGGACCGGTTTCTATATCGGCGGCCATGTCGGCGGCGCGTTCACCGACGGCAACAACCTGATGGGCAGCGACGCGCGCTTCATGGGTGGCGTGCAGGGCGGCTTCGACTATCAGTTCGCCCCGAACTGGGTGATGGGCGCCGAGGCGCAGTATTCCTGGCTGCCCAGCTCCTCGAACAATGGCGTGCTGCTCCCGGGCGGAACGCTGGTCACCGGCAACACCGACCAGATCGGTTCGGTGACCGGCCGCCTCGGCTACACCTGGGGTCCGGCGCTGCTCTACGCCAAGGGCGGTTATGCCTGGCGCGACAACAACAACATCACCGCGTCGGTCGGCGGCGTGCCGGCGTCCTTCACCACCGATGGCGGCCACAAGGACGGCTATACGGTCGGCGCGGGCCTCGAATACATGTTCGCCCCGAACTGGTCGGCGAAGGCCGAATACCAGTACTACAATTTCGGCAAGACCAACTTCACCAGCGGCCCGGCCGACCTCGTCGGCACGAGCTTCCGGAACGACGAACATACCGTCAAGCTCGGGGTCAACTACCGCTTCGGTTGGGGCGGCCCGGTCGGCTCCCGCTACTGATCGCATTGTCGTTAATCGAGATCGAAAGGCCGGCCTTCGGGTCGGCCTTTTTTGTTGGCCAGCCGCTCGCCCCGGAATGACGACGCATGCGGTGCACCTGTAGCCCGGATGGAGCGCAGCGTAATCCGGGGCAGCCGATCCGACGAACGAAGTCCCCGGATTTCGCTCCGCTCCATCCGGGCTACGACCCCACATTCACCTGATGTTCAGGCCTGATCGTGCAATGCAAAAAATAATTCCTGCATTGCACGGAACTTTCATCGTGCTGCGCTATTATGCGATCGCCGGGCTGGTGGACAAACGAACATGCGTAGTTTTGCGTTAGGGCTGATCCTCTCTGCGGTCTCCGTGCCGTGCCTTGCCCAGACTATCCTCAAATCCGAACCCCTGGCGCTCGCGCCTTATGAGGTCGTGTTCGTGCAGGACGCGTCCTGCTCGGCTGGCAAGGTGCTCAAGGTGACCGGCGCGATCCGGGGTCTGCATCGGCGGAAGATTTGCGTTTCGCTCGCCGCCGAACAGGCCTCGCTGGCGACGGCAATGCCGTAGGCGCGGGGCGACCGCACCCAGTTCATCCCCGGTCCGCCGCTGCGCGCCGGCCAGCCTAACGTCTGGTTAGTTCAACCGCGGCTCCAGTCGCGCTTCGCGATCGGCATCGGCCTTGTTCTTGGCCGGATCCTCGTTCGGGTCGAGCTGACACGGCCGGATTTCGTAGTCGTTATCCAGCACCGGGCGGGGCGCGGACTTCTCCTCCTCGGAGACGGCATCCACCACCAAGCCTGATTTCCTGGCCAGCGTCCAGACATCCGCCTCGGTCGGGTAGGCCTTGCTCAGCTTGGCGTCCTGATAAAACAGCGCGTACGGCATTCGTCGTTCCCCAAACAACCGACAACGCCAGCACCCGTTTTGGGTTTCAGGCAATGTCGCCGTTCCGGTCACGGAACCGTGAGCGAGCATCCGCGGCAAGCATCTGAAAATATGAGTCATTTCGGCCCTTTCCCGGAGGGGCCCTGAGTCCTTAACGGGTGGTAAATCCCCGAAAAAAGAATCCCCGGGACTCTCCGGGTAGAATCGCCGGATGCTCCGGTCCATGAGAGCGATCCACCAGCCTCCTTACGAATGCGTGCAGCTCGCCCTTGCGGTTGCGCTGCTCGCGGCCTGCGCCGCGAACGTGGCGCTGGTCTGGTCCTGGCTCTAGATTTCCCGGCTCTCGCCAAAATCTGGATGTGGCGGCCACGCGAAATCGCCGGGGCCGCGCGGCGCCGCTGGCGATTGACGGCACCTGCATTCCTTCCATCATTGCCGGCAGAACAAGCGCCCGCTGCGCCCCGTGCGGACGGGCCGCGATCGGGGAGCTGATATGATCGAAACGCTGAAGGAGCGGGTCAACGGCGATGCCGGCCTGGTGCGGCGCGGCCGCTACCTCACCACGACATTCCTGCTTGAGATCGGCGCGGCCGCCTGGCTGATCGCGATCCATGAGGGCCGGATCGTCGCGGTGACGAAGGGCCCGTTCGTGATGCCCTCGTCGTCGTTCGCGCTGCGCACCTCGCAGGCGGAGTGGGACCGGTTCTGCGAAAAGCGGCCGCCGCCGGGCTCGAACGACCTGATGGCGCTGATCAAGCGCCGCGTGCTGAAAGCCGAGGGCGAGCTGCAGGTCTTCATGGCGAACCTGCGCTACTTCAAGGAGGCGCTCGGCAAGCTGCGCCGCGAGGGAGTGGCCGCATGAGCACAAAATTCGAACCGATCGTCGGCCGCTACATGCATCTGGAGCTGTTCGGCCGGGCCCACCGCGTCTATGTCGAGGAGGCGGGCGAGGGTACGCCGCTGCTCTGCCTGCACACCGCGGGCGCCGACGGGCGGCAATATCGCGGCCTGATGAACGATGCGCGCGTGACGCGCAACCACCGCGTCATCGCCTTCGACATGCCCTGGCACGGCAAGTCGTCGCCGCCGCAGGGCTGGCACGACGAGGAGTACCAGCTCACCTCCGCGCAATACACGACCATGATCCTGGCGGTGATGGACGCGCTCGACCTCGACAGGCCGATCGTGATCGGCTGCTCGATCGGCGGCCGGATCGCGCTGCATCTCGCGCTCGAGCATCCCGAACGTTTCCGCGCCATCATCGGCCTGCAGGCCGGCGCGCATGTCGATCCCTATTACGACCTGAATTTCCTGCACCGGCCGGACGTGCATGGCGGCGAGGTCGCCGCCGCCATCGTCTCGGGCCTCGTCGGCCCCGACGCCACCGACAAGGAGCGGTGGGAGACGCTGTGGCACTACATGCAAGGCGGGCCCGGCGTGTTCAAGGGCGACCTCTATTTCTACAAGGTCGACGGCGACATCCGCGCCCGCGTCGCCGAGATCGACACGAGACGTTGCCCGCTGTTTCTGCTGTCGGGCGAGTACGACTATTCCTGTACGCCGGAAGAGACGCTGGCGGTCGCGAACAGCATTGCCGGAGCCGAGGTCACCATCATGAAAGGCCTCGGCCATTTCCCGATGAGCGAGAATCCGAGTGAGTTTCTCAAGCACCTGCTGCCGGTGCTGGAGAAGATCGGCGGCCGCTAGCGCACGCCTGGGGTTGCTTTGGTCCTCGACCTCGGGCGGCGCGGTATGACAGACTGCGCATCCGCACGATTGGGCGTGAACCGGTTGCGCAGGAGGTCCCCATGCTTCCGAAGGCTGAAGCGGCCTATTTCGCGATTGCCGACATCTCCGGCTATACGAATTTCCTTGCGGCGGTCGAGCTCGACCATGCGCAGGACATCATCGCCGATTTCATGGATACGGTGGTGAAAGCGCTGCGCCCGCCATTCCGCCTCGCCAAGTTCGAAGGCGACGCCGCGTTCGTCTACACTACCGCCGAAGCAATCGACGGCTCGCTGCTGCAGGACGCGATCGAGGGCGCCTATTTCAAATTCCGGCGGCGCCTGCGCAACGTGCGCCAGGCCTCGACTTGCGAGTGTCAGGCCTGCATCGCGATGGGCGATCTCGATTTCAAGTTCGTTATCCATCATGGCGAGATGGTGAAGCAGAAGATGGGCGGGAGAGAGGAGCTTGCCGGGCGCGACGTCATTCTGGTCCACCGGCTGCTCAAGAACACGATTGGTGAGAAGATCGGCGGGCGCGCATATGCGCTCTACAGCGACGCGGCCATCCGCGCGATGGGCGTCGATCCGCTCGCGCAGGGTCTCATCGCGCATCGCGAAACCATCGACGTCATCGGCGACGTGACGCTGTGGGTGCGCGATCTTGAAGCGGCGTGGCGGCAGGAAGACGCGCAAACCCGGATGCAGGTGACGCGTGACGATGCCTACGCCATGCTGGAATTCGACATCGCCGCGCCGCGGCAGACGGTGTGGGAGTTTTTCACCGTGCCCGGGCAATGGCAGAAATGGTGGGACGCCGACGCCATCGTCGAGGATTCCGGCAAGGGACGACGCGGTCTCGGCACCAGGAACCACTGTATGCACGGCAACCATACCGTCGTTGAGGAGATGCTCGATTGGCGGCCGACCGATTATTTTACGGTGGGCATCACGCTTCCAATTCCCGGCGCGCCGCGGATCGTGATGACTCGCGCCGTTCTGGACGGTCCAAACGGAATGACGCATCTGGAGCTGCGGGTCGCCAAGCCTAAGCCAAAGGATCGAGAATTCGTCGATGGCGCCGCAGCCAAGTACACCGAACGCATGACCAAGGCGATCGCCGGCTTGCGATCCATGCTGGAGGGGAAGCAGCCTGCCCTCGACGCAGTGGAAGAGCCGACGCTGACGCGATCGGGCGGACGCTTCCTGACCGAACCGGTGAAATCGGGGGAGCGCGGCTGAAGCCCAACGGACCCGGACCGATCCGGCGAAAAGGGGGCCCGTTTACTTGCCCGAGCGCGGCAGCTCGTTGATCGCGGCGCGGACCTTGGCCATGGTCGTGGTGCAGTATTCCTCGCGCTCCTTCAGGAAGCGCTGCTGCTGGGCGCGGAAATTGGCAACCCGCTCCCGCACCTCGGATCCGAAGTCGCCGGTGATGTCGAGCCTGGCAAATTGCGGCGGCTGCGCCGGTTGAGGCGGGACTTCGACGACCGTCACCGCCAAAGGCGACGGAGCGGGGGGCAGGCCCTCGAGCACGGTCGGCACCGGAAGCGGAGGCGGCACGACCGCAGCCCGCACCTCGGCCGCAGGCTTGACGCTGAACGTGGCGATCGCCTCGGCCAAGGCCTGTTCAGCGGCGGTTGGCAACGCGGCGACGGGTGCAGGTGTAGCAACAGGTGGTGGCGCGGCGGTCGGCTTTGCGGCAGGCGGCCCCGCCGTCTGCGGGGCAGGCGCCGGCGGCTCGGCGTCGGGCAGCTTGCCCTTCACCGACTGTACGAAGGCCATTGTCTGAGCGATCAGGAGATCGCGTTCCTTCATCCACTTCATGGCGCACCTTGAGCGCGCGGATTCCAGCAAAGCAACCGCGCGGAATCAAGCGCTCGCCATCATGATGGTTGACGAAGACGCCTGTTTGGTAGGCGCGGTGACATAATTGTGACAGGCCGCGCGGTCGTGGACGGTCAGCGCTGACGGGGATTGGTGTTCGGCACGAACGGGGTACCGACGATTCGGACCGGGGGCTGACCGCCCGCCGCCGCTTGATTCGCGGCCGGCCGAGGCGCGGGGTTCGCCGGCGCGGGTGCCGGATCGAGCAGGGCGACCAAGCCGGCCGCGGCCACGCTGAGCAGCGTGAACGTGCCCAGAAGCAGCAGATTGCGGTCGGATTCGCGGACCCTCATGCGAGGAAAATCGCGTGAGCGGGCATAACGTTCCGAACAAATCCTCAGGGCGTTGTCGAGCGGACTTGGCCTCACCTTAAGAACGAGCATCAGGAGAGGACGAGCCGGTGAGCCCTCCGGAACGGGGGTGGGTTCAGCCTAATGGGCCGCTACCGCAGCGGGTACCTGTACCTGCTCGATGCTGCGGGCCTCGATCAGGTCGGCGTAGCGACCATATTCCTCGGCCATTTCCAGCAGCTTCTCGCGCACCGCGGCGTCGGTCACCTGCCGGGCCAGCCGTCGCGCCTGATCGGATTGGAAGCGGTAATGTGCTGTGTCGGACATGGTGGCGGCTCCTCACATATCTGTAAGGGCCACCCGGCAAAGGTTCATCAAGGCGTCATTGCAGCGTCGGTGGGCGATCCGCCGGCGGGGCCGCCGCGGCGGGCCCCGTCTTGTCCTCGCGGACCTCGACTTCGAACCAGCCCATCTCCTTCAGCTCGCGTGCCTTCTTCTCGGCCGCGTCTTCGCTGTCGCGCTTCAGCACGATTTGGCTGGTGCCATCTCGGGCAAGGATCAAATAGGTCATTGGCAGAGTCCCACCCCACATTCTGCATACCCCGTTTGGGGCCGCAAGAACAGAAGCAAGGCGAGGGATGGGTGATCCTACGGGAAGGATCCCACGATTCCTGCCAGGGAGGTGTCGCGGCGGCTTTCCGAACCGGCCCCAGCGGCGCAGCGCCGGTTCGGAAGGGGCGAACTGCCTCAGCGCTTCACCACCACATCGATGTGGCGGTTTCTGTCGTCCCGCCGATGTGCCTTAGCGTTGGGTGCAGACGAAGCGAGTGCCGTTCTTCGTCGTGCCGGTGGCCCGGCTGCCCTTCTTCGCGACAGGATAGTTGTTGCCGTTCGAGAAGCCGGTGAGATGGATGTAGGCGCTATCGCCGCCATCATACGACCCCGAGATCAGACCCGGGGCGGAGCAGGTCCAGCCTGCTGCGCTTGCCGGGATGCAGCCGATGGCAAGGAAGGCGAGGGCGAGTGCGATTTTCATGTCACCCTCAAGGCTCATCGATAGCCCGCGCTGAAATTATGGTCGCGAATGCCGATCGCCTTGGCCTGTGCTGCGGACACCCGATCCCGACACTGGATGTACCTCAGCACCTGCGCGTCGGTGCCCGCGGAGTGAGCGCGCCACATATCGAGAGTAAAGCCGTTCTTGGCCATGCAGGCCTGGGAGTGAGAGCTGTCATTGCGCTCCCTGGCGCTCGCCGGAGCGACGGCCAACGTGGACAAGACAATCGCGGTGCAGAAAACAATCTTCATTTTGAAATTCCCAAAGATGAAAGTGCGGGAACAATAGCCAGCGGGAACAAAATCACAAGTAGTCGTCGCGTGGGTGCTCAACGTTCTCGCTAGGGCTTCATGCAAGACATTGCGAAGCGCAGAGGTCGTTGCATTGGCTAGCGCTGAGCGCGACCTCCGATGCGGCACTCCCGACAACCGGAATACTACGGCTCGCTCTGTACATTGTGGGCAATCAAGCGAAGCGCTTTGATTGAATCGCGACGACGTGTTCGAATCGCAGCCGGGAACGACGCGCGGCGCAAAGCCGCGCATATCTGGATGGAGGACGCGATGCCCAGGCACTTCGGTTTGAAGGCAGCATCGGCCGCAGGACGGTCGGCGTTCACGGGATCATCGAGGGATTTGCAGCAGCGGACTGCTTCGGCGTCGGCATCGAAGAAGCATGCTCCGGACAGCTCCGCAGCATCGAAGCACGCTTCCCCATGCTCGGAACTGCCGTATTCGCCTGCGAGCTGGCGGGGTAGCCGCGGCCGGCGGTCGATCTCGGCAGACTGAAGCTGGGTCGCGGCGGCCGGATGGCGGAAATCCAAGCCAATTGGTGCCGGCTGAGGGGATTGAACCCCCGACCTTCAGTTTACAAAACTGCTGCTCTACCGCTGAGCTAAGCCGGCGAATTGGGAATGATTTGCGCGCTCGCATAGCAGACTTGGCGCGCCAGAGCCAGAACCAAGGCCAGAACCGCCGAGGCTAGGACCCCAAGCAGAGCCCGAAGGCCGGAACGTGTGCGGCCCGGATTCCATCACTCGGCGCGCATCGGCCCGGCAGCAAAAAGGCGGCCCGCAGGCCGCCTTTTGCGCCGTCGGCCTTTAGCTGAGCTACTGGCAGGGATGCCTGCGGCCGTCGCTGCCGCGGAACCAGGTGCCGGGGGTGCAGACAAAGCCGTTCTGCCGGGCATATTCGGCGCCGCCGATCGGGGCGCGGGCATAGTCGGGGCCGCCGAACGGGGCGGTGGCGACCGCAGCCGCGGTGCCGACCGCGCCGCCGACGACGCCACCGGCCACGCGGGCCGCGGCGTCGACAGGCGCGAACGGGCCGGGGTCATAGCGGTTGTAGCTGCTCTGCCAGTCGCGGTCCCGCCGATCGATGCGCTGGTGATAGGCGGTGCGGGTGGTGCCTGGTGCCATCGCCTGGCATCGGGCGTCCGGCCAGGCATTCGAGCAGCGCGCGGGGGTGCCGATCGTCTGTTGCGCCATCGCCGGGCTCGCCAGCGCCGAGGCGAGCAGGGCTGCTGCGCCGAGGATTTTGAAGTGTGTCATGCAAGGCCTCCTCTCGTCGTGGTGGACGGCTAATTTCTCTGTGCAGCGCTCGTTCCGCCGCGGCCTTGCCCTGCGTTCAAACCAGTGTGAAGTTCCGCAGGCCCGTGCGCATGATGCGTTCCGGAGCATGCTGCCTTTGACGAGAATTGCGTGTAGAGCGGTGAACGAACTGGTGTCGGTGCCGACGCGGGGGATTGATGTTCGGAATCTTGAGTCTTGGCTTTCTGCTCGGCATGCAGCATGCGCTGGAGCCGGATCATATCGCGGCGGTATCGAGCATCGCGGCCCGCCGCACCCATGTCGGTGACATCGTCAAGCACGGGCTGACCTGGGGACTTGGCCACACGCTCACTTTGTTCATCTTTGCCGGCGCCGCGATCCTGCTCGGGCGCGCGATCCCGGACACGGTCGCACAGCCGATCGAGACCGCGGTCGGCATCATGCTGGTCGGGCTCGGCGCGCATGTGTGGTGGCGGCTGTGGCGCGACCGCGTGCACTTCCACACCCATTCGCATGGCGACGGCATCACGCACTTCCACGCCCACAGCCATGCGGGTGAAGCCGTGGCGGCCACGTCCACCGTGGCGCCTGCGTCGACCGTGCCGCACGTCCGCGCCGCGCACAGCCATGCGCACGGCTTCCGCTGGCGCACGCTCCTGGTCGGCCTGATGCACGGCATGGCCGGCTCGGCGGCGCTGTTGGTGCTGACGGTGTCGCAGGCCCCAAGTCCGGTGATCGGGCTCGGCTATGTCGCGCTGTTCGGCATCGGCTCGATGATCGGCATGGGCGTGCTGTCCAGCGTGATCGCGGTGCCGCTCGCAGCCTCGGCGCGCTGGCTGACCTGGGCCAATCGCGGCCTGCAAATGGCGGTCGGCGCGGTCACGATCGCGATCGGCGTCCACTCGATCGTCGAGAACGCCTTCACCTGACGGGTAGGCGGCTCCTTGTTCGAGCGTGAAGACCGCTTCGCACTTTTCCGGATCATGCTCCCGGGGCGCCCGTTAACGATTTCTGATTCCGCACGGCCGCATTGACCGGATGCCGATGCTTACGCGTTAGGCTTACCGGCAGTTTGGCCGGCGTCCTTAACCCTTCCGCCAAGCCGTTGGATTAGGTTGCGGGTAGAACAATTCGGGACGCTGGGTGAACATGCGCGCAAGTCTTGCGCTGGCGATATTGGCTGCGATGACCTCGACGGCGCTGGCCGGCGGCGGCTTCGACATTGTCGTGCCGGTGCGGCCCGGCGTGCCGATCATCATTAACGGCGTCGACGCCTCCTACGCCGTGATCGAAAGCGCGATGGGGCTCGCGCGCAACGAGTCGATGGTGCCGACCGTCTATGGCGGCCGCCCGATCGATCCCCAGCCGAATGTCGGCCACTATTATCCGAGCCTCGGCCGCATGCCGGGTTACGGCCGCCTCGAGATCGAGCCGCCGGCCAACCGCCGCCTGCCCAAGCCGGCCGAGAGCTATCATCAATCGTGGGGTGCGGAATCGGCTCCGTTGCCGGCACAGTCCAACGTGCCGGTCGATCCGCCGCCGGTGATCTACGCGCCGGAGTTCAACGGGCCGCGGCCGCTGCCGCGCCCGTTCCCGCGGCCACCGCGACCCCGAGGATTCTGAAATCGACTGCCCGAAATCAAGAGCCCCGCGAAACGGGGGTCCTGAATAGCCATCAAGAGCTACGCGACGAACAGAGAGACCTACAGGAGAGAGTAATGCGTCAAATGATCAAAGGACTGATTGCGGCGGTGGCCGTCATGCTGACCGCGCCCGCAATGGCGTGCGGTTTCAACCCTTGCGGCTATTCCGCGCCCGTCGTCAATTACGGCTGCGGTGGTTGCGGGGGCTACGGCTACGGTTACGGCGCCGTCGAACGTCTGCCCGACCCGGATGCCGCTTATCCCAGCGCGGCGCAGCAGTACTATTACGTCAACCAGGGACCGACCTACACCGGTCCGGGAAATTGGGCGCCGCGTCCGTACTACCGCGAAGGCTACGGCCGCCCGTATTACGGCTATCGCCGCTATGGCTACCGTCACTACGGTTACCGCCACCACTACGGCTATCGTTCGCACCACGGCTATCGCTACGGCCGCTACGGCCATCAGGTGCTGCGCCGCTATTACTGACCCGGCGATCGATCGAAGACTCAGCGCCCGTTCGCGTCACGCGAGCGGGCGTTTGTCGTTCACATCAGCCCGAGCCGGCTGGCGCCGATATAGAGCGCGAGCACACAGGCGTTCGACACGTTGAGGCTCTTGATCTCGCCGGGCATGTCGAGGCGGGCGACGAGGCGGCAGGTCTCGCGCGTCAATTGCCGCAAGCCCTTGCCTTCGGCGCCGAGCACCAGCGCGAGCGGCGCTTGCAGCGCGGCCTTGCCGAGATCCTCGGTGCCCTCGCTGTCGAGGCCAACGGTCTGGAAGCCGCGCTCGTTCAACTCGTTCAGCGCGCGCGCCAGGTTCTGCACGGTGACAACAGGCACGAGCTCAAGCGCGCCGGAGGCGGACTTCGCCAGCACGCCGGTCGCCTCCGGGCTGTGACGGGCGGTGGTGACGATCGCCTTCACCGCGAACGCCGCGGCCGAGCGCAGGATGGCGCCGACATTGTGCGGATCGGTGATCTGGTCGAGCACCAGCACGATGCCCTCCAGCGCCAGCGTGTCGATGCCGGGCGAGGGCAGGGGATCGGCCTCCGCCAGGAGGCCCTGATGCACCGCATCGGGGGTGAGGCGCCGGTCGATCTCGCCGGGCCGGACGATCTCGGGGGCGACGCGGGTCGCGATGTTTTCGTCGGCGAGGCGCTTGGCCGCGTTCTCGGTGAGGTAAAGCTTGCGGATATGGCGGTCGGGGTTGGCAAGCGCGGCCGACACCGTGTGCCAGCCGTACAGAATCACCGGCCCGTCGGAACCGGATTCGCGTTCCCGCCGAGCCGGCGGGCGGCCGAATTTCGGCCCTTTTTTGAAGGGTTTACCGCCCTTGCCTCGGAAATTGGGTTTGCGGTCGCGATCGCTCATGTGAGGCTTGTGTCACGGCTCCCGAATATTGGCAATTTTACACAGCGTTTTCGAGCGAAGTGGGGTCCGGTTCGCGTGAGGAAAACGCGACAAAACAAGAATCTAGCTGCAAGACTCGCTACTTTGGAACAGAGATCGCCCGAGCCTGCAAAAGTATCCCAAATAGACGGCTGGCTTGGTTGACTTTGGGGACCGCCTTCCCCCATAAACGCGCCCGACCGCGCACCCGCTTCGGGTCGGCCGGTTATCAGCGTCATTTCGATGACCGGTCCGCCGCCACTCGCGCGGCCGGTCTGATGCTGTTGGACGGGGGAGTGTCCCGAGTGGCAAAGGGAGCTGACTGTAAATCAGCCGCCTCATGGCTTCGCAGGTTCGAGTCCTGCCTCCCCCACCACGCTTCGCCCTGACGGGCTACGCGTGGCGCAGCCACGCAGGGGCCCGTCAGGGCGAAGCGTGTCCGGCGTAGCTTGAGCGCCAGCGAAAGCGTAGACGGACTGACATCCGCGACCCACGGCTCGGCGGGCCCGGAAAACTCCATCGTAGCGACGTGAGCGAAGCAAGGCCACAGCCCGCTTTCGACGCCTGCGTCTTCACCCTATCTGCGCAAACATCTCCAGCCGCCGCCGGCGTTCCGTTGCTCGGCCCGCGAGTGCAATGGTAGATTGCGCCATTTCATGATTGAGCCGTTTCAGACGACATGAAGAAGATTTTGCACTGGGACGTTTCTGCAGGAGATGACCCGGCGCTGATGGTTGCCTGCGTCATCTTGCTTGGCGTCTCGATCCTGGTTTCGATACCGGCATTTTTCGGTGGTGGCGGCCAGGCCGGAATTGATTTTTCATGTTTCTGGGGCGCGGGCGCGATGGCGCTCGAAGGCCATGCGGCGGCGGCCTACGATTGGGAGCAGCTGCATCAGCAACTTGTTCTCCGGGTGCAATCCCTCAATCAGGCTCCGTATCCTTACGATCAGGTGCCGGTTCCGTTCTTTTATCCGCCGGTGTTTTTCCTGGTTCTGGCGCCGCTGGCGCTGCTGCCGTTTCCGGTTGCGTTCTGGGTCTGGAGCGCGGCAAAGCTGTCTTGCTGGCTGCTTGTCGCTCATGCCATCCGGCCACGCTTCGGCGCGCTGCTGCTGGCACTCGTTGCTCCGCCTGTATTCTATGACTTCATTTCCGGCCAAAGCGCACTGCTCGCCGCATCGTTGCTCGGCGGCATCCTGCTGACATTGGACAGGCGTCCGCTTCTCAGCGGAATCCTGATCGCGCTGCTGATCTTCAAACCTCAATATGGCGTTCTGCTTCCCTTCGTGCTGATCGCCACCGGGCGTTGGCGCGTCGTCATCACCGCCGCCCTGGTGATTCCGGTGCTGCTGCTGCTTGCCGGACTGATCTTCGGTTGGGATACCTTTGATGGATTCCGCGCGGCCGCCACCTTCGCCACGACGCAATTCCACCTCAGTGGCGCGCTGCCATGGTACAAACTGCAGAGTATCTATGGGCTCTTGAGAGACGCCGGCCTTGGCTACGGTTTGGCGATGGCGGTCCACGTCGCCATCGCATCGGTGGTTGCGATCGGGGTGCTGATCCTGTGGCGCGGCCATGTCAGCTTCGCCGTAAAGGCCGCAAGCCTGCTGGCGGCAACGCCGCTGATTTCTCCTTACTTCGCGATCTACGATATGCCGATCCTGGTGGTCGCGCTGCTCTTTCTCATGAACGCCACCCCGGGCCGCCTCGCGTCGCGTTCGGGTCGAAGCGCCTTCCGGATCGCGGTCAGCGTCATCTTCGTATTGGGATACGCTTTCCCGTTCGTGCGCACGCCTCTCGGCCCGATGATGTGCGCAACCGTGATCGCGCTGATCTGGACGAGATACCGGCAAGAGGCCGGCGAGACAGCTACAGGCGAGCAGTTGCGAAAATCTGCGACCGTCGGAGGCTAAAGCGGGATGGGTTTAGGTTGAATCGATTTGGGATTCCCAAATCAGTGTGTTTCTGATTCACCATGCTGGCTGG
>NZ_JASAUT010000032.1:0-95517 GCF_029952935.1 Bradyrhizobium sp. Mp19 | reverse complement strand
AAATGAGGCAACTGATCGCGCCCGGGAGCATCGATATGTGAGGCAATACGGCTTCCCACCCAGATTGTCGCGCTATACATGACCGTTTTGCGGAATATCTGGTGGGTTGGCCATAAGGTTCTGATTTTCATTGGCATTGCCGCGATGATAGGTGTCGGCGTTTACATTGGACGCCCCCCGGAAAAAACAGGCAATCAGCCGGATTTCATCGGCTCAGAGCAGCAGAAAAAGCGTCTCGCGGTGTTTCTCGATGGCACCTGGAATAGCATCGGGACAAACACAAACGTATGGCGCATGCGAGCGCTATGCGCATCGAAAGGAAGCGATGGCAAGCCGCAGCTGATCTACTATGGGCTGGGCGTAAACGGCTTCATCGGAGGGGCTTTTGGCCAAGGCCTCGATGAGAACATTCGCTCTGCCTACGAATGGCTAGTTGAGAATTACAATGCTGGCGATGAAATCTTCATCTTCGGCTTTAGCCGCGGCGCCTACACTGCGAGAGCATTAGCTGGTTTGATCGCAATCGACGGCATTTTGAAAGCCGGATCGCCCATAGGTGTCACAGAACTGTTTGATCGCTACAGGCGAGCGGATGAGCAAACCATCTGGACGCTAAGAGACATGGAGGCTGCGCACTCTGAGAAGATAGACGATCAAGAGCGATTGCTTTTGAAATATTCTCAGCTCGCTTACGTCAACTTCGTTGGAGTTTGGGACACCGTTGGGTCGATTGGCATCGAAGCAGGTGACTTTACAGGTATCAGCAGTTCGAAATTTGATTATCTGCAAACAGGGTTGCGATTACCGATCCTCAACGCATACCATGCGTTAGCCATCGACGAGCACCGAAAAAAGTTCGTTCCGACTATTTGGGACGTCCATCGTACGGACCCGACCGACATCATTAGGCCGCCGCGGCGAGCACTGACGTCAGTCGAGCAGCGCTGGTTCGCAGGCGCTCATGCAAATGTCGGAGGAGGCTATCCGACTGACTTGCTTCCTCAGGCATCCTTGCTGTGGTTGATGAAGAAGGCGGAATCGCACGGACTTGCGTTCCGGTCTGAGGTTCAGCTGGACGGAGATTTGCTTCGTTCGCCCGTGGTCGACTCGTATGGTCCATTTCTTTTGGGGATCTACAAAATATTCGAAGGAGCCTACTACCGTCCGATAGGACAGCCGCCCCAAGTGCGCGATGATGGCGCTCATATCAATGTTAACGAGACAATCGATGTCAGCGTTTTCGATAGGTGGCGCAAGGATCCATCGTATCGGCCAAAAAATCTTGTCGAATGGTCACAGCGGAAGAAGGTAGACCCGGCAGCCTTGCAGACTTCTGTGCGAGCTGACGATCCAAATGTTCAGGTTGCAGATCAACAGACGAGATGATGCCAAAGTCAGCTCTTCGTCGAGAGCAATGCGGCTCTGGCGTGAGCAGCGCGTGTGCAACTTCGGCGCCGCGACCATCCGAAGGGCGATTTTGCGTTGCAACGGTCGGCACAGTCGACACACAGCCGAGCTCCCATGGCCATTGCTCTGCTTGTGGCCCTTTGCGGACCATCTGGACCCGAAAATCCATTTCTGAGATTGAACCCTTAACTGACATGGCTCTTCTGCGAGGAAGATTACAGCCGTCCCAGTGGAGCGCGAGCGGCCTTAACGAACGAAAGGAGCACGTATCTGGTGCGGTTTCTGGTGCGGTCGTCGCGCTACTGGCATCGAAAGCTCAGTAAGGACATTGATCCCATTGGTGGGCCCGGCAGGACTCGAACCTGCAACCAGACCGTTATGAGCGGCCGGCTCTAACCATTGAGCTACAGGCCCCGCCGCCTTGCGGGCCGCGGGGCGCGGCCGGCAACGGTGCGGGCTCCGTTTACAGGGTGACTGCGGTTTCGGCAATGCCGCCCCGCATCCCTGTGCCATCGCTGCCGGGCCAGCCACGTCTTGCGGCTGGCATCGCTGGAACAGCGGCCGGCAGCCATCTTGCCTGGCCCTCAGTCTCCCTGGCGACCGGCGCTTCAATCCACCGAGACGCCGGCGAACTCAACGACTTTGCGCCATTTCTCGGTCTCGTCGGCCACCAGCTTGCCGAATTCGGCCGGGGCCATCGGCTTCGGGATGCCGCCGACTTCGGCGAGGCGCGCCACGAGCTTGGGATCCTTCAGCGCTTCACCCACCGCCTTGTTGAGCGCATCGACGATCTCCGGCGGGGTGCCCTTCGGCGCCGAGATGCCGTAGAAGCCGACCGCCTCGAAGCCCGGCACGGTCTCGGCGATCGCGGGCACGTCGGGCACGCCGGCCCAGCGCTTCGGCGAGGTGACGCCGAGCGCGCGGACGCTGCCGCCGCGGGCCTGCTCCAGCGCCGACGGCAGATTGTCGAAGATCAGCTGCACCTTGTTGGAGATGATGTCGGGGAAGGCGATCGCGGATCCCCGATACGGCACATGCAGCATGTCGCACTTGGTCATCGCCTTGAACAGCTCGGCCGACA
Organism: Bradyrhizobium sp. Mp19; assembly: GCF_029952935.1. Taxonomy (NCBI): domain Bacteria; kingdom Pseudomonadati; phylum Pseudomonadota; class Alphaproteobacteria; order Hyphomicrobiales; family Nitrobacteraceae; genus Bradyrhizobium; species Bradyrhizobium sp. Mp19. The sequence continues at coordinate 93,029 of NZ_JASAUT010000032.1, read as the reverse complement.
TGTGCACCGAGGTGCCGTTGCCCGAAGAAGCATAGGAGATCTTGCCGGGATTGGCCTTGCAGTAGTCGATGAACTCCTGGACGGTCTTCACCGGCATCGCGTTCGAGACCACCAGCATGTTGGTGAGCTGCATGATGCTCGCGACCGGGGTGGTGTCGCGCAGGAAGTCGAACGGCAGTTTCTTGTAGAGCGAGGTCGAGATCGCGTTGTTGGGCGCGACGAACAGCAGCGTATAGCCGTCAGCCGGCGCGTTGATCGCGGCGGCGGCGGCGATGTTGCCGCCCGATCCGGTGCGGTTCTCGACGATGAATTGCTGGCCGAAGTGATCCGACAGCCACTGGCTCATGATGCGGGCGACGATGCCGACCGGACCGCCGGCGGCAAACCCGATCACCCAGCGCACCGGGTGGTTCGGATAGTCGGATGCGGATGAGGGGGCAATCGAGGCGAGGCAGCAAATCAAACCAAGCAAGGCAACACGCGCGAACCGGATCATCGTTTCTCCCGTCATTTTCTTGTGACTGTTGCCGGCATGGTTTCACAAAACGCCGGCTTTGCCTACGACGTCGCCCGTGCGACGATAGTCTGGCTCACGTGGAATGCTTGAGGCCCGAGATGAAGTTCGCTGTAATGATTTGCGCCGGCGCACTGCTGCTCGCGGGCGGGGCGGCGGCGCAAGAGGGGAGCAAGACCATTTCCAAAACCACGATCAGTTTCGCCACGGCGACGCCGGGTGGCGGCTTTCCGCTCTATGGCAATGCCTTCGCCGAGGTGATGAATGCGGCCGACCCGACGCTGTCGATCGAGCCGCGCAACACCAAGGGCTCCAATGAGAACATTCCGCTGCTCGAGGCCGGCGACATCGATATCGCAACCGTGGCCGGCGAGCCGTCCTATGAAGCCTTCATGGGCATCGGCCGGCCGAAGGCCACCAGGCTGAAGATCCTTACCGCGATGTATTCGAGTCCCGGCATGTTCGTGGTGCGGGCGGACAGCCCCTACAAGACGATCCAGGATCTGGTCGGCCAGCCCGTCGCGTTCGGCGCCAAGGGTTCCGGCCTGCCGATCCTGTCGCGCTACATCCTCGACGGCATCGGGCTGAAGCAGGACGAGGACTTCAAGTCGATCTATCTCGATCGCGCCGGCGACGGGCCCGCGATGGTCGAGGACGGCCGCGCCGCGGCACTGTGGGGGGCCGGCATCGGCTGGCCCGGCTTCACCAAGATGGCCGAGAGCGCCACCGGCGCGCGCTTCATCGCGCCGACCACGGACGAGATCGCCCGCATCCGCGCCAAGCACATTTTCCTCAAGCCGCTGACGATCCCCGCCGGCAGCTATCCGAAGCAGACCGCAGCAATCTCTTCGGTCGGCTCCTGGAGCTACATCCTGGTGCGCGAGACCTTGCCCGACGATGTCGCCTATCGGCTGGCGAAGACGTTGCACGGCGTCGAGGCGACCTTCTGCACGAAGCTCGCCCAAGCGTGCGAGACCACGGCGGCGAACACCGTCGCCGCCGCGCCTGATATCAACCTGATCCACCCCGGCGTGCTCAAATATTTCCGCGAGATCGGGGTAGCGAAGTGACCTCTGCATGGACGCGTCATCGCGTCCATGCAGAGGTCATTCCGGGGCGATGCGTCAGCATCGAACCCGGAATCTCGAGATTCCCCGGTGCGCAATTGCGCACCTGCGGTCTGGTGCTTGCGCACCATCCCGGAATGACGACCTTCGGTCGTCACTTCTTCGCCATCGCACAGGCCGGGTCCGGCGGGCCGAACGCGTCCTCGCCCGAGATCTTGGCCAGGATCTTGTAGTAGTCCCACGGATATTTCGATTCGGCCGGGGTCTTGACCTGCACCAGCCAGAGGTCGTGCACCATCAGATTGTCCTCGCGCAGCTTGCCGTTGCGGGCGAAGAAATCCTCGACGGGCTTCTCGCGCATCTTGGCCGCGACCTTCAGCGGATCGTCGGTGCCGGCATCCTTGATCGCGTTCAGATAGGCGGTCACCGAGGAGTAGACGCCGGCCTGCCACATCGTCGGCATCCGGTTCATCTTGGCGAAATAGCGCTTCGACCACTCGCGGGTCTTGTCGTCCATGTCCCAGTAGAACGAGGTGGTCAGCAGCAGGCCCTGCGCGGCTGACAGCCCGATCGAGTGGATGTCGGTGATCAGCGCCAGCAGCGCCGCCATCTGCTGCCCGCCGGCGAAGACACCGAACTCGGCGGCGGTCTTGATCTCGTTGGTGTTGTTGGGCGGTCCGCCGGCAATGCCGATGATCTTGGCCTTCGAGGCCTGCGCCTGCAGGATGAAGGACGACAGATCGGGCGTCGCAAACGGCGGCCGCACCGCGCCGAGCACCTTGCCGCCGTTCTTGGTCACGATCGCTGAGGCGTCCTTCTCCAGAGAGTGGCCGAACGCATAATCGTCGGTGATGAAGAACCAGCTGTCGCCGCCGCGCTTCACCACCTCCTGCGCGGTGCCGACCGCGAGCGCCCTGGTGTCGAATACCCACTGTATCGCATAGGGCGAGCAGAACTTGCCGTGGAAATCGGTCGCGCCGGTCGAGTGCGTGATGAACAGCTTCTTCTTTTCGTTCGCGATGTTCTGCACCGCGAGCCCGACCGCCGAGACCGGCACGTCGACGATGAGGTCGACCTGATCGACGTCATACCAGCGTCGCGCGATGGTCGCGCCGATATCCGGCTTGAGCTGGTGATCGCCGACGATCACCGAGATTGGCTTGCCGAGCACCTTGCCGCCGAAATCGTCGATGGCCATCTGCGCCGCGGTGACCGAGCCCTGGCCGGTCGGCGTCGAGGCGGGGCCGTTCATGTCGGTCAGCACGCCGATCTTGACGATGTCGTCGGATACCTGCGCCGATACGGTCGGGGAGGCCAGCAGCGCGGCTGCGAGCGTCCCGAACATGGCTAGTCTGGTGGCCTTCATTCTGTCTCCCTCCTGAATTGGCGCATTGGCCATTATTTGTTGTGCCGGGCCTTCGGGGACCCGGTCATATTGGTTTCTTTTGCAACTATATTGGGGGCCGCGTCAACGCGCCATCGGTCTAATGACGCAGCCCCGGTGCGGCGAGAGGCAGTTTCTTTCGGGGCCGATTCAGTCCATAGCGGGCCATGGTCACCGCCCAGCGCCTTCCGCCTTCGCTCACCCCGCTCGATGCGGCACTGGCTGCCGTGCTGCGCGACGTCGGGCCGGTCCAGCCGATCGCGTTGCCGCCGGCCGACGCCTTGCGCTGCATTGCGGCCGAGATGCCGGCCTTGCGCGCCTACCCGCCGCACGATGTCGCGGTCAGCGACGGGTGGGCGATGCGCGCCAATGACCTGGTCGGCGCGTCGTCCTATGCGCCGTTGCCGCTGGCCGAACCTCCGGTCTGGGTGGCGGCAGGCGCCGCGATGCCTGAAGGCACCGACTGCGTGGTCGATGCCGATGCCGTCGATACCTCCGGTCCGCTTTCGCAGGTACTCGCGGAAGCGATCCCGGGGCAGGGCGTCAGGCGTGCCGGCAGCGACATCGCCGTTGGGCGCACCGTGATCGCAGCAGGGGAGCCGCTGCTGCCGCGCGGCCTGCTGCTCGCGCGCGCGGCTGGACTGCAGATGTTGCGCGTGCGACGGCCGCGGCTTCGCATCGTCAACATCTCCAATGGTGAGCTGACCGCACAACTGATCGCTGACATCGCGCGCCTCGCGGGCGCTGAGGTCGTCGGCATCGAGGCGGCGCCTGATGTGGCGGCGATTGCAAACGCACTCGATACCGACGGCTGCGATCTGATGGTCACGATCGGGGGCACCGGCGTTGGTCACACCGATGCGACAGTGAATGCGCTGGCATCGCGCGGCGCACTGATCGCGCACGGCATCGCGCTGCAGCCCGGGCGCACTACGGCGATCGGACGGATCCGTACCACGCCGGTCGTCGCCTTGCCGGGCGCGCCGGATCAGGCTTTCGCGGCCTGGTGGGCGATTGCGCTTCCCCTGCTCGACCGCCTGTCGGGTCGGCGCTCGCGCAAAACGCTGGCGCTGCCGCTGGAACGCAAGATCGCCTCCGGCGTCGGCGTTGCCGAGGTCGTGCTGCTGATACGCGAGCAAGGTTCCTGGGCGGCGCTTGCGACCGGCGACCTGTCGCTCGATGCCATCGCGCGCGCCGAAGCCCTGCTGATCGTGCCTGGCGCCGCCGAGGGCTTCGCTGCGGGCACGGTGGTCGATGCCTATATATTGCGGGAGTGAGTTCCCGAGATGACCAACAGTTTCACGCCGAAACCCAATCCATCCGTCGAGCAGGACCAGTTCCTGACCATCCTGTCGCGCGAGGAGGCGCTCGCACGCTTCGAGGCGGCGCTGTTCCCGCGCCAATTGCCGTCGGAGAGGCGGCTGCTCGCCGATGCGCTCGGCCGTGCGCTGGCGGAGGACGTGGTGGCGCCGATCGACGTGCCGCCATTCGATCGCTCCAATGTCGACGGCTTTGCCGTGCGCTCGGCCGATCTGGCGCGCGCCGGCGAGGCCGCGCCGGTGCAACTCGCGCTGAACGACGAGACGATTTCGTGCGGGACTGCGCCCATCCTGCCGGTGCTCCCGGGTACCGCAACCGCGATTGCGACCGGCGGTCCGGTACCGCGCGGCGCTGATGCCATCGTGATGGTCGAGCACACTCAGCCTGCCGGCCACGGCACCATCGAGGTCCGGCGTGCGGCGTCGCCCGGCCAGTTCGTGTCCTATGCCGGCTCCGACATCGCGCGCGGCGAGGCGCTGCTGCGCGCGGGAACGATGATCGGGTCGCGCGAGATCGGCATGCTCGCGGCCTGCGGCATCGCCGAGGTTGCGGTGACGCGCCGTCCGCGCGTCGCAATCCTCTCGACCGGCGACGAACTGGTGCAGCCGGGTGAGACGCTGCGGCCGGCCGCGATCTACGACACCAATGGTGCGATCGTCACCGCCGCGATTGCCGAGAACGGCGGTGACGCGGCGTTCCTTGGCGCGATCGCCGACAACGAGGCAATGCTCGAGGCCGCGATGCGCAAGGCGCTGGCGGACAGCGACATGCTGGTGCTGTCGGGCGGCACCTCCAAGGGCGCGGGCGACGTCTCGCACCGGATCATCGCTCGCCTCGGCAAGCCGGGCATCATCGCGCATGGCGTGGCGCTGAAGCCGGGCAAGCCGCTGTGCCTTGCGGTGTGCGACGGCAAGCCGGTGGTCATCCTGCCCGGCTTTCCGACCTCGGCGATGTTCACCTTCCACGACATGATCGTGCCGGTGCTGCGCCGGATGGCCGGGCTGCCGCCGCGATCGGATGCCAAGGTGGCGGCGAAGGTGCCGGTGCGCATCGCCTCCGAGCTCGGGCGTACCGAGTTCGTGATGGTGTCGCTGGTCGAGGGCGCCGACGGCCTGATCGCCTATCCGAGCGGCAAGGGTTCGGGCGCGATCACCTCGTTCGCGCAGGCCGACGGCTTCCTGAAGATCGAGGCGTTGGCCGACCAGCTGCCGGCCGGCAGCGAGGCCGAGGTGACGCTGTTCACGCCGCATGTGCGGGTGCCCGATCTCGTCATCGTCGGCAGCCATTGCACTGGACTAGATCTCGTCACGGCGCCGCTGGCGCATGCCGGGCTTGTAGTGCGCTCTATCGCGGTCGGCAGCCTCGGCGGGCTCGCTGCCGCCAAGCGCGGCGAATGCGATCTCGCTCCGATTCATCTGTTCGACGACAAGACCGAGACCTACAACACGCCGTACCTCGCCGACGGACTCGAGCTGGTGCCGGGCTGGCGGCGCATGCAGGGCATCGTGTTTCGTAAGGACGACACGCGCTTTGCCGGCTTGAGCGCAGAGCAGGCGGTGCGCGCCGCGCTCGCCGATCCCGCCTGCATCATGGTCAACCGCAACCAGGGCGCCGGCACCCGCATCCTGATCGATCGCTTGCTGGCGGGTAGCCGGCCCGACGGTTACTGGAATCAGCCGCGCTCGCACAATGCGGTTGCAGCGGCCGTGGCGCAGCACCGCGCCGACTGGGGCATGACCATCGCGCCGGTCGCGGCAGCCTCCGGGCTCGGTTTCATTCCGCTTGCCGAAGAGCATTACGATTTCGCGCTGGTCACGGCGCGCAAGCAGCGACCGGCAGTGCAGGCCTTTCTCGATGCGCTGGCGTCGGATGAAGGGCGGGCTGCATTGACGAAGGCGGGGTTCAGGCCGGCGTAGCGTGAGTGTTGGCGTGTGCATGGCGCGCGCGAGTGCCGCAGCAATCACTGCTGTCGTCCCTGCGAAAGCAGGGACCCATAACCACAGGCCTCTGTTATTGAACTGAGCTGTGGCCCCAGCGCTGTGCAACAATCACCATTTGTGGTTATGGGTCCCTGCTTTCGCAGGGACGACGATGGAGATAGCTCGATTCAAGATGTCAACCAGCGCGGTGTCATCACCCGCGCATTTATGCGCGGGTGATCCGGTATTCCAGAGACGTCGATGCTTGAGCCGCGGCGTGCCGGATCGCCCACAAGCGCGGGCATGACACCGGGGAGAATGAGAGCACACGACTCCTTCCCCACGTCGTCCCTGCGAAAGCGGGGACCCATATGCCGCGGCGGGCGTTGCAGGCGGGACTTGTCGTTCCAGCATCGCGTAACAATTTGCATTTGTGGTTATGGGTCCCTGCTCCCGTGCGCAATTGCGCACTAGGCAGGGACGACACTGAATGCGTTGCGCGGCCAGAGGGTCACGCAACGCATTCTCGCGACATGAATTGTCCTGCCGAAGGCACCCTGATCACTCGCTTAGCTTGCGGTCCAGGAAGTCGACGTAGGAATTGTCCGGGTCCAGTTTGACGGCCAGGCGAAGCGCTGCTCGGGCGGCGGACTTGTCGCCGTCGGCCGTGGCCTTGTGCTCATCCAGGATCGCATTGGCCACCGTGCGCGCGGTGTCGAGACGGGCCTCGTCGATGGAGCGGTCGGCAAGATAGGCTTCCACCGGCTCGCGGAGGCGCTTCAGCTCGTCCACGCTGACCGAACTCAGCGGATACCAGTTGTAATATTCAAGACGCGGCCGATCATCCGTGAGGCTCGGCACATCCCCGACAAAGGCCGCGAGTTTGTCATCAGCGGCGATGAATGTCGCCAGGAAATCCTCGGGCGAGCCGAGGCCGTTTGCCGTCAGGTCTTCAGCCACCGCGGGCTTCGACATACGCATGGCGAGCTCGCGCGGATCGATGTTCAACGGTTCATCGGAGGCGATCGCCACGCCTTCCATTCTGGACGGCAGCCACAGCGAGACATGCTTGAACTGGCCCATCATGGCCTTGAGTATCATCTTCGGAAGAATGCCGCGGTTGAAATCCAGCGGCACCCATTGCGCGAGAACGCCGCCGGGACGCATCTTCTGCTTTGCCAGCGCATAGAATTCCTCCGTGTAGAGGTTGATGACGCCGGCATCATGAGGCGGTGGCGGCTCGAGCGTGATGACGTCAAATGTCTCCTTGGTCCCCAGCAGGAAGTGGCGCCCGTCCGCGACGATCTGATGGACTTTGGGATTTTGATAGAATTGCTTGTTGATCGGCACGAAGTGGGGCGCAAATTCGAAAACCGTCGATGCCAGATCGACCGCGTCGATGGATTGCAACTCTTCATGGGTGCTGACCGCTCCCACCGTGGTTCCGGTCCCGATGCAAATGACGACAGCCGTTTCAACCGGGCCCTGGTGCAGCAGAATGGGATAGTGCCCCATCGCGGCCATGTAGCGTCTGCCCTCGGGACGGTTGTTGGCATAGCTCTTCGAATTCACCACCAATTGCTGATAGGTGCCCGCCGCCTTCTCGCGATACTCGACCACCGCAAACGTCGCTTGCCGGGTTTCCCGCAACTCGAGCACATTGGCGCCCTCGATCGCGGTCAGGACCCGCTCCAGATAATGTGGGGTGAAGAGCAGCAGCGCTACGGCGATGACGCTCGCGGCGATCGTCCCCTGCCGCCACAGGCTCCTTTCCCTCAGAAGATCCGGCTGCGACACGGTCGTCGCGACGAACAGCAGGACGTTCACGACAATCAGCGCGGTGAGCGCGCCCTGGCTGCCCAGACAGGGGATCAGCAGAAACCCCGCCGCCAGCGAGCCCACGACGCCGCCAATCGTGTTCAAGGCGTAGAGCGTGCCGATCCTGCGGCCCAGCGCGCTCATCTGCATCACGGTCAGTTCGCTGGCCAGCGGAAAGCTGATGCCGATCAGCGTCGTCGGCAGCAACAGGGCAACAGCGCAGACCAGGAAGAATGAAACGTCACCTCCCAACAGCTCCTGCACCGGGACTGGAAGCAGGCCAGATACGATGGGAGACAGCGCTACTCCCATGGTCCGCGCCTTGCCGAGTATTCCGACGGTCAGCGTCGCAGCAACCGCGATCAGCAGCTGCGTTACGGCGAAGTATCGCAGCAATTGATCCTTGCGGGGGGCAAGCAGTTTGGCGCAGATCAGGGCGCCGATCACGAGCCCCAGCAGGTAAACGCCGAGCATGCCCGAGAACGCGTAGACACTCGAGGTGCTGACATTGGTCAGGAATCGGAACCAGACGACCTCATAGGCGATCGACACAAAACCGGAGCACGCGAAAATCCAGATCAGGATCGACGTCCTGTCACGCGCGGTCGCGGCGGTTTGCACCGGCGCCCGTGCCGCAACCGGCAAAAGCGGGCTTGCGCCGCGCGCAACGAACAGGGCCACAACGCCGACGCAGATATACAGCGCTGCCGCAACCAGGCTCGATCCTGCGATGCCCCAAAGGCCCATCAGCACAAAGCCGACAGCCAGGGTGCCGATGGCGGCGCCCAGCGTGTTGAACCCGTAGAGCAGACCGATGCGATTGGCGAGGTCGGTTTGTGCGCGGGTCAGGAATTTCACCAGGAAGGGCAGGGTCGCGCCCATCAACATCGTCGGCAGCGACAGGATGGCGAGCGACACGGCGACCATGAGAGGCAGCCGGAATGGCGACCCCAGGTCCAGCATCGGTGACAGCCAGCCCACCCATGTCGGCCAATGCGACAGGAACGCGGTGACCGCGAGAGAAACGAGCGCGAGAGCGAGTTCGAGAAACCCGTAAATTTTCAGGGGGCGGCTGACACTGTCGGCGATCCGGCCTCCCAGGGCGCTGCCCAGCGAGAGGCCGAAAAAGAAGCTTGCCACCGTGACGCTGACGGAGACGGTCGCGCTTCCCAGCACGAATTGCAGTTGCTTGAACCAGAGAACCTGGAGGATCAGCGATGCCGCGCCCGATGCCAAAAAGATCGCCGTGACCAGAACCCGGTTTTTCAGGCTTACGGCATCTCGAACGCCACCACGATTGCGCACTGGACCGGTCTCCCTTTGAACGGGAGAACAGGTAAGGCAAATGCTCTTAATATTGCCTTATGGCGGAGCGGCGCTGCGCGGCAGCCGAATCGCGTTGAGATTGCTAGGAAAATTGTCGTTTGGCGGATGCTTGCCGGGGCCGAACGATCGCGTTGTGAGAGGGCCTGTGCGTTGCGGATCCAGCTCAGTGCCGCATGGCCGTCTCCACGAACTCCAGCACGGAGCGCGGGACCTCTTCGTATTCGACGAAACGGCGCCGAAGCTCGTCGGCAATGTCGGTCGTGACGTCGCGCGACCATCCCTCGTTGGTATTGAAGGCCACGATGCGGACCGGACGGCTGTACTGATCGTCCAACAGGCGCCGGATCAGCGTTTTCCGGTCAGTGCCTTCCTCATCGGTTTCGCTCCAGGCACGACCGAGTCGGCCAAAATCGTTCAGCACCAGATAGATGTCGTGGTCGATTGAATGCGGCACGATAGAAGGCGAGCGAGGCATACATGGTCCTCCACAGTGCACATTATCGTGTTCCGATCGCCCTGCGCATTGGAAATTTTGAGGTAAATCCGGTGGATAGCGGGATCGCGCGCCGTCAGACGAAGGATGCAGTGGCTCCCTTGGAGCAAAGCGTCCCGTCGCTGGTTATCTCTCATCACCGACATGGGCCCTGTTGCGGACGTCGGTGGTTGAGCGACCGATGGGGCTCCCACCCGCTCGAGGAGCGGAGCGATGTTAAGAAGGCTTCGTTTTAGGAATACAACGCTGGAGGAAGTGCTGGCAGTCGATACGCAGCGGCCGCGGAAGAGGCTGCGGATGCGTGATCAGCCCCCGAGAGAGAGCCGGTCAGCAAGGCTGGCCAAGCCGGGGCGGCCGGTCAGTCAACGAAACGACTGACCCTGCGGGATAGCGAGCCGAGCGCAACTTGCGCGGCGGCCCGTGAACTGGTTCGCCGATTGCGGCGACAAACCCGTCATGGCACTCGACACCGCCAATTTTCGCAGGATTGCCGCGCTCGTCGCGGCGGCCGGCACCTTGTTCTGGCTCTACACCTTCTACGCCATCGCCCATGTGCCGCCGGGCGACGGCACCGGCTTCCAGTGGCTGGCGGTGTTTCCGCTCGGCATGGTGTTCGGCCTGTTCTTCCTGCCGGCCTGGCTGCTCGTCGCCATCGGCCGATTGCCGAGATTCACCGCGGCGCTTGGGGTCTGTGGCCTGATCGCGTTCGCGGTGCTGTGGGCACAGCTGCTGCAGGAGTTTCCGAGGGCCGTCCTCTAGCGAGCCAGTCGATCCGCATCCGCCGGCAAGCCTGGCATGACATTGCTCCAAGGCTGATATAAGCAGCGTTGGGCGCAAGTCGCGGCTTTCCGTCGTCACGGCTGGTCCCGGCCATCCATGTCGGGCGGAACCGCAGGCGTGGATGCCCTAACGATTGGTATGTCTTCGGAGACGCGTATGAGAGTGATTGGCCTCGCGGGCTGGAGCGGTGCCGGCAAGACCACCCTGCTGTCGCGGGTGATCCCCTGCCTGCTGGGCCGCGGCCTGCGCCTCTCCGTGATCAAGCACGCCCACCATGAATTCGATGTCGACGTGCCCGGCAAGGACTCCTGGGTGCACCGGCAGTCCGGTGCGACCGAGGTGCTGGTGTCCTCGACGCGGCGCTGGGCGCTGATGCACGAGCTGCGCGGCGCCGACGAGCCGCGGCTGCCGGAGCTGCTCGCCAAGATGGCGCACGTCGATCTGGTCGTGGTCGAGGGCTTCAAGCGCGAGCCGGTCAACAAGATCGAGGTGTACCGCGCCGCCAACGGCAAGCCGCTGCTGTTTCCCGACGACCCGCGCGTGGTCGGGATTGCCAGCGACGTCGCCGTTGCAACCACGCTGCCGGTCGCGCATCTCGACGACATCGAAGACGTTGCCGAATTGATGCTGCGCGCCGCGATCCCTGTCGACGACGTGCTCGCGTCGGCTCCGGCCGAAGGCTGACGTGGATAAGGAGGCGGCGTTGACGATGCAGGACGGCTTCGCCATGGTCGAACCATGACAACGACGAAGCTTGATCTCACCGGCCTGAAATGCCCGCTGCCGGCGCTGAAGACGCGCAAGGCCCTCAGGAGCGTGACGGCGGGAGATTTCCTCGAGGTGCATTGTACCGATCCGCTTTCGGTGATCGATATCCCGGCCCTGATCCAGGAGACCGGCGACAAGGTCGAGATCACCGAACGCAGCGACGCCCGGATCGTCTTCTTGATCGAGAAGATCAATGGAGCGATAGGCAATTCGAATGCTGCGTTGCCGCGTACCAGCTAGATGCAGCTGGATATCTACCTTTTGCCTATCGACACCTATTTTCCATTCTGCGCGAATTGATAATGTCCGCCGGGTTGTCGTGATGGAGTTGTGCTCGAGTGTGGGCGCATCGACGGACAACGACTGGGCCTGTGTCCAGATCACGGGCTGCACGGCCGGGCATATCCGGTCGTATTGGGGGTTAGCATTTCCGGAATGTGCGTGGTTGGTCCCGGCGCATTGAGGAAATGTGCGGCGCTGCCGGCTGACGCTGGCCGCAATGGGCTGAGACGGGATCGAAGACGCAGATGCGCCTGTCGTAATGGCGGCTGCAGGGGAGGTGTCAATGACCACAGTGAGCAGCGCCGGACGCGTATCCGCGTCAGGTGCAGGTTTCCTCGACAAGGAACATACAATCGCGACCGCCGGCTTCAACCGCTGGCTGGTGCCGCCGGCCGCGCTCTGCATCCATCTGTGCATCGGCATGGCCTACGGCTTCTCGGTGTTCTGGCTGCCGCTGTCGCGCGCGATCGGCCTGACCGCGCCGAAGGCGTGCCCCGACATCTCGCTGGTGCAGGAGCTGTTCACCACCACGTGCGACTGGAAGGTCGCGAGCCTGGGGTGGATGTACACGCTGTTCTTCGTGCTGCTCGGCGTCTCCGCCGCGATCTGGGGCGGCTGGCTTGAGAAGGTCGGCCCGCGCAAGGCGGGCTTCGTCGCAGCGCTGTGCTGGGCCGGCGGTCTCGTGATCGGCGCGCTCGGCGTCTACACGCACCAGCTCTGGCTGATGTGGCTCGGCTCCGGCGTGATCGGCGGCGTCGGCCTCGGTCTCGGCTACATCTCGCCGGTGTCGACGCTGGTGAAATGGTTCCCCGACCGGCGCGGCATGGCGACCGGCATGGCGATCATGGGCTTCGGCGGCGGCGCGATGATCGGCGCCCCGCTCGCCGACAGGCTGATGAACTACTTCAAGACCCCGACCTCGGTCGGCGTCTGGGAGACCTTCCTCGCCATGGGCGCGATCTACTTCGTGTTCATGATGATCGGCGCGTTCCGCTATCGCATTCCGCCGGCCGGCTGGCAGCCCGAGGGCTGGACGCCGCCGACGAAGGCCAACGCGATGATCTCGAGCAAGCACGTCCATCTCGAGAACGCGCACAAGACGCCGCAGTTCTGGCTGATCTGGTGGGTGCTCTGCCTGAACGTGTCAGCGGGCATCGGCGTGATCGGCATGGCCTCGCCGATGTTGCAGGAGATCTTCGCGGGCAAGCTGATCGGCCTGCCCAATGTCGGCTTCAACCAGCTCGATGCCGGACAGAAGGCGCAGATCGCGGCGATCGCGGCCGGCTTTGCCGGATTGCTGTCGCTGTTCAACATCGGCGGCCGCTTCTTCTGGGCGTCGCTGTCGGACAAGATCGGCCGCAAGAACACCTACTACACGTTCTTCATCCTCGGCATCGCGCTCTACGCGCTGGCGCCGACCTTCGCCGCGATGGGATCGAAGCTGTTGTTCGTGCTCGGCTTCGGCATCATCCTGTCGATGTATGGCGGCGGCTTCGCCACGGTGCCGGCCTATCTCGCCGACATGTTCGGCACCCAGTTCGTCGGCGCCATCCACGGCCGTCTGCTGACGGCATGGTCGACCGCGGGCATCATCGGGCCTGTCGTGGTGAACTACATCCGTGAGTTCCAGCTGGCCGCCGGCGTGCCGCGCGACCAGCTCTACAACACCACGATGTACATCCTGTGCGCCATGCTGATCGCGGGCCTGATCTGCAACTACCTGATCAAGCCGGTCGATTCGAAATGGCACATGAGCGACGCCGAGGTTGCCAAGTTGCAGGATGCGAGCGCCAGCGCCGCGGCGGCCGGACCGCACGGTTCCTACGGAATCGGGTTTGGCGGGCTCGACGCCAAGGCGGCGCTGTTCTGGCTGTTCGTCGGCATCCCGCTGGCGTGGGGCGTCTACATGACGCTGCTCAGCGCGGTCAAAATCCTCTGATCGCAGACCGGGCCGCGCGCGGGACATCTGGCATCCCGCGCGCGGCCTGAAGCGTTTTCGAGCGAAGTGGATGCCGGTTCGCGTGAAGAAGACGCGTCAAACAAGAACCTCTACGCCGTTCAATTCAACAGATAATCAAGGGACATTTCAGTCATGTTTCGTACCGCAAGCTGTCTTGTGGCCGCCCTGCTTCTCGCCGGCTCGCTGCACACCGCGTCGGCCCAGACCACCGAGGCCAAGCCGTCGAAGGTCAAGCTCACCATGCAGAAGCTGAAGGACATGAAGGCGAAGTGGAAGGCCAACAAGCCAAAGCTGAAGGCCTGCCGCGCCGAGGTGAAGTCGAAGGGCCTGACCGGCGACGACCGCTGGTTCTACATCGAAGAATGCATGGGCAAGAGCTGAGCGGCACCGCTCCGCCATCTGCAACGGAGGAGGGCGTGACGGCGATCGCTGTCACGCCCTCTTGTTGCGTTTGAGACGCGATCACTCCGCGGCGGCGGGCGTCGTCTTGGCGGCCTCCAGCGCTGCTGCGATCGCCTCGTCGACCCGTTCGAGCCAGATGAACTCCAGCTTGGCGCGGGCGCCGGCGGGGATATCGTCGAAGTCGCGCTTGTTGCGCGCCGGCAGCATCACACGGGTCAGGCCGGCAGCCGCGGCCGCGACCACCTTCTCCTTGATGCCGCCGACCGGCAGCACGAGGCCGCGCAGCGAGATCTCGCCGGTCATCGCGGTGTCGCTGCGCACCGTGCGGTCGGTCAACAGCGAGGTGAGGGCGGTGAACATCGCAACGCCCGCGCTCGGGCCGTCCTTCGGCGTCGCGCCGGCCGGAACGTGGACGTGGATGTCGCTCTTCTCGAACACGCCGGGATCGATGCCGAGCTGGGAGGCGCGGCTCTTCACCAGGGTCAGCGCGGCCTGCACGCTCTCGCGCATCACCTCGCCGAGCTGGCCGGTGAGGATCAGCGCGCCGCGGCCCGGAGTGCGCGACGCCTCGATGAACAGGATGTCGCCGCCGACCGGGGTCCAGGCAAGGCCGGTGGCAACGCCCGGGATGCTGGTGCGCATCGCGATCTCGTTCTCGAACCTCGGCTGGCCGAGCAGCGACACGATGTCCTTCGGCGCGATGGTGACGTGGCTCGTGCTGCCTTCGGCGATCTGCACCGCGACGTTGCGCAGCACCTTGCCGATCTCGCGCTCCAGGTTGCGCACGCCGGCCTCGCGGGTGTAGCTGCGGATGATCAGCCGCAGCGCATCCGGATCGATCTCGACCTGCTCGGCCTTGATGCCGTTGGCCTCGAGCTGGCGGCGCACCAGATAGCGCTTGGCGATCTCGAGCTTCTCGTCCTCGGTGTAGCCGGCCAGGCTGATCAGCTCCATGCGGTCGAGCAGCGGGCCGGGCACACCGTCGAGCATGTTGGCGGTGGCGATGAAGACGACGCGCGAGAGGTCGAACGGCACGCCGAGATAATTGTCGCGGAAGGTGCTGTTCTGCTCGGGGTCGAGCACTTCGAGCATCGCGGCCGACGGATCACCCTGGATGCCGCGGCCCATCTTGTCGATCTCGTCCAGCATCATCACGCAATTGCGCGCGCCGGCCTTCTTGATCGCCTGGATGATGTTGCCGGGCAGCGCCCCGATGTAGGTGCGGCGATGGCCGCGGATCTCGGCCTCGTCATGCACGCCGCCGAGCGAGACGCGGACGAACGGCCGCGCCATCGCGCGCGCGATCGATTGGCCGAGCGAGGTCTTGCCGACGCCGGGCGGCCCGAGGAAGCACAGGATCGGCGCCTTGCCGCCGGGCGCGAGCTTGCGCACCGCGAGATATTCGATGATGCGGCTCTTGATCTTCTCGAGGCCATAATGGTCCTGGTCGAGGATCTTGCGCGCCTCCGCGATGTCGATCGGCTTCTCCTCCGGAAGGCTCCAGGGCAGGTCGATCAGCCAGTCGAGATAGCTGCGCACCATGCCGGACTCGGCCGCGGCCTCCGGCATCCGCTCGTAGCGGCGCAATTCCTTCTGCGCCTGGCTCTCGGCCTCCGGTGGCATCTTGGCATCGGCGATCGCCTTGGTCAGCTCGGTGACTTCCGCGGCTTTGCCGTCGCCTTCGCCGAGCTGGCGCTGGATCGTCGCCATCTGCTCGCGCAGGATCGCCTCGCGCTGCCGTTCGTCGAACACGGCCTTGGTCTTCTGCCCGATCTCCTGGCTCAGCCGCAGCACCTCGATGCGCTCGGCGAGGTGACGCGACACCTTGTCCATCCGCGCCACGAGATCGATGGTTTCCAGGATGTCCTGCTTCTCCGACGGCTTGATGTCCATGTAGGAGGTCGCAAGGTCGGCGAGGGTTGCCGGCGAGGTGGTGCCCTGTAGCGCGGCGATCAGCTCCTGCGGCACTTGCGGCAGCAATTGCGCGGCCTCCAGCGCCTGGCGCTGCAGATTGAGGAAGCGCGCCTCGATCTCGGGCGAGGTGGTGGTCGGCTCCGGGATCTGCAGCACGCGGGCGGCGAGGAACGGCGTGCCGGGCAGATAGTCGAGCACGCGCATGCGCTGCACGCCCTGGCAGACCAGGTGGTGAGTGTCGTCGGCGCCGGTGATGTAGCGCACGATGTTGGCTGTTGTGCCGACGCGGTAAAGCCCGTCGGGACCGGGATCGTTCGTCTCGGGATCGCGCTGCAGCAGGATGCCGATCGGCCGCTGCTCGCGTACCGCCTGCTGGGCCGCGGCAATCGACGTCGCGCGGGCGATCGTGATCGGAATGATGACATCCGGAAACAGCACGGTGTTGCGCACCGGGACGATGATCAGCGCGTCGCTCGGGATCGGCGTCGAAGTCGATGCTGGGCTTAAAACGTCTGAGGCAGCCATGTCGAAATCCTTTAGCTCGACTTTCCGAGCCGCAGGCCGACGCAACCATGCGCGGCAAAGCGGCTGATGGTGTAGCGGCCGGTCGGCAGCGCGATGCGGCGCTCGAACCGGCCCTGCGGCAGTTCGAGGCGCAGGATGCGGGCGTTGCGGAGTTCAGGGGGCAGGGTGCGGCGGCCGGAGATCACCAGCGTGCCGCCGTCGAGCGCGGCCTCGACCTCGTCGGGATCGACCCCCGGCAGCGCGACCAGGATCAGGATTTCATCCTCGGTCTCGATCACGTCGGTCGGCGGTTCCCAGCTCGGCTCGGTGCTTCCCGCGCGCGGGTGCAAATTGAGGAAGCTCTGGTGCAACCGTTCGGCGCGGGCGAGCGCCTCGATCGCATCCGACAGCATCCAGTTGATCTGATCCTTGGGCCGCATGGGCACTCTCCACGTCGCATTGGGAGGCGAGGTTACCGGTCTTGCCGCCGACCGTAAACCGGCCCCTCGCGCGTCTGATCGGGGGTAAAATTGTCCGAAATGTCGCGATTTGCGGCATGACCGCGATGCACGGACCGCAGCCGGACGCTTATGCCGCGGCTATGTGACAGGGCTGCGGCTGCTCTCGAATTCCTACGGCCTTCCCAGCATCTTTTTGGCGTGATGCGGTGCGCTCGCGCGCGCCGCCAAACGGGAAGGTGGCACATGACCTTGCTCCATTACCACGATGCCCGGCCGCACGGTTCGGCCGGCGCCGTGCCCTTGATCCTGCGGCGGACGTTCCGGCGGATCGGCCTCGTCTTCAGGACTGTTCACCGCGCGATCGCCGCCGCCAAGATTCACCGGCTCCGCAATGAGCTGCTGCTGCATCGCGGCCACGAGGATTGGGCGCGGACCCATCTCAATGTCGGCATGCTCGGCGGCGACGCCGAGAGATATCCACGGGCGCCGGTCGTGCTCGGCGAGAAGTGGGATTACTGAGATGCGCGCAGTTTCGTTCATCGCTGCCCTGCCGCGCCGCGCCGCGCCGCAGAAGGGCTGCTCGCATTCCTCGCCTGGATCGGCGAGGAGCCGATCAGCGACTACCGGCCCGAGGCGCATTACATGCGCGGTCCGGGACCTGCGTGGCGGGCCAAGCATCGCGGGAGTTAGAACGAGATGACTTTACTCGGAATCGGCGACTGGACTCCGCTTCACCTCGCCCCGCGTGCGGGGAGAGGTCGGAACGCATCGTTAGATGCGTTCCGGGTGAGGGGGAGCTGCCGCAAACGCAGCGATCACCGTGTAAGCGGAGACAGCCCCTCACCCCAACCCTCTCCCCGCAAGAGCGGGGAGAGGGAGCGCGGTGCCGTCGTAGTCGCTACACAGTCCAATCTCATCAAGCTTTAGCAAACCAGTTCACGTCGCTTCGCGTCGCGGCGCCAGATGATCGAGCAGGTTCATCGGGAGCGGGAAGACCACGGTCGAGGAGCGCTCGCCGGCAATGTCGTGCAGCGCCGCGAAGTAGCGCAGCTGCATCGCCTGCGGCTCCTGGGCAAGGATCCGGCCGGCCTCGACCAGCTTCTCGGCGGCCTGCTGCTCGCCCATCGCGTTGATCACCTTGGCGCGCCGCAGCCGTTCCGCCTCGGCCTGCTTGGCGATTGCCCGCACCATCGTCTCATTGAGATCGATATCCTTGATCTCGACCCCGGTGACCTTGATGCCCCAGACGTCGGTCTGCCTGTCGAGGGTCTCCTGGATATCGGCGTTCAACTTGTCGCGTTCCGCCAGCATCTCGTCGAGCTCGTGCTTGCCGAGCACCGAGCGAAGCGTGGTCTGCGCAAGCTGGCTGGTCGCAGCCATGTAGTCGCTGACCTTGATGATGGCGCGCTCGGGATCGACGATGCGGAAGTAGAGCACGGCGTTGACCTTGACCGAGACGTTGTCGCGCGAAATCACGTCCTGTGGCGGCACCACCTGCACCACCACCCTGAGATCGACCTTCACCAGCTGCTGCACCACCGGAATCAGGATGATGAGCCCCGGGCCCTTCACCCCGGTGAAACGGCCGAGCGTGAAAATGACGCCGCGCTCGTATTCGCGCAGCACGCGCACGGCCTGGGTCAGGAATACGATGATCAGCAGCGCGATCGCCGCATAGGTGAAATAATCAAGCATCATGCTGTACCTCCTTCGCCGGGGGAGGCCGGCGCACGCCGTACCACCAGCGTCAAATCGATGATGTTGGCGACCTCGACCGTGTCTCCCGCCGTGAATGTCTCGCTGCTGCGCGCTTGCCAGCGTTCGCCGTTGGTGAAGACGTGACCCGTGGTCTCCGACCAGTCGAGCACCTCGGCCGATAGCCCGCGCATGGCTTGCGCACCGATCCGCACCGGGCCCTTGCGCGCGCGGCGCAGCGCGCCAAGCACGACGAGAATGAGCCCCGTGAACATCGCGGCGACGATGCCGATGACCGGCCATGACAGCCGGTATCCGGGCGCCTCGATCCGAAACAGCATGGCTGCTCCAAGCACGAAGGCGACTATTCCTCCGAGGCCGATCACGACGGTCGGGTTGAAGGCTTCGATTGCCAGCAGCGCGATCCCGACCAGCATCAGGGCGAAGCCGGCGTAGTTGATCGGCAGCATGTTGAGTGCGTACAGGCCGAGCAGCAGGCAGATCGTCCCGACAACCCCCGGCGCGACGGCACCGGGCGACATGAACTCGAAGATCAGGCCGTAGATGCCGACCATCAGGAGAATCAATGCGATGTTGGGGTCGGTGATGACCGCGAGCGCGCGCGCGATCCAGGTGGGATCGATCGCCTCGATCGCGGTGTCCCTGGTCGCCAGGCGTTGCGTCTTGCCGCCGGGAAGCTCGATGGTCCGGCCATCGACCTGCCTGAGCAGGTCGGCCGGGTCGCGCGCGGTGAGATCGATGACGTTGGCCTGCAGCGCGGCATTGGCGGAGAGGGTAGCGGCATCGCGCACCGCCTTCTCGGCCCAGTCGGCATTGCGACCGCGCAATTCGGCGAGGCTGCGGATGAAGGCAACGGCATCATTCGTCACCTTCGCCGTCATGGCATCCTTGGTTTCGGACGGATGGCCGCCGTCCTTCTGGTCCTTGCCGCCCTTGTCCGGGGTGCTGCCCGGCAGCCCCGGTATCGGGCCGCCAATCTGCACCGGCGTCGCGGCGCCGATATTGGTGCCGGGCGCCATGGCAGCGAGATGGGTCGCATAGAGGATATAGGTCCCGGCGCTCGCGGCATGGGCGCCGGATGGCGCAACGTAGCCGACCACGGGAACGGGCGAGGCCAGCACGTCGGCGATGATCTCCCGCATGCTGGTGCTGAGGCCACCCGGCGTATTCAAACGCAGGATGACAATTTCGGCGCGACGCTCGGCGGCCTTGGCCAGGCCGTCCTTGACGTAGCTGGCCGCTGCCGGCCCGATTGCCCCGTCGATTGAAATGGTCAGGGCAAGATGGCTGTTGTCCGCGGCCGGACCGGGACGGATGGAGACAACCAGAGCGACCAGGACGGTCGCAATAACGAGGGCCGCCTTGAAGGTGGTGTGCACGGCAAGCACTCCCTTGCCGTGGATATGGGGCGCCGTTTCGGAACCTCAAGTTGGCGTCGTGTCACGGACACCGTGTGCTGATCGCATTGTGCGTTGCGATGAGCTATGTCGGGTCGGCAAATCTCAATGCGCGGCCGCGAGGTACTCGTCGGCAAGCTCAGCCATCGCCTGCGAGACCTCGGCCTTTGCCGACCCGCTCAATTGCACGATCGGCAGTCGCGTCGTCGGCTGCATGAATCCCAGAAGCGCCAGCGCGAACTTCAATGCGGCGGGATGCTCGCGCTCCAGTAAGGTCGCAATCGGCACCAGCCGCTGGTGCAACTCCCGCGCCTGATACAACCGTCCCTCGCGGAAATGCCTGTGAACGGCCACATACAGATCGGGCGCGACATTCGTCACGGCCGAGATGCAGCCATCGCCACCGGCGGCGAGCCAGGCCAGCGAGGAGGCGTCGTCGCCGGTCAGCATCCGGAATGTCGCCGGCAGGCGTGAGCGCAGGCGCGCGAGCCGGGCAACGTCACCGCCGCCGTCGCGCAATCCCACGAAGCGCGGCGATGCGGCGAGCTCGAGCAGCGTCTCGTCGGCAAGGCCCTTCACCGTGCGCGACGGAATGTCGTGCAGGATGACAGGCAGCGTGGTGGCCGCGGCGACCGCGCGGAAATGCGCCGCCGTGCCCTGTGGCATCGGCTTGTTGTAATAGGGCACGACCGACATGACGGCGTCGGCACCGGCGGCTTCCGCGGACCGGCTGAATGTGACGGCGCGATCCGTCGCGTTCGATCCGGCGCCGGCGATGATGCGAACCCTCTTGCGCGCGACGCGGGCCGCGATCCGGACCAACTGCGCGCGTTCCGCGGGCTCCAGCGTCGCGCTTTCACCGGCGGTCTCGCCGACCACCAGCGCGGTGGCGCCGGCTGCGATCTGGCGCTCGCACAGCCGGCCGAATGCGTCCGCGTCGATCTCGCCCCGATGGTTGAAGGGGGTCGGAAGATCGGGGATGAAGCCCGACAGCCATCCGGCCGTGTCGGCTTTCGCAGCCGTTTGCCAGGTCATGGGTGTGGCTCACGCCGCGCGGATTGCGGGGAAGCTCGCGGTCTCGCCGCGCATATCGAGCTCGATCTCACGCGACAGCTCGACGATCATTTCAGGATGCTGCCCGTTCTCGAACAGCGCGTATTTGACGGCCTGGGCGCGGTTGACGAACAGGCCGCCATAGAGGCCGTTCTGTTGCTGGGCGACCCACTGGCCGCGATGGTTGCGGCCGATGAAGACGACGGTGGACGCGGCGCTACACGAGGGAGGTTCGACGAGTTTCACGGTGGTGGTCCTTCTTTTTGTTTCTGACGCGTTTTCCTCACGCGAACCGGTATCCAGTTCGCTCGAAAACGCTTCAGTCACGGTCACGCGATCAATGTCTGATTTGCCGGATATGAAATCGAGCGCGAAGGACGACCGACTTCATAGGAGCGGCATAGGATTTGTGAGGATGGTCTAGAGGCGCTGGACGATGCCGGTGCCGAGCGCGCACAGCGCGACATAGGCGGTCATCTCGTCCCAGTGATTGAGGTTTGCGGCAAACGGTATTTCGCGCTTGGCGATCCCGGCGAAGGCACAGATCACGGCCGACATCCACAACAGCGTGACGAGGCCCTTGCCGAAGCCAGCGCCGGCGAACACGGCAAAGCCGATCATGATGGCGAGCCGGAAGCCGAACCGGACCATGACCTGGACCGACTGCAGCTGCCGCGGCAGTTGTTTGGTGTCCACGGCCGCGCCGCCGTCAGCCGATATTGTCGACGAACAGCGGCTCGTACAGCGCGCGCGTGTCGCGACGGACGGTCGGCACGCTGGTTCGGCTATCGGGCGTCGAGATGCGCTGCGCCTCCACGAAGGCGCTGAGGATCGCGAGTGCAAGATCGGTGTGGTGGGTCTCGATCGACTGGTCGAGCCAGTCGGGCAGCTCGCGTTCGCGCGACAATGCGCAGTGCCACTCGCCCTCGTCATAGACCAGGCGGCGGATCTGCCATTGCGGCAGTTCCAGATCGAGCAGCGCGATCGCGGCGTCGGTCCAGGCGCCCGACTGGATCAGCCGCTCGACGCGGCGGGTCTTGCCGCTCTGTCCGACCGAGGGGAATCGCCGGCAGGTCTGGCTGATGATGTCGGCCATGAATTCGGCTGTCACCGCATAGGCATCGCGCAGCCGTTCGCCGAGATCGATGGAGGTGTTTTGGGAAAGCACTGACATGGCGTCATCTCGTCTTGCGCGGCCCAAGGAAAGCCAAGCTCAAGGCATTGGCCGCAGGCTCAAAATGGCCGGAGTGCCATTTGAAAACGAGATGAGGCGGGGGACGGAGATATAGGGATTCCATAAAGGCCAAGTTGTCGTCCTGGCGAAAGCCAGGACCCATTACCACCAAATCTGCTTGTGAGATCAGGTTGGGGCCCCAGCCATCGCAAAGCTCGGACCTGTGGTTATGGGTCCTGGCTTTCGCCAGGACGACTGCGGAGAGCGCCTGCCGCCTTTATACGATTCCTATAACGTCCTTATTCGCCACCTCTCGAAAACCTATGCCCCGGATGGCACCTCACGGCCATCCCTCGCGGAGCGCTTATACGGTCGCCCCGCGCCCCCTCGGATGCATAGGAGTCTTTCATGATGGACATTCTCATGGCGGCGCTTGCGGTCGGCTTCTTCGCGGCCGGCATCGGTTACGCCTACGCCTGCGAACGGCTGTAATGGAGGCGGCGATGATCTTCGATTATTCGCTCGCCGGCCTCGTGTCGCTCGGCCTGCTGTTCTACCTCACTTACGCATTGCTGCGGCCCGAACGCTTCTAGGCGGCCCGCGATGTCAGCGCTTTGCACAATTCTGTTAGCCGACGCGATGCTGACCGGGCTGTTGCTCGGCTTGTTCGCGTCGATGCTGCGCTTCGCTCCCCTTCGAAAGGTTTGACGCAATGACCGTCATCGGCTGGATTCAAATTATTCTGTTTTGCGCGATCGTTGCCGCGCTGGTCAAACCGCTCGGCTGGTACATGACCCGCGTGTTCAATGGCGAGCGCACCTTCCTGTCGCCCGTGCTGCGCCCGGTCGAGCGCGGCATCTACTGGGTCGGCGGCGTCGACGAGCGGCGCGAGCAGCACTGGCTGACCTATACGGTCGCCATGCTGCTGTTCCACGTCGGTGGCTTCGCCATCATCTACGGGTTGATGCGGCTGCAGGCAGTGTTGCCGTTCAACCCAGCGGGCCAGTCCGCGGTTGCCGAGGATCTCTCCTTCAACACCGCGATCTCCTTCATCACCAATACCAACTGGCAGAACTACGGCGGCGAGAGCACGCTGTCCTATCTGGTCCAGATGGTCGGCCTGACCCACCAGAACTTCCTGTCGGCGGCGACCGGCATCGCGCTGGCGATGGCGCTGATCCGCGGCTTCACCCGCTCGTCGATGCGCACGGTCGGCAATTTCTGGGTCGACGTCACGCGCTGCACGCTCTACGTGCTGCTGCCGATCTGCGTCGTCTATGCGTTGTTCCTGGTCTGGCAGGGCATGCCGCAGACGCTTGGCGCCTATGTCGATGCCACCACGCTGGAGGGTGGCAAGCAGACCATCGCGCTCGGACCGGTGGCTTCGCAGGTCGCGATCAAGATGCTCGGCACCAATGGCGGCGGCTTCTTCAACGCCAACGCCGCGCATCCGTTCGAGAACCCGACGGCGCTGTCGAACCTCGTGCAGATGGTCTCGATCTTCGCGCTCGGCGCTGCCATGACCAACGTGTTCGGCCGCATGGTCGGCAACGAGCGTCAGGGCTGGGCGATCTTCGCCGTGATGGGCGTCCTGTTCGTCGCCGGCGTCACCGTCACCTATTGGGCGGAGGCCAATGGCACCACCGCGTTGCACGCGCTCGGCCTTTCCGGCGGCAACATGGAGGGCAAGGAGGTCCGCTTCGGCATCGTCGCGTCCTCGCTGTTCGCTGTCGTCACCACCGCTGCCTCCTGCGGCGCGGTCAATGCGATGCATGACAGCTTCACCGCGCTCGGCGGCATGATCCCGCTGATCAACATGCAGCTCGGCGAGGTTATCATCGGCGGCGTCGGCGCCGGCTTCTACGGCATGCTGCTGTTCGTCGTGCTGGCGATCTTCGTCGCCGGCCTGATGGTCGGCCGCACCCCGGAATATGTCGGCAAGAAGATCGAGGCGCGCGAGGTCAAGATGGCGATGCTCGCGATCCTGGTGCTGCCGCTGATGTATCTCGGCTGGACCGCGGTCGGCGTGGTGCTGCCGTCGGCGGTGGCCTCGATGGCGAACTCCGGCCCGCACGGCTTCACCGAGGTGCTGTACGCGTTCACTTCCGCGACCGGCAATAACGGCTCGGCCTTCGCGGGCCTCACCGGCAACACCCTGTTCTACAATCTGACGCTCGCCTCCGCGATGTTCGTCGGCCGCTTCTTCATGATCGTGCCGGCGATGGCGATCGCGGGTTCGCTGGTCGAGAAGAAGTCGATCCCGGCCTCGGCGGGCACCTTCCCGACCACCGGCGGGCTGTTCGTCGGCCTCGTCATCGGCGTGATCCTGATCATCGGCGGTCTCACATTCTTCCCGGCGCTGGCGCTCGGGCCGATCGTCGAGCACCTCGCGATGAACGCCAACACCCTGTTCTGATCGAATTGTCCGGAGTGACAACCATGGAAACCACAAGACTGCAGAAGCAGGTGACGGCGTCGACCATGTTCGACCCGAAGATCCTGGTGCCGGCGATCCGCTCGGCCTTCGTCAAGCTCGATCCCCGCCTGATGGCGAAGAACCCCGTGATGTTCGTGGTCGAGGTCGTGGCCGCGTTGACCACGGTGATCTTCGTCCGCGACCTCGTCACCGGCAGCGCCAATCTCGGCTTCACCTTCCAGATCATCCTCTGGCTCTGGTTCACGGTGCTGTTTGCCAACTTCGCCGAGGCCGTCGCCGAAGGCCGCGGCAAGGCGCAGGCGGAATCGCTGAAGAAGACCCGCACCGAGAGCCAGGCCAAGCTGCTCACCGGTACCGACCGGACCTATCGCATGGTGCCCGGCACTTCGCTGAAGGTCGGCGACATCGTGCTGGTCGAGGCCGGCGACAACATCCCGTCCGACGGTGAGGTGATTGAAGGCGTGGCCTCGGTCAATGAAGCGGCGATCACGGGTGAATCCGCGCCGGTGATCCGCGAGTCCGGCGGCGATCGTTCCGCGGTCACCGGCGGCACCCAGGTGCTGTCGGACTGGATCCGCGTCCGCATCACCGCGGCGCAAGGCTCGACCTTCATCGACCGCTTGATCAAGCTGGTGGAGGGCGCCGAGCGGCAGAAGACGCCGAACGAGATTGCGCTCAACATCCTGCTGGCGGGCCTTACCATCATCTTCGTGTTCGCCACGGTGACGATCCCGAGCTATGCGGCCTATGCCGGCGGCTCGATCTCGGTCGTGGTGCTGGTGGCGCTGTTCGTGACGCTGATCCCGACCACGATCGGCGCGCTATTGTCGGCGATCGGCATCGCCGGCATGGACCGCCTGGTGCGCTTCAACGTGCTGGCGATGTCCGGCCGAGCGGTGGAAGCCGCCGGCGACGTCGATACGCTGCTCTTGGACAAGACCGGCACCATCACGCTCGGCAACCGCCAGGCGACCGCATTCCGTCCGATCCGCGGCGTCTCCGAGCAGGACCTCGCCGACGCGGCGCAGCTTGCCTCGCTAGCCGACGAAACGCCGGAAGGCCGCTCCATCGTGGTGCTCGCCAAGGAGAAATACGGCATCCGCGGCCGTGACATGCATGAGCTTGCCGCGACATTCGTGCCGTTCACCGCGCAGACCCGCATGAGCGGCATCGATGCAGGCACGTCATCGGTCCGCAAGGGCGCGGTCGACGCCATCCTCGGCTATGTCGACGGCGGCCCGCCCCGCACCGTCGCCTCGGGCAACACCGTCCGCGCGGTCGCGGCGACGATGAGCGCGGAAGCGCGCGAGATCCAGTCGATCGCCGACGAGATCGCCAAGGCCGGCGGCACGCCGCTGGCCGTCGCCAAGGACGGCAAGCTGCTCGGCGTCGTGCATCTCAAGGACATCGTCAAGGGCGGCATCCGCGAGCGTTTCGCCGAACTGCGCCGGATGGGCATCCGCACCGTGATGATCACCGGCGACAACCCGATGACCGCGGCCGCGATCGCGGCCGAAGCCGGCGTCGACGACTTCCTGGCGCAGGCAACCCCCGAGGACAAGCTCAAGCTGATCCGCGACGAGCAGTCCAAGGGCAAGCTGGTCGCGATGTGCGGCGACGGCACCAACGACGCGCCGGCGCTGGCGCAGGCCGATGTCGGCGTCGCCATGAACACCGGCACGCAGGCCGCCCGCGAGGCGGGCAACATGGTCGACCTCGATTCCAACCCGACCAAGCTGATCGAGGTGGTCGAGATCGGCAAGCAGCTGCTGATGACTCGCGGCGCGCTGACCACGTTCTCGATCGCCAACGACGTCGCGAAGTACTTTGCGATCATCCCGGCGATGTTCCTCGCGTTCTATCCGCAGCTCCAGGTGCTGAACGTCATGCACCTGGCGAGCCCGCAGAGCGCGATCCTGTCAGCGATCATCTTCAACGCGCTGATCATCATCGCGCTGATCCCGCTGGCGCTGAAGGGCGTCAAGTATCGCGCGGTCGGTGCCGGCGCGCTGCTCGGCCGCAACCTGATGATCTACGGCTTAGGGGGCATCATCATCCCGTTCATCGGCATCAAGGCGATCGACCTCGTCGTCGCCGCTTTGGGCCTGGCCTAACCACAACGTCATTGCGAGGAGCGAAGCGCGACGAAGCAATCCATCCGTTATGCCGATCCATGGATTGCTTCGCTTCGCTCGCAATGACGAAGGAGACTTAGGAGACCTATCATGTTGAAAGAAATCCGCCCCGCCATCCTCGTGCTGGTCCTGCTGACCGCGATCACGGGCCTTGCCTATCCGCTCGCCATCACCGGGATCGCCGGCGTCATCTTCCCGCGGCAGGCGCAAGGCAGCCTGATCGAGCAGGACGGCAAGGTGATCGGCTCCGCCCTGATCGGGCAGGAGTTCAAGGAGGACAAGTATTTCCACGGCCGGCCGTCGGCGACGGTCGCGCCCGATCCGAATGACTCCACGAAGACCGTGCCGGCGCCCTATAACGCGGCCAACTCCGGCGGCTCCAACCTCGGTCCGACCAGCAAGGCGCTGAACGACCGGGTCAAGGAGGATGTCGAGAAGCTGAAGGCGGAGAACCCGTCCGCCACCGTGCCGGTCGATCTCGTGACCACGTCGGGCAGTGGGCTCGATCCGGATATCTCGCCGGACGCTGCGCTGTTCCAGGTGCCGCGGGTCGCCAAGGCGCGCAGCATGTCCGAGGACGCGGTGCGCGAGCTGGTGACGCAGAACACGCAGGGCCGCTTCGCCGGCGTGATCGGCGAGCCCCGCGTTAACGTTCTTGCGCTCAACCTGGCGCTCGACGCGGCAAACGCAAAATAGGGGAGTAGGCTGTCTCTCGCAGGATGACTATATTGCGGTATGGCCAATCAGCGCGACCCTGACAAACGACCCTCGCCGGATGCGCTGCTGGAGGCGGTGCGCCGGGAGACCGATCGATCGGGACGGCTGAAGATCTTCATCGGCGCCGCCCCCGGCGTCGGCAAGACCTACGAGATGCTCTCGAGCGCCCACGCCCGCCTCAAGGCGGGCGTCGACGTCGTGGTCGGTGTCGTCGAAACCCACGGTCGGATCGAGACCGAGGCGCTGCTCAGGGGTCTCGAAGTGCTGCCGCGGAAGCGGCTGGCCTATCGCGACCAGACGCTTGAGGAGATGGACCTCGACGCATTGATCGCGCGGCGGCCGCAGCTGGCGCTGGTCGACGAGCTCGCCCATACCAACGCGCCGGGCAGCCGGCATCCCAAGCGGTATCTCGACGTCGAGGAATTGCTGTCGCACGGCATCGATGTCTACACCGCGATCAACATCCAGCACATCGAGAGCCTCAACGACGTCGTCGCGCAGATCACCCATGTGCGGGTGCGCGAGACGGTGCCCGACTCGGTGGTCGATCGCGCCGATGCGATCGAGCTGATCGACCTGACGCCCGACGATCTGATCCAGCGGCTGAAGGAGGGCAAGGTCTACGTGCCCAAGCAGGCTGAGCGGGCGCTGGAACACTATTTCTCGCCCGGCAATCTGACCGCGCTGCGCGAGCTGGCGCTGCGCCGCACCGCAGAGCGGGTCGACGAGCAGCTGCTCAACCATATGCAGGCCAATGCGATTGCCGGCCCCTGGGCCGCCGGCGAGCGCATCCTGGTGTGCCTGAGCGAGGACCCGCGCGCGGCCGGCCTCGTGCGCTACACCAAGCGCCTCGCCGACCGGCTGCATGCGCAATGGACCGCGGTCAGCATCGAGACGCGGCGCAGCCTGCAGCTGAGCGACGAGCAGCGCGACCGGCTGGCCGACACCATGCGGCTCGCGGAATCGCTCGGCGGCGAGGCGCTGACGCTTCCCGGCGTCGGCCGCCGCATTGCCGACGACGTCATCAATTTCGCCCAGGCCAACAACGTCACCCAGATCATCATCGGCAAGTCGACGCGCTCGCGCTGGTTCGAGCTGACGCATGGATCCGTGGTGCACGATCTGGTGCGTCGTGCCGGCAATATCAGCGTCAACGTGATCGCCGGCGACGAGCTGCCGGTCGGCAAGGCGGCGGTGCAGACCGCGCAGCGGCAGGAGCCGTTCAATCCGCGGCCCTATCTGATGGCGCTGCTGCTGGCGGCGCTCGGGCTCGGCGCGGCCAAGCTGATCCAGCCGTTCTTCGGCATCGAGAATGTCGACCTTGTCTTTCTCACCGCCGTGGTCGGCGCCGCGGCGCGCTACGGCCTCGGGCCGTCGCTGCTGGCGAGCGTCGCGGCCTCGCTGTGCTACAATTTCTTCTTCCTGCCGCCGGTCTATACCTTCACCATCACCGACCCGACCAATGTCGCGGCGTTCTTCTTCTTCATGCTGATCGCGCTTCTGGTCTCCAACGTTGCGGCGCGGGTGCGCACCCAGGCCGACACCGCGATCAGCCGCGTCCGCACCACCGAATCGCTCTACGCCTTCAGCCGCAAGCTTGCCGGCACTGCGACACTGGACGACGTGCTGTGGGCGACCGCCTACCAGATCGCGCTGATGCTCAAGGTGCGCGTGGTGCTGCTGCTGCCGGAGGACGGGATGCTGACCGTCAAGAGCGGCTATCCGCCGGAGGATCAGCTCGATCAGGCCGACCTTGCCGCCGCCAACTGGGCCTGGGGCAACGATCGCCCGGCCGGCCGCGGCTCGGACACGCTGCCGGGCGGCAAACGGCTGTTCCTGCCGATGCGCACCGGCCGCGGTCCGATCGGGGTGATCGGCATCGACGACGACCGCACCGGGCCCCTGCTGACGCCGGACCAGCGCCGGCTGCTCGACGCGCTGGTCGATCAGGGTGCGCTGGCGATCGAGCGCGTGCTGCTGGTCGAGGACATGGACCGCGTCAAGCGCACGGTGGAATCCGACCGGCTGCGCGGCGCGCTCCTGACCTCGATCTCGCACGATCTCAAGACGCCGCTGGCCTCGGTGCTCGGCTCGGCCTCGGCGCTGCGCGATCTCGGCGCCAACCTGAGCGATGCCCAGAAGCACGATCTGCTCGCCACCGTGATCGACGAGTCCGAGCGGCTGAATCGGTTTATCGCCAATCTGCTCGACATGACCAAGCTGGAATCGGGCGCGATCGTGCCCAACACGGCGCGGCACGATGTCGGCGAGATCGTCGGCAGCGCGCTGCGACGGGCGAGCAAGATCCTGGTGCATCACCGGATGTCGCTGGAGCTCGCGGCCGACCTTCCGATGCTGGAGCTCGACGCCGTGCTGTTCGAGCAGGTGCTGTTCAACCTGCTCGACAATGCCGCCAAATACGCCCCATCGGACACCACGATCTCGATCCGCGGCGCCCGCGACCGCGACACGATCGCACTGCAGATCCTCGATGAAGGCAACGGGATTCCCGCGGCCGAGCTCGAAAGCGTGTTCGACAAATTCTATCGCGCCGAGAAGGGCGACCATGTCCGCCCCGGCACCGGCCTCGGGCTTGCGATCTCGCGCGGCTTCGTCGAGGCGATGCGCGGCACGATCGCGGCGGCCAACCGCGCCGACCGCAGCGGCGCCGTCATCACGATCCGCCTGCCGATCCCCGCCGACACCAACGCGCTGGACACTGCTGCATGAACGCCACGCCGATCAAGGTCCTGGTCATCGACGACGAGCCGCCGATCCGCAAGCTGCTGCGGATGGGGCTGAGCACGCAGGGCTACGACATTCTCGAAGCCTCCAACGGCAAGCTGGCGCTGGAGATGCTGGCCGAGGGGCCGGCGCTGATCATCCTCGACCTCGGATTGCCCGACATCCAGGGCCACGATCTCTTGCGCATGATCCGCGGCCGCAACGAGAGCGTGCCGATCGTGGTGCTGTCGAGCCGCGGCGACGAGGCCGGCAAGGTGCAGGCGCTCGATCTCGGCGCCGACGATTATCTGACCAAGCCGTTCGGCATGGACGAATTGCTGGCGCGGTTGCGCGCGGCGCTGCGCCACCAGTTGCAGGTGCAGGGCGAGCGGCCGGTGTTTCGCTCCGGCGATCTTTCGGTCGATCTGGTGCGCCGGATCGTCAAGGTCGGCGACAGGGAGATCAAGCTGTCGCCGAAGGAATACGACCTGTTGCGCGTGCTGGTGCAGCATGCCGGCAAGGTGCTGACCCACCGCTTCCTCTTGAAGGAATTGTGGGACGAGCTGACCGACGCGCAATATCTGCGCGTCTATGTGCGCCAGCTTCGCCAGAAGATCGAGGCCGACCCCGAGCGTCCGCAATTCGTGCTGACCGAGACCGGCATCGGCTATCGGCTGCGCGCGGCGGACTAACATGTAGCCCGGATGAGCGAAGCGATATCCGGGGCATCTCCCGCATGTCGCTGCGCTCATGCGGGCTACGTTGGTGCCGTCGCCCGACGACACCAAACGGAACTTTCGCTGCCATCGAGGCTTGTTTTCCCTCACCGGGAGAGAACCCATGGCAAGGAAATATTCGCGGAAAGCATCGCGCGATGTCGAGCGCGCGATGAAGAAACGCAAGGCCGGCACGCTGCGCAGCGGCCGCTCCAAGAAGAAGGTGAAGAGCCGTAAGCAGGCGATCGCGATCGGGCTATCCGAGGCGCGTGCCAAGGGGCGGAAGGTGCCGAAGAAGGCGTCCAAGAAGAAGACGGCGAAGAAGCGCAAGACTGCCAAGAAGCGGAAGAGCTCGAAGAAGAAGTAGCGGACGAGTTGCATCCATCCGTCATTGCGAGGAGCGTAGCGACGAAGCAATCCATCCCTCCGCGTATGTGGAGAGATGGATTGCTTCGCTGCGCTCGCAAGGACGAGAGATCTCACCCCGCCTTGCGTCGCCGCGCGCTTGACCGGTGCGCCTTCTTGGCGGCGTGGCGATGTGCGGTCGGGCGGCGTGCGGTGGAGCGCGAGCGCCTTGCGCCGCTCTTGCCGCTCTTGAGGCTCTGCTGCAGCGCGTCCATCAGGCTCACGACGTTGCTTGGCTTCTGCTCGCGCTCGGCGGCCTTGATCGGCTTGCCGGCCGCCTTGCGGCGGACCAGGGCCTTCAGCGCGGTCTCATACTCGTCCTTGAATTTCGACGGATCGAAATGCGCAGCCTTGCTGTCGAGGATATGGCCGGCGAGCTCGATCATGTCCTTCGTGACCTTCGGGCTCTTGATGTCGTCGAAATAATCGTCGGCATCGCGCAGCTCGTAGGGGTAGCGCAAGGTGGTGCCGAGCATACCCTTGTCGAGCGGCTCGATCGCGATCACATGCTCGCGGTTGGTCAGCACGATCCGCGCCAGCGCGACGCGGTCCTGATCCTTCATGGCGTCGCGGATCACCGCGAACGCGTCGACGCCGGCCTTGCCGTCGGGCCTGATATAGTAGGGGTGGTCGAGATAGCGCTTGTCGATCTCGCCCTCGGGCACGAAGCTGTCGATGTCGATGGTATGGTTGCTCTCGATCTGGACCGCCTCGAGCTCGTCCTTCTCGATCTCGACATATTTGCCCTTGCTGACCTCGTAGCCGCGGCCCTTCTGGTCGCCCTCGACAACGTCGCCGGTCTCGGTATCGACCATCTGCTGCTTCAGCCGGTTGCCGGTCTCCCGGTTGATCATGTGGAAGCGGGTCTTCTCGACCGCGGTCGAGGCCGGGTAGAGCGCCACCGGACATGACACCAGCGAGAGCTTGAGCGTGCCTTTCCAGTAGGCGCGGGGAGCGGCCATGATCGCCTCCAAACAGCTTGAGTTTGGAACTTGAACGGATACCGTGGGTTTTGGTTCCTGATGGCCGCACGGAGGCGGCGGCCGTCGTTTGCGCCGAGGGTTTGCCGAGGTTTGTTGTGTCGCTGAGAAACCTGTCCACCTATCGCAAGAAGCGCGATTTCGAGAAGACCAGCGAGCCGTCGGGCGACGTCAAGGTCGCACCTAGCAAGCAGCGGCGCTTCGTCATCCAGAAGCACGACGCGACGCGGCTGCATTACGATCTGAGGCTCGAATTCGACGGCGTCTTCAAGTCCTGGGCGGTGACGCGCGGGCCGTCGCTCGATCCGCATGACAAGCGGCTGGCGGTCGAGGTCGAGGATCATCCGCTCGACTATGGTGATTTCGAAGGCACCATTCCCGAAGGCCAGTATGGCGGCGGCACGGTGCAGCTGTGGGATCGCGGCATCTGGGAATCGGACGATCCCGAGCGCGGCTTCAGGAAGGGCGACCTGAAGTTCACGCTTGAGGGCGACAAGCTGCACGGCAGCTGGGTACTGGTGCGGATGAAGGGCGACCGCTTCGGCGGCAAGCGCACCAACTGGCTCCTGATCAAGCACCGCGACGAATATGCCGTTGATGGCAACGGCGAGGAGATCCTCGACGAGGACCGTTCGGTCGCTTCCGGACGCTCGATGGCGCAGATCGCGGCCGGCAAGGGCCGGGCGCCGAAGCCGTTCATGCTGGCCAAGGGTAATGGCAAGGCCAAAGCTGACGCGGTCTGGCAGTCCAACCACGGCATTGCTGCGGACGCGCGCGCCAGGACCAAGGCGCCGGCGCCCAAGGAGCGGCTGAAACTGGCGCGGCAGCCGAAACCGAAGCAGGTATCGGAGATGCCCGATTTCGTCGCGCCGCAGCTCTGCGCCGCGGTCGAGTCTCCACCCAATGGCACGGGCTGGTGCCACGAGATCAAGTTCGACGGCTACCGCGTGCAGTTGTGCGTCGAAGACGGCGAGGCCGTGCTGAAGACGCGCAAGGGGCTCGACTGGTCCGCCAAGTTCGGCGCGATCGTGAAGGAGGCGGAGAAGCTGCCCGACGCGCTGATCGATGGCGAGATCGTCGCGCTCGACAAGAACGGCACGCCGCATTTTTCGACGCTGCAGGCCGCGCTCTCCGACGGCAAGACGGATCGGCTGATCTTCTACGCGTTCGACCTGCTGTTCGCCGGCACCGAGGACCTGCGCCCGCTGCCGCTCGCCGAGCGCAAGACGCGGCTGAAGCAATTGCTCGCGGCACGCAAGGGCAAGAACCTCCTGATCCGCTATGTCGAACATTTCGAGGAGCGCGGCGAGGCGGTGCTGGAATCCGCGCGCAAGCTCGGCCTCGAAGGTATCGTCTCCAAGCGGCTCGACGGTGCCTACCGTTCCGGCCGCTCCGACGACTGGACCAAGGCAAAAATCCGCGCCGGCCACGAGGTGGTGCTCGGCGGCTGGAAGACCACCGACGGCAAATTCCGCTCGCTGATGGCGGGCGTTTATCGCGGCGATCATCTGGCGTTTGTCGGCATCGTCGGCACCGGCTTCGGCCAGGACACGGTCCGCCGCATCATGCCGGCGCTGAAAGCGGCGGAGGCGGACAAGAGCCCGTTCGGCGGCAAGGACGCGCCGAAGAAGACCCGCGACGTGCACTGGCTGAAGCCGGAGCTGGTCGCCGAGATCGAGTTCGCCGGCTGGACCGACGCCGGCAATATCCGCCAGGCCGCCTTCAAGGGCCTGCGCCAGGACAAGCCGGCGCACCAGGTCGAGGCCGAACGGCCGGTTGTAACCAAAGTGGTGAAGCCGATGGCCAAGGGCGTGGCGAAGAAGGGCACCGGGAAGGCGTCCAGCGAGGTGATGGGGGTCGTCATCTCGCATCCGGACAAGGCGCTGTGGCCTGATGCGGGCGATGGCGAGCCGGTCACCAAGCGCGACCTCGCCAACTATTTCGCGGCGGTCGGCGAATGGATGATCTCCTATCTCAAGGGCCGGCCGTGCTCGATCGTGCGTGCGCCCGACGGCATCAAGGGCGAGACCTTCTTCCAGCGTCATGCGATGGCCGGCACATCAAAACTGCTCAAGCTTGCGAAGGTCTCGGGTGACCGCAAACCCTATCTGCAGATCGACCGGATCGAGGGCCTGGCGGCGGTCGCGCAGGCCGGCGGCCTCGAGCTGCATCCCTGGAATTGCGCGCCCGATGCCTATGACACGCCGGGCCGGCTTGTGTTTGATCTCGATCCCGCGCCCGATGTCGCATTCACCGACGTGATCGATGCCGCCAAGGACATGCGGCAACGGCTGACCGCGGTCGGTCTCGAAAGCTTCTGCAAGACCACCGGCGGCAAGGGGCTGCACGTCGTCACACCGCTGCTCGCTGGCAGCAGGGACAAGGTGACGTGGAAGGAGGCCAAGGCGTTCGCGCAGGCGGTCTGCCAGTGGATGGCGCAGGACGATCCCGAGCGCTATCTGATCAACATGTCCAAGGCCAAGCGCACGGGAAAGATCTTCCTCGACTATTTGCGCAACGACAGGATGTCGACGGCGGTCGCGGTGTTGTCGCCGCGGGCGCGTCCGGGGGCGACGGTTTCGATGCCGTTGACCTGGCCGCAGCTGCGCGGTGATCTCGATCCGAAGAAATTCACGCTACGCGCCGTGCCGGCCTTGCTCGCGAAGACGAAGGCCTGGGATGGCTACGAGGACGCGGCCTCGTCGATCAAGTCGGCGATGAAGAAGCTTGCGACGCAGTAAGCGCCGTCCAACGAAGCATCACCCGCTTTCGCGGGTGATGCTGGTCGTCGATATCGGCAGGACGCAACGCCGCCACGCGCTACAGTCGTCCCATCAGGAGCAGGATCAGCAGAATCACGACGACGAGGCCGAGCCCGCCGCCGCCGTAATAGCCGGTGCCGTAAAACGGTCCGCCGCCGATGCCACTGAAGCCGCCAAGCAGCGCAATGACCAGGATGATGAGAATGATCGTTCCAATTGACATCTAGCGTCTCCTCAGCCCCGCGGGCTCGTCTCGTTTCTGCCCTTCGGGAAGGAAAACAACCCGTAACTGTGAAGGTTCCGGAGTTGGCGGCGCGATAAAACTGTGTGGTTCTTCCGTTTGCCTTGGAACAGAACTACATCAACGAAATCCACGGAGGAGTGCATCGCAATGTCGGCGCCGCTGATCGTTTCGATACCCCATAGCCTCGGCCGCGACGAGGCGATGCGCCGCTTGAAAACGGGCCTGTCGCGCGCGACGGCGAACCTGCCGGTGCTGAGCGTCGACGAGGAGCGCTGGGACGACAACCGGATGAGCTTTCGCGTCCGGGCGCTGGGGCAGGTCGCGGCCGGGCATGTCGATGTCGAGGATGCCCATGTGCGGGTCGAAGTGACGCTGCCGTGGCTGCTGCAACGGTTCGCCGAGGTCGCGCAGGTGGCGATCCAGAAGCGCGGGAAATTGCTGCTGACCAAGCGCTGACGCATCAAACTAGAGCGTTTTCGAGCGAAGTGGACACCGGTTCGCGTGAAGAAAACGCGACAAAACAAGAATCTAGAGCTTCGGTTCTGATTCAATCAGAACCGAAAATGCTCTAGGCGTGTGAGCGCGCTCGCCTCGAGGTTGGTTTCGACGCCGTTGCGGCCTTGGCCTTTAGCACCGCGACCGGAAGATTGGCGAACAGCGCCGAGAGCTGAATCCTGGTTGCTCCATCCCTGAGTGCATATCCAGCCGCGTCGATTTCACCCTCAAAAGTTTCGGGGCGCGGCCAGCTGCGCCCGCCCTGCGTGAACGGGGCGAATGATCTTGCCACCGCAACGATGGCCGCCTCGCGGCCATGGCGCCGCGCGAAGGCAATGACGTGATCGCGGTGCGGGCCGCTGACCGCGAGCGGCACGTAGTCGCCGCTGGTGAACACATCGGCCATCTCGTTGCGGAGCCGCAGCAGATGCCGCGTCCATGCGAATTTGAGACGGCCGTCGCGCCAGTCTTGCGCCAGCGCATCCCAATCCGGCGTCTCCAGTGCGGCGAGCATTCCTGTCCGTTCGGCAAAGTCGACCGGGCGGCGGTTGTCCGGATCGACCAGCGAAAGATCCCAGCTTTCGGTGCCCTGGTAGAAGTCCGGCACGCCCGGCATGGTTGCCTTCAGCGTGATCTGGCTGAGCGAATTCAGCGCGCCGATCAACGCCGTGCGCTGCGCCAGCGTCCCCAGCGCATCGAGGAATTCCGGCGAGGTCTTGCGATCGAGGATCCGCTCGATAAAGGCTTTCACGCCGGCCTCGTAAGGCTGGTGCGGATTGAGCCAGCTTGTTTCCTGCTTGCCCTCGCGCGCTGCCTTCAGCGCGTAGGCCTGGATGCGGGCGACGAGCGAGGCATCGTCGGGATCCCAGGCGCCGAGCAGGGCCTGATACAGCATGTATTCGAACGTCGCCGATGGCGCGCGCATCTTGCCGTCGAGCACGAGATGCGGCGCATTCAGCACCTTCCAGCGCGCCACCGCGCTGGTCCATTCGCCGGGGATTTCCGCAAGCGCCATGATGCGGGCGCGGGCGTCCTCGCCGCGCTTGGTGTCGTGGGTCGCGGTCGCCGACATGCCGTGCGGCCATTCGCGGGTGCGGGCCTGCATCATGGCGTGGAAGGCCTCGGGTGCGATCGCGCTCGCCGCCGGATCGCCGCCAACCTCGTTGAGCGCCAGCAGCCGGTGATAGCGATAGAAGGCGGTATCCTCCAGCGACTTCGCCATCATCGGTCCGGTGAATTGCTGCACCTTCAGCGCGAAGCGCCGGACCCGCGGCGCGCCATGCGGCGGCCGGCCGGGCTGCAACAAGTCCATGGTCAAGGCGTCGCGCAGGAAATCGAAGATGCCTTCGTCGGCGGCGAACCAGTCGGCGCGGGCGCGCTCGATGGTCTCGCGGATCAGTGCGCGGTCATGCGCGGCTGGTCCCGAGGCGGTGAGATAGGTGCGA
The DNA here is from genome assembly GCF_029952935.1 of Bradyrhizobium sp. Mp19. Taxonomy (NCBI): domain Bacteria; kingdom Pseudomonadati; phylum Pseudomonadota; class Alphaproteobacteria; order Hyphomicrobiales; family Nitrobacteraceae; genus Bradyrhizobium; species Bradyrhizobium sp. Mp19. The sequence goes on along the minus strand of NZ_JASAUT010000032.1, from coordinate 55,717 downwards.
TAGACCGGAAAGTGCAGCACATAGAGCTCGAGCGCCTGCCGCAGACTGTCGCCGGAGAAGTCGCGGGTCGAGTAGTGTCCGCTGGCAATGCGCGCGAGCAGCCGCGCCAGCACGGTAAATTCGCTGGTGAGCAGCGTCTCCAGCACGCGCTGCTTGGCCTCGCGCAACACCGGCGTCAGGTTCGGCGACTGGTTGCTGATCTGGCGCCAGATCTCGTTGAGCGGATCGAGGCCGCGACCGTCGACCAGTGCCTGGCTGATCGTGTTCATCCATTCATAGCCGGTGGTGCCGTGAACGCCGCTGAATCTCGGCAGCTTCTCGTCCTCGCCGAGGATCTTCTCGATCACCATGTAGAACGGTCTGGCTTTCGCGCCCTGCGCGGAGCGGATCAGGCGGCGCAGCCGCTGGAAGTACTGCGCGGGATCGCGCAGGCCGTCGATATGGTCGAGCCGCAAGCCCTGCAGCCGGTCCTCGGCGATCAGCCGCTTCACAAGGCTATGGCTCGCCTCGAAGGTGGCGGCGTCCTCGACCCTGAGGCCTGCCAGCGTGTTGACGTCGAAGAAGCGGCGATAGTTGATGTCGCTGGACGCCAGCCGCCAGTGGCCGAGCTTGTAGTGCTGGCGTTCCAGCAGATGATGCAGCGCCAGCGTCTGGGTCGGGCGGTCCTCGCCGGTGCGATAGGCATCGAGCCCGCGCCCGATGATGTCGGCGCCGCCCTCGATCGCCTTGATCGCAGCCTTCAGCGCCGGCGCCTCGACGCGATTGGGATGACGCAACCCCCGGTATTGCGCGGCGAGCTCGAGCATCGCGCGTCCGGCGGCGCTCTGTTCGGCAGCGGCCTCGCGGACGACGGTGCGCAGCACCTCGCCATAGCGCTCCGGCGCGATCGGCAGGCGGTGCTCGAAATACCAGGCCGAGAAGCTGCCTTCGTTCGCGTCATAGCGCAGCTCGATGTCGCCGCGCTCCAGTGCCTGGCCATAGGACGAGCCGAGGATCGGCAGCAGCACGCCGCCGCGCGCACGATAGGGCAACTGGTCCCAGTCGATGTCGAAGGAGACCGCGTGCGGCGACACCGGTCCCCATTCCAGCACGTCGAGCCACCATGGATTGTCGGCGAAGTGAACGCCGACATGGTTCGGTACGAAATCCAGGATCAGGCCGAGATCATGGCGCTTCAATGCGTCGCTCAGCCGCGCAAAGCCCGCTTCGCCCCCGAGCTCCGGGTTGAATTTGGTGTGGTCGACGACGTCATAGCCGTGGGTCGAGCCCTTGCGCGCCTTCATGAAGGGCGACGCATAGACATGGCTGATGCCGAGCGCCTTCAGATACGGCGCCACGCCGGCGGCGGCATCGAAGTCGAAATCGGCAGTGAGTTGCAGACGGTAGGTCGCGATCGGGATCGCCGGAGGCATTGTGCTATCCGATGTGCCAGCGCACCGCCCAGCCGGGGAGGTCGCTCGACAACGCGCCGCCCCAGATCGCAGTTCCCTTCGGCTCCGGTCCATCGGGGATATCGCGATCGGACAAATTGGCGGTCAGCCGCAGCGTGCCGCCGTCGCCCATCTGCCAATGCGCCGTCAACAGGTCGCCGGCCACGGTGGCGTCGCCGAAGCGGCACCCTCTGAGCCGGGGCATGATCTCCTGCCGGCGCACGGCGAGCAGGTCGCGCACCAGCGCAAGCCGTGCGCGCGCCGGATCATGGCCGAGCGCTGCCCAGTCGAGCACGGCCGAACGCACCGTCGCCTCGGCGAGCGGGTCGGGAATGTCGTCGCCATATTTGGCATAGGCCCAGGCGAATTCCTTGCGCCGGCCGGCGCGGACGGCATTGGCGAGGTCGCCCTTGAAATCGCAGAAGAACGGGAAGGGCGTCGTCGCGCCCCATTCCTCGCCCATGAACAGCATCGGCGTCGTCGGCGCGATCAGCGTCACCGCCTGCGCCGCCGCGACCGCCTCCGGCCGGGCAATGCTGACGAGACGATCGCCGAGCGGCCGGTTGCCGATCTGGTCGTGGTTCTGCAGGAAGTTGATGAAGCAGGTCGGCGATAGCATGCCGCTCGGTTCGCCGCGGGCCTTGCCGCCCCAGAACTCCGAGACTTCACCCTGGTATATGTAGCCGGACGACAGCGCGCGTGCGAGGTCCTGCTTCGGCGTCCGGTAGTCGCCATAGTAGCCCTGCGTCTCGCCGGTCAGCAGCACGTGCCAGGCGTGATGATAGTCGTCGTTCCACTGGCCGCGGAATTTGCCGTGCGGCGGATCCTCGGCGGCATCGAGCAGGCTTGCAATGTTGTCGCCGTTTTCGAGCACGAGGTTGATGTAGCGGCCGGTCTGGGTGGCGAGCTTGCCGGCGGCCTTGCTGAAGTCATGGATAACGGCGATCTCGCCGGCTTCGACGATGGTGTTGACCGCATCGAACCGCAGCCCGTCGAAGCGATAGTCGCGCAGCCAGCTCATCACGCTGCCGATCGCAAACGCACGCACCTCGGGCACGCGATAGTCGATCGCGCTGCCCCACGGAGTATGCGCGTCACTGAAGAAGGCGGGCGCATAGCGGCCGAGATAATTCCCTTCGGGGCCGAAATGGTTATAGACCACGTCGAGCATCACCATCAGCCCGCGCAGATGCGCTTCGTCGATCAGGGTCTTGAGGTCGTCGGGACGGCCATAGGCGCTGTCGGGCGCGTACCACAGCACCCCGTCATAGCCCCAGTTGCGCTTCCCGGCGAAATCCGCCAGCGGCATCAGCTCGAGCGCGGTGATGCCGGTCGCGACCAGATGATCGAGCTTGTCGATCATGGCGCGATAGGTGCCCTCTCGGGTGAAGGTACCGACATGGGCCTCGAGGACGACGGCCTCGTGCCAGGGACGTCCGCGCCAGTCAGTCGCGCGCCATTTGAAGGCCGCGTGGTCGATCACTTCGCTCGGGCCGAACACGTCGTCCGGCTGAAACGCGGAGGCGGGATCCGGCACATCGACCTCGTCATCGATGCGGAATCTATAGCGCGTGCCGGCGCGCGCGCCCGGGATCTCGGCGACGTACCAGCCGGCTGCATCGCGCGTGAGCGCATGCGCATCCCGGCTCCGCGTATGCGCATCGCGGCTTCGCGCATGCGGCTGGTCGATCAAGAGGTCGACGCGCTTGGCCGCCGGCGCCCACAGCCGGAAGCGCGTGCTGTCAGGTGTCAGCTCGGCGCCGAAATGCTGTCTATTCATGTGGAGCCTGCAAATGCCAGCACCGAGCGCGGGGGTGCCTTGGTATCGGCGCCGGATGCGAATTGCTCAGCCGTTTGCTCGGCCTTGGTTGTGTTCAGGACCTGCAGCCAGTTCCTGTATTCCGCCATCCTCGGCATCCTGAACACGATCTCCTGCGGTGCGGCATTGAGCACGATAAAGATCGGCGCCTGTCCTGGTTCCATCGGCCCCAGCACATAGGCGAGGAATCGGCTCTCCGGGAATTTCCAGTCGGATTCCTTCATCTCTTCCGCCGCGGGCGTCAGCCAGAGCACGCCGTAGCTGCCGTCGGTGCGGCGGCCGTCGAGCCAGCTCTGGCAGCGGATCTGGCCGAAGCGACGCCGCAGCGCGGTCAGGTGGCCGATGAAATCGATGGCGTCGTCGTCCGTGCCGAGGTTCTCCCAGCCGATCCAGCCGGTCTCGTTGTCCTGGCAATAGGCGTTGTTGTTGCCGTCTTGCGTGTTCGCGACCTCGTCGCCGGCGAGGATCAGCGGCGTGCCTTGCGCCAGCAGCAGGCAGGCCAGCGCATTCTTCCTGAGCTGGCGGCGCAGCGCGATGATGGCAGGATCGTCGGTCGGGCCCTCATGGCCGCAATTGTTGCTGTGATTGTCGTTGGAGCCGTCGCGATTGTCCTCGCCGTTGGCCTCGTTGTGCTTCTCGTTGTAGCTGAAGAGATCGGCGAGGGTGAAGCCGTCATGCACCGTGATGTGGTTGACGCTGGCGCGGGTCGCGCGGTTGTCGTGGTGAAACAGATCCGAGGACGCGGTCATGCGGCCCGAAATATCGCCGATCAGGCTGCCTTCGCCGCTCCAGTAGCGCCGCATCGCGCTGCGATAGCGGTCATTCCATTCCGACCATTGCGATGGAAACGCACCGACCTGGTAGCCGCCGAGACCGAGGTCCCAGGGCTCGGCGACCATCTTGGCGGTTGCCAGCACCGGGTCCTGGCGGATCGCGGTGAGGAACGGGTGGTTGCGATCGAACCCATTCGGCCCGCGCGCCAGGGTCGTGGCGAGATCGAAGCGGAAGCCGTCGACATGGCAGACCTCGACCCAGTAGCGCAGCGAATCCATCACCATCTGCAGCACGCGCGGATGGGTGAGGTTGACCGAGCTGCCGCAGCCGGTGAAGTCGTCGTAGAAGCGCGGGTTCTCGCGATTCAGCCAGTAATAGGAGGCGTTGTCGATGCCGCGGAAGCACAGCGTCGGGCCCATATGGTTGCCCTCGGCGGTGTGGTTGTAGACGACGTCGAGCAGCACCTCGATGCCGGCATCGTGCAGCCGCGCCACCGTGGTGCGGAACGAGTCGAGCGCATTGTCCTGGGCGTAGCGTGCCTCCGGCGCGAAGAAGGCGATGGTGTTGTAGCCCCAGTAATTCGCCAGCTTCTTCTCGACCAGGATGCGGTCATCGATCAGGCCGTGGATCGGCAACAGCTCGATGGTGGTGACGCCCAGCCGCTTGAGGTGGTCGATCATCGCCGGTGACGACAGGCCGCCATAGGTGCCACGCAGGTTCGGCGGCACGTCCTCGCGCTTCTGCGTCAGGCCCTTGACGTGGGCCTCATAGATGATGGTATCTTCCCAGGGAATGTGCGGCCGGATCTCGCGGCGGCCCCAGTTGAAGCTCTCGTCGACCACCACCGCCTTCGGCATGCCGCGGGCATTGTCGCGCCGGTCGAAGGAGAGGTCCTCGCGCGCGCTGCCGGTGCGATAGGCGAAATGCGCATCGCTCCACACCAGCCGGCCGGCGAGCCGCTTGGCGTAGGGATCGAGCAGCAGCTTGTTGGCGTTGAAGCGGTGGCCGCGCTCCGGCGCGTAGGGCCCGTAGACGCGATAGCCGTAGAGCTGGCCCGGCGAGACGTCGTTGAGGTAGCAGTGCCAGACGTCCTCGGTGCGTTCCGGCATCTCGATCCGCTCGAGCTCGCGGCGACCCTGGCCGTCGAACAGGCACAGCTCGACCTTCTCCGCATTCGCCGAGAACAGCGCAAAATTGGTGCCTCTGCCGTCCCAGCTTGCACCGAGCCGCGCGGACGTACCCCCGGTCAGTCGCATCAATCAGCTTTCCGGTACGAGGAAGATCGCAGCCAGCGGCGGAATCGTCAGGCTCAGTTCGGGCGTGGCGCCCTCCGACGCGCGGACCTCGCCGACATTGCCGACATTGGTGCCGCCGTAATGCGCGGAGTCCGAGTTGAACACCTCGTGCCACTTGCCCGCGAACGGCACCCGGACGCGATAGTTGCGGTAGACGTTGGGCGAGAAGTTCGCGACCACGAGGCAGCGTGCGCGCTCAGCATTGCCCTTGCGGATCCAGCCGAACACATTGTTATTGGCATCGTCGGTGATGACCCACTCGAAGCCGGCCTGGTCGCAGTCGAGCTCGTGCAGCGCCGGCAGCGCGCGATAAAGCTGGTTGAGGTCGCGGACCAGGTTCTGGATGCCGCTGTGCCTCGGCTGTTGCAGCAGATGCCAATCGATCGAATAGTCGTGATTCCACTCGCGCTCCTGGCCGAATTCGCAGCCCATGAACATCAGCTTCTTGCCGGGGTGACCGAACATGAAGCTGTAGTAGGCGCGCAGATTGGCAAAGCGTTGCCAGTCGTCGCCGGGCATGCGGCCGAGGATCGAACGCTTGCCGTGCACGACCTCGTCGTGGGACAGCGGCAGGATGAAATTTTCCGAGAAGGCGTAGTGCAGGCCGAACAGGATGTCGCCGTGATGGAATTTGCGGTGGATCGGATCCTTGCCGATATATTTCAGCGTGTCGTGCATCCAGCCCATGTTCCACTTGTAGCCGAAGCCGAGCCCGCCATATTCGACCGGGCGCGACACCTGCGGCCACGCCGTGGATTCCTCCGCCGCCGTGGTCGCCTGCGGGAAGTGCGCGAACAATTCGGTGTTGAAGCGGCGCAGGAAGTCGATCGCCTCGATGTTCTCCCGGCCGCCATATTTGTTCGGAATCCAGCCGCCGGCGGGACGGCTGTAGTCGAGATAGAGCATGGAGGCGACGGCATCGACGCGCAGCCCGTCAATGCCGTAGCGATCAAGCCAGAACAGCGCGTTCGACACCAGGAAGTTGGTGACCTCGGTGCGCCCGTAATTGTAGATCAGCGTGCCCCAATCGAGGTGACGGCCCTGCAGCGGATTGGCGTGCTCGTAGAGCGCGGTGCCGTCGAAACTGCCGAGCCCGTGCGGATCGTCGGGGAAATGCCCGGGTACCCAGTCGAGCAGCACGGCGAGCCCGGCGCCGTGGCAGGCGTCGATCAGCGTGGCGAAATCGTCCGGCGAGCCGAAGCGGCTGGTCGGCGCGAACATGCCGGTCGGCTGGTAGCCCCAGGAGCCGTCGAACGGATGCTCTGATATCGGCAGGAATTCGACATGGGTAAAGCCCATGTCGCTGGCATAGGCTGGCAGCTGCTCCGCCATCTCGCGATAGGTCAGCCACTCGTTGCGGCCCTTGCGCCGCCACGACCCGAGATGGACCTCGTAGATCGACATCGGCGAGTTCAGCGCATTGACGCGATCCGGCGCCGGGCGCGGATGCGGGATCCTGCGCTCGTCGATCACGATCGAGGCGGTCTTCGGGCGCACCTCGGCGGCGAACGCCAGGGGATCGGACTTCAGCGGCAGATGCTGGCCGTTGCGCCCGATGATCTCGAACTTGTAGTGGTCGCCGACCCGAGCACGCGGGATGAACAGTTCCCAGTAGCCCGGGCCGCGCACGCGCATCGGATGGCGCCGTCCGTCCCAGAAATTGAAGTCGCCGACCACGCTGACCCGCCGCGCATTCGGCGCCAGCACCACGAAGCCGATGCCGTCGACGCCGTCGAGCGTCATCGGATGCGCGCCGAGCGTATCGTAGACGCGCTGATGCGTACCCTCGCCGAGCAGATAAAGATCGAAATCGCTCAGGATCGGCGGAAAGCGGTAGGCATCCTCCAGCTCGACGACGTTGTCGCCGAAGCGGGCGCGGAGCTGGTAGCGCGTCGAGCCGTTCGGCAGGGGACCTGCGAACAGGCCGGCGTCATGGATCCGCGCCAGCGGCGCCGTCTCGCCATGCTCGCCGATCGCCTCGACATTACTGGCATCGGGCAGGAAGGCTCGCACGACGTTGCGATCGCCCTCGGGGTGAAGCCCGAGATAGTGGAAGGGGTCGGAGTGGCGGCCCTCGATGATGGCATAGGCCTCGGCGGGCAGTTTGCTCATGCAACCTCATGCGGTTGTTGCGCCAGGATCCTCAGCAGGCCGGTGAGCGGCACCCGCAGCCAATCCGGCCGGTTGGCCAGCTCATACTCGATCTCATAGAAGGCTTTCTCAAGCAGGAAAAAATTGAGCAGGCGATCGGCCGTCTTGGTGTCGGCGGGCCACAGCCGCTGGCCGGCCATCGTCTCGCGATAGGCCGCCAGCAGGGTATCCGCGGCCTGGTCGCGCCATTCGGCCAAGGCGAGGCTCAGCCGGCCGCTCTCGTCGGGGGAGACCTTGAGCGTGCGTTCCAGCGCGGCGGTCGCTGCATAGTCGATCGAACGGATCAGGCCGGCGACGTCGCGCGCCGGCGGTGCCTTGCGCCGCCGCTCGGCGATGGTGCGGCCCGGTCCGCCGTCGAAATCGATGATGAAGACGTCGTCCTTGACCACCAGCAACTGACCGAGATGCAGGTCGCCGTGATGGCGGATGTTGAAGCCGTCGGTCTCGCGCGGCAGCAGTGCCTTGAGCCGTTCCGGCAGCGTGTCGTGCTGGGCCTGCAACTGATCGGCCAGCAGCCGGTCGGCCTCCTTCAGGGAGCCGCGCCGCTGCTTTAGCGTATCGAACACGCGCTCGGCCCGCGCCATGATCTCGTCGGCCCAGCGCTGCAGGTCGTCGGGCTTGGTCGGCTCGGGCGCGAAGTCCGGCAGGTCGCGGTTGCTGGCGAGCGCGATATGCAGCTCGGCGAGCCGCTTTCCGCTATGCGACATGTGGCGCAGATAGGTCGCCTGGTCGCCGTTCTCCACGGGGTGCTCGCTCACCGTGAGCAGGCGCTGCCGTTCGACCAGGCGGTCGAGGTGTGCGCCTGCGATGGTCCAGAGGTCGCCCTGGTTGACGACCATCGTATGCAGGACGGCGATGGCACTGCGCTTGTCGCCCTCGATCAGCTCGGCGGTGCCGAGCAAGGCAGGGGTGTTCGGAAAATTGACCACTTCGGTGAGGAAGCGGCCCATCTCGATCTCCGGATTGATGCCGACCTCGAGCTTGCGGTAGATCTTGGTCACATATTCGTTGTCGACCAGCGCGGTCGAATGCGGCTGATCGTTCTCGAAGACCCGGATGCGCTCGGGCTGCCGTACCGGCCGGTCGGAGAAGCGGCTGGTCGGCCGGAATTCGAGCTTGAGGCCTTGCTCGCCTTCGTCGACCGTGAGGTTTTCCCGCAAGTTGCGCAGGAACAGGCCGGTGAAGATCTGGTCGGTGGCGACATCGAGCAATGTGCCCTCGCGCGCGCCCTGGCGCACGGCGGCGAACGCGCGCGGATTGTAGCGCTCGCGGTCGAAGCGCACCCACTCGATCTGCATCGGCAGCACGTAGCGGCTGGTGGTGCCGCGCTGCGTGGTCTCGAAGAAGGCAAGCCACGGCCGGTTGTCGCCGATGTCGCAGAACGGGATCGCGGAGACCAGCATCGGCTGGATCGCGCTGGCCGAGCGCTCCGGATACCAGCGCGTGCGGGCGAGATGACCGGGCAGCACGTCGTGCTCGAACACGCCGCGGGTGCGCGCCAGCGACATCCAGGTCGAATTCATCGGCACCACCAGCGTCTCGAATTCCGGCACCGCCCGCGGCGTCACCGGCTCGGACTTGTCGCGCTCCTGCAGCTGGAACCAGTAGAAACCGTAGGGCGCCAGCGTGATCATGTAGGGCAGCTCGCCGATCGCCGGGAAGCGCGTGCGCCCGAGCATCTCGAGCGGAATGCGGTCCTTGAAGGCGGAGAGGTCGAGCTCGGTGGCCTGCGCCGACCGCGACAGATTGGCGACGCACAGGATCGCCTCACCCTGGTACTGGCGCACATAGGCCAGCACCGAGCGGTTCTCCGGGCGGATGAAGGTCATGGTGCCGCGCCCGAAGGCAAGCGTCGATTTGCGCACCGCGATCAGCCGCTTGGTCGCCGAAAGCAGCGACGACAGGCTGCGCGACTGCGCCTCGACATTGACGGATTCATAGCCGTAGACCGGGTCCATGATCATCGGCGCGTAGAGCCGCGCCGGATCGGCGCGCGAGAAGCCGCCGTTGCGGTCCGGCGACCACTGCATCGGCGTCCGCACGCCGTTGCGGTCGCCGAGATAGATGTTGTCGCCCATGCCGATCTCGTCGCCGTAATAGATGATCGGCGTGCCCGGGAACGACAGCAGCAGCGAGTTCATCAGCTCGATCTTGCGCCGGTCGTTGTCCATAAGCGGCGCAAGGCGGCGGCGGATGCCGACATTGATGCGGGCGCGCGGGTCGTCGGCGTAGGTCGACCACAGATAGTCGCGCTCGACGTCGGTGACCATTTCCAGCGTCAGCTCGTCGTGATTACGCAGGAACAGCGCCCACTGGGCAGCGGCGGGAATGTCGGGCGTCTGCCGCAGGATGTCGGTGATCGGAAAGCGGTCTTCCTGGGCGATCGCCATGTAGATGCGTGGCATCAGCGGGAAGTGATAGGCCATGTGGCATTCGTCGCCATGGCCGAAATATTCCTGCACGTCCTCCGGCCATTGATTGGCTTCGGCCAGCAGGATCTTGCCCTTGGCATAGGCGTCGAGCTCCTGGCGCAGCCGCTTGATGATGGCATGCGTCTCCGGCAGGTTCTCGTTGTTGGTGCCGTCGCGCTCGCACAGATAGGGAATGGCGTCGAGCCGGAAGCCGTCGACGCCGGTGTCGAGCCAGCGCTTCATCACCTGCACGATGGCCCGCACTACGCGCGGATTGTCGAAATTCAGGTCCGGCTGGTGCGAGAAGAAGCGATGCCAGTAGAACTGACCGGCTTCAGGATCCCAGGTCCAGTTCGACTTCTCCGTATCCGTGAAGATGATCCTTGTATCGAGGTATTTCTGGTCGGTGTCGCTCCAGACATACCAGCTGCGCGCGCTCGAATTCGGCGGGCTGCGGCGCGCGCGCTTGAACCACGCATGCTGGTCCGAGGTGTGGTTGACGACGAGCTCGGTGATGACGCGCAGGCCGCGCCTCTTGGCCTCCTGGATGAAGCGCTTGAAGTCCTTCATCGTCCCGAAATCGGGATTGATGTCGCCATAGTCGCCGATGTCGTAGCCGTCGTCGCGGCCGGGCGAGGGATAAAACGGCAACAGCCACAGCGCGGTGACGCCGAGCTCCTGCAGATAGCCGAGTTTCTCCGTCAGCCCCGCGAAGTCGCCGATGCCGTCATTGTTGCTGTCGGCAAATGCCTTGACATGCAGCTGGTAGATGATCGCGTCCTTGTACCACAGCTGGTCCGCAGTCTCGGTTGCGACCTTCTCCTTGATGTCGACGTTGGAGAATACGTTCATGACGGCTCCTTCAGGCGATACAGCGTAGCAGCAACGCGGGATCGCGCGCAGGATCGATACGTAGGCGGATGCCTCCCCATTCGAGCGCGTGGCGCTCGCCGGTGACAAGGTCTTCCACTGCCGAGACGGGGCGGCGGGCATCGCCACGGCCGACCATGACGTCGCCGAGCGGCAGCCAGACGTCACGCAGCTCGGCTGACAATGCAATCGCGGCCGCGATCACATTGCTCTGATCGACCGCCTCCTTGATGAAACCGATCACGCCGCCGTCATCGACACTGATAAAGCGCAAATTGGCGAATTGTTGCAGGGCCGGATTGCCGCGCCTGATCCGGTTGAGAGCCGCGACATAGGGCTTGATGTTCCCCGGCTGCTCCCAGTTGCGAACCCTGATCTCGTACTTCTCGGAGTTGAGATATTCCTCGCGGCCAGGGACCGGCGTGTGCTCGAGCAATTCGAAGCCGCTGTAGATGCCATAGCTGCTTGAAAGCGTCGCGGCCAGCGCGAGACGCGACTTGAACATCCAGGATTCGCCGCTTTGCAGGTGGAAGGGCAGGATGTCCGGTGTGTTGACGAAGAAATTCGGCCGAAAGAAGTCACGCTCGGGATAGGAGGTCAACTCGCCGAGATATTGTTCGAGCTCGAAGCGCTGCGTCCGCCAGGTGAAATAGCTGTAGGATTGCGTGAAGCCGAGCTTGGCGAGGCCCTTCATCAGTTTCGGGCGCGCGAAGGCTTCCGCAAGGAACAGCACGTCCGCGTCGCGGTCCCGCACCTCGCGGATCAGCCATTCCCAGAACGCCAGCGGCTTGGTGTGCGGATTGTCGACCCGGAAGATCCTGACGCCCTGCTCGACCCAGAACAGCACGACTTCGCGCAGCGCGCGCCACAAGGCGCCGGCGTCTTCGGACCCGAAATCCGGATTGACGACATCATCCCAGCGCTGCGGTGGATGCTCGGCCGTGCGCATCGATCCGTCCGCGCGCCGCTTGAACCAGTTTGGATGCTCGTTCAGCCAGGGATGATCGGGGGAGCACTGCACGGCGAAATCGAGTGCGACCTCGAGGCCATGCGCCTGGCATGCCGCCACGAAGGCGCGGAAGTCGTCGAGCGTGCCGAGTTCCGGATGCACGGCGTCGTGGCCGCCCTCGGCTGCGCCGATCGCGTAAGGGCTGCCGGGGTCGCCCGCCTGTGCGATCGCGGCATTGTTGCGGCCCTTGCGGGGCTGCCGGCCGATCGGGTGGATCGGCGCGAGCAGGACGACGTCAAAGCCCATCGCGGCGATGTCGGGAAGCCGCGCGACGCAGTCGTTGAAGGTCGCATGCATGCCCGGTGTCTTGCCCTGGCTGCGCGGAAACATCTGGTACCATGCGCCGCTGCGCGCCCGCGGGCGGTCCGCGGTCAGCGGGTAGAGCTGCGATCGCATCAGATCGCGGCGAAGCTGGCTGCCGGCCATCGCCTCCCGCAATTCGGGCGCGAGCAGCGCGCCTGGTTCGCCGGTCTGCAGAAAGATTTCGCACTGCCTGATGATGACGGCGGCCGCTGCCGGGCTGCCGGCCTGCGCCTGGGTCAGCATGCCCGCGCCTTCGAGCGCGTCCAGCGTGTGGTCGCTGCCGTCGCGCGGCCTCTGCTCGAAGCGATGCCGCCAGCTGGCGAATTCATCGGTCCAGGCCTCGATCGCGAACGCGTAGCGGCCGGGCCTGTCGGGCACGAAGGCGCCGCCCCAGCGGTCGTCGCTGTGCGGCGTCATCGGCGCGACCTGCCATTCGCCGTCGCCCTCGCGCCGCCACACCAATGCCGCCGATATCACGTCATGTCCGGCACGGTAGATGTCGGCCCACACCTCGACAGGTTCGCCCACAATGCGCTTGACCGGAAAGCGGCCGCCATCAACCGACGGATAGACATCGGTGATATGAAAAGTGCCATGGGCACTCTCGACAGGCCGGAGGGTTTTGTTCACGGTGATGCCGCCATTAAAAATGCAAATGACGTCCCGGCGCCGGGAAGGAGGCGCGCCAGACCCATATAGAAAGCCGCTCGCCGGGCAATGGTTCCCGGCGGGAACGCCGGATAGGGTAGAGCGTTGAACATCAACTATCCCTTTCCCGTATCTGTACAATTTAGCAACGATACACCTACCGTTGCGAGCAGGCAGCGTGCCGAATGGACCTTTACGCCAAAGCCCAGACCCTGGGAATCCAGACCGAGTATATCGATGGCAGCGGTCACCGCCGTGTGACAACCCCCGAGGCGCTCACGGCGATCCTCGACGCGCTGCCGCCGCAGGCGCCCCGTCGGATCATCGCCGATCCCGTGGTGATCAGAGGCGGCCAGGCCGCGCAAACGCAACTCTCGGAGGCTGCCCGGCTTCCGGTGCAATGGAAGCTTGCGAATGGGACCGGGGTGCTCGCGCAGGGCGAGGCGCGTGAGCGCAGCGTGACGTGGCCGTCCGGTCTGCCCGAAGGCGTGCATCGGCTGCAACTGTCGGACGCATCGGGCGCCAGCGAGGAGCTGCCGCTGCTGGTGGCGCCGCACGGCGCCTTCGGCGGCGAGTTCGACCGCTGCTGGGTGATCGCGGTGCAGCTCTACGGCGTGCGGTCAGCGCGCAACTGGGGCATCGGCGACTTCACCGACCTGCAGCACCTGCTCGAATTCGCCCACCGGCTCGGCGCCGACGGCGTCGGGCTCAATCCGCTGCATGCGCTGTTCGACGATCGGCCCGGCGATTGCAGCCCGTATGCGCCGAACAGCCGCTTGTTCCTCAACGGGCTCTACATCGACGTCGAGCAGATTCCGGAATTCCGCGTCGATGCCGAGACCAGGGCCGCGCTGGCACAACTCCGCAGCCACGACATGGTCGACTATGTCGGCGTCGCCGCGCGGAAATGGCCCGCGCTGCGCGCGGCGTTCGCGGCCTTCAAGGCCAATCCCGGCCTCGGCCGTTGGCAGGATTTCGAGGCCTATCGCAACGAGCAGGGCACACTGCTGTCGCGCTTCGCCTGCTTCGAGGCGATGCGGCGCAAATTCAACACGCCGTGGTGGGAATGGCCGGACGAATGGCGGCAGCCGAGCGATACAGCTTGCGCCAAATTGCGCCGTGCGCGCGACTCGGCCGCCGAGGTCGAGTTCGTCGAATTCGTGCAATGGACCGCGGACCGTCAACTCGGCGCCTGCCAGGCGCTTGCGCACAAGCGCGGCATGCGGGTCGGGCTTTATCTCGACGTCGCCGTCGGCGTGCAGTCGGACGGGTTCGACGCCTGGAATGAGCAGATCGCGATCTCGCGCCATCTCGGCGTCGGCGCGCCGCCTGACCCGCTCAACACGGCGGGCCAGGACTGGGGGCTTGCCGGCTTCAATGCCGCGGGTCTTGAACAGCGCTCGTTCGAGCCGTTCAGGCAGATGCTGCGCGCCTCGATGCACCACGCCGGCGCGATCAGGCTCGACCACGCGTTCGGGCTGAAGCGGCTTTATCTGGTGCCGCGCGGCTTCGGCCCGGCCAATGGCGCCTATGTGCTGATGCCGTTCGAGGCGCTGCTGGCGGCGACCGCGCAGGAGAGCGTGGCGAGCCGCTGCGTCGTGATCGGCGAGGACCTCGGCACCGTACCTCCGGGGTTCCGCGAGCAGATGAACGGCTGGGGCATCTGGTCCTATCTCGTGATGATGTTCGAGACCGACGACCAGGGCGTCTTCCGCAATGCCGACTACTATTTGCCGGATGCGTTGGTGACCTTCAACACCCACGACCTTTCGACCTATGCGGGCTGGCGCTCGTTCAGCGACCTCAAGACCAAGCGTGCGCTCGGGATCGATCCCGGCGAGACCGACGAGGGCCGCTGGCACGCGCTCGGCCAACTCGACGACGTGCTGCGCCGGCACGACATCCACGCCAACGATTTCTATTCGGTGGCGAGCTTCCTGGCACGGACGCGGTCGCGGATGATGGCGGTGTCGATGGAGGACCTGCTCGGCATTGTCGAGCAGCCGAACATCCCCGGCACCGTCTACGAGCATCCGAACTGGAAGCGGCGGCTCCCGGTCTCGATCGAGCATCTCGCGTCGGCGATCGACGTCGACGCGCTCAAGCGCGCGACCCGCGAGCGCTCGCACACCGGGTAACGCGGAGCGCAGCGCGTGGCCTCTCGTATCGAAGACTATGGGCTGATCGGAGATTGCGAGACCGCAGCCCTGGTCGGCCGCGACGGCTCGATCGACTGGCTGTGTTGGCCCGCGTTCGATTCCGACCCCTGCTTCGCGGCGCTGCTTGGCACGTCGAGGAATGGCCGCTGGCTGCTGGCGCCCGCCGGAGAGATCAGGCAGACCGCGCGGCGCTACTGGGACGATACGCTGATCCTGGAGACCCGGTTCGAGGCGGAAGGCGGCGCGGTCGCACTGATCGACTTCATGCCGCCGCGCGGCAACGCCTCCGATGTGGTCCGCCTCGTTCGCGGCATCAGCGGCCGCGTCAAGATGCGCATGGAGCTGGTGATCCGCTTCGGCTTCGGGGTCGATGTCCCTTGGGTGCGGAAGAATCCGGATGGCGACGGGCTTCTGGCGATCAGCGGGCAGGACATGACCGTGCTGCGCACGCCGGTCGAAACCCGCGGCAAGGACCTGACCACGTTCGCCGATTTCGAGATCGGCGAGGGCGACACCGTGCCGTTCGTCCTGACCTATGGACCGTCCTATCACCCGGTGCCGGAGGCGATCGACCCTGAGGCTGCGCTGAAGGACACCGAGGAATATTGGCGGGAATGGTGCAGCCGTTCGACCTATGACGGCAGCTATCAACGCGCGCTCGTGATGCGCTCGCTGATCACGCTGAAGGCGCTGACCTACAGGCCGACCGGCGGCATCGTCGCGGCACCCACCACGTCGTTGCCGGAAAAGCTCGGCGGCGCGCGCAATTGGGACTACCGGTTTTGCTGGCTGCGCGACGCCACCTTTACGCTGCTGGCCCTGATGAATTCGGGCTACACCGAGGAAGCGGCGGCCTGGCACAACTGGCTGCTGCGGGCCGCAGCCGGCGCGCCGGCCAACATGCAGATCATGTACGGCATCCTGGGCCAGCGGCGCCTCCTGGAATGGGAGGCCGGGTGGCTGTCCGGCTATGAAGGGGCGCAGCCGGTACGCGCCGGCAACGCCGCGCATGCGCAGCTTCAGCTCGACGTCTATGGCGAGTTGATCGACGCCTTCCACCAGTCCCGCATGGCCAGGCTGAAGCTCGACGAAGAGAACTGGTCGCTGGAATGTACCGTCGTCACCCATCTCGCCGATGTCTGGGATCAGCCGGATCACGGCATCTGGGAGCGCCGCGGCACTCCCAGACACTACGTGTTCTCCAAGGTGATGTGCTGGGTCGCTTTCGACCGCGCCATCAAGAGCGCGGAGCGGTTCGGCTTCAAGGGGCCGCTGGTCAAATGGCGGGTGCTGCGCGAGGCCATTCATCGCGACGTCTGCCAACGCGGCTTCGACCCTGGCCTCAACAGTTTCGTCGAGAGCTATGGCTCAAAGCTGCTCGACGCCAGCCTGCTGCTGCTGCCGTCGGTCGGCTTCCTGCCGCCGGGCGATCCGCGCATCCGCGGCACGATCGACGCGGTCGAGCGGCACATGATGCGCGACGGGTTCGTGCTGCGGCACGATCCGCGCGAGGTGTCCGATGATGAGGTCCAGCCGATCGAGGGCGCGTTCCTGGCCTGCAGCCTGTGGCTTGCCGACGCTCATGTGCTGGCAGGAGATGTCGACAAGGCGCAGACCATGTTCGACCGCGTGGTCGCGGTCGCCAACGATCTCGGACTGTTGGCCGAGGAGTTCGATTCCGGCGCCGGCCGGCTGACCGGCAATTTCCCGCAGGCGCTGACCCATATCGCGTTGATCAACACCGCGCACAATCTCAGCGCCGCCAGGGCCGACGCCGAGAAGCCTGCGGTGCAGCGGTCGACCTAAACCACCGCGGCGATGCCGCCCTCCGTCTTTCGCTTGCGGGACCGCCGCAGGTCCGCGCCGCCAAAATATCGAAAACAACCCCATGCAAAGGAGCCGGCAGCTGCCAGCGTTCGACGAGTCAACTTGACATGTCGGGCAAATCAGGAGTATATTTCCAATATTCCGAAATCGTGCAGGCGGCGATCACGCTGCGGCCCGCGCTCGATCACGGGTGGGGCGATCGTCCGCACGCCTCAGCGAAGCTGCAACACCGTGTCCATCGCGCGTGCGAAACCGTCCTGCTCGTTGGTCTCGGTGACATGCGTGGCGCGCGCTTTCACGTCATCGCTGGCATTGCCCATCGCGAAGGAGACGCCGCTTCGCGCGAACATCGGCAGATCGTTCTGCATGTCGCCGATCGTGGCGACGTTCTCCAGCGGCAAGCCAAGGCGCTTCGCGATGCCCTCGACGAAGGTGCCCTTGTCGTGACCGGGCGGGGTGACGTCGAGATAGTAGGTCTGCGAGCGGACCGCGGTGGCATCGCGGCCGACCATCTGCTGCATCTCCGCCTCGCAGCGTTGCAGCAGGGCTGCATCCGAGCTCGCGCCGACGATCTTGCAGGCCTGGTCGAGATAGGGCGTGAAATCGCCGACGATGGTCGGATCATGCTTGATCGTGTGCTGCTCGTGGGCGGTGTACTCGCCGTCAGGGTTGCGCGTCAGCCAGCGATCGTTGGTAAACAGCCAGATATCGACGCCGCGCTCGTGCAGCATGTCGATGCAGCGTTTTGCGACCGCTGCCGGGATCAAATGCTGCTCGAGGGGCTTGAGCTGCGGATCGACGATCGAGGAGCCGTTGAAGGCACCGATCGGCTGCGTGATCGCGAGCGGCGCAATCAGGAAACCCATCCCGATCGTCGGCCGGCTGGAGACGATGGTGAAGCCGATGCCGGCCTCATGCAGCCTGCGCACCGCCGCCCTGGCGCCGTCGGTCAAGGTCTTGTCCTTGGTGAGCAGCGTGCCGTCGACATCGGATACGACAAGGGCGATGCGGGTCATGGGCGGTCCAGCTTCAGTTGAGTGACGATGTCTTCGACGATGATTTCGACCGGACGGTCGATTGCAACCGTGATCGGACGTTCCTCCGGTGTCGGCGGCTCCAGCGTCTTGAACTGGCTGGCGAGCAGCCCCGGCGGCATGAAATGGCCCTTGCGCGCGCCGAGCCGCGTGGCGATCAGCTCCTGCGAGCCGTCGAGGAAGACGATGCGGATATCGTCGCGGCCATGCACCAGGATGTCGCGATAGGCACGCTTCAGCGCGGAGCAGGCGATGACGGCGCGTTCGCGGACGCCGCAGGTACGGTCGATCTCGTCGGCGATCGCGCGCAGCCAGGGCCAGCGATCCTCGTCGGTGAGCGGTTGTCCCGAATGCATTTTGGCGACATTGCTTGGCGGATGAAAACTGTCGCCGTCCTCGAAGCGCCAGCCGATCCTGATCGCAAGGCGGTCGGCGATGGTGCTCTTGCCCGAGCCGGAGACGCCCATCACGACCAGTGCGCAGGGGGTTTGTCCGTCACCCACGAAAGTCCTCCGGCAGCGCGGCCTGATCGATCAGCCAGACGGTCTCGCCCTGCGATCGCGCGCGGTTTGCCGGCAGGTTCTCGCCTGCGAACAGGCGCGTCAAGATCGCGCGCTTGTTCTCGCCCGCCACCTCGAACAGCATCTCGCGGCACGAGGCGAGCGCGGGCAGGGTCAGCGACACGCGCGGCACGAACGGCTCGACATTGGCCTTGGGCACGCCGACCACCCAGCGCTGCGTTTCCTCGACCGCGGGATAACCCGGAAACAGCGAAGCTGTGTGGCCGTCGGGGCCGATGCCCATCAGCACCAGGTCGAACAGCGGCCGCTTCGGATCGAGCTGTTCGGCGCCGTAGAATGCCATCAGCTCGTTCTCGTACAGCGCCGCGCTGACGTCGGGATCCCTGAGATCGGCGGTGTCGGTCGCGATCGGATGGACATTCGCGGCCGGCGCACAGCGGTCGAGGAAGGCCTGGCGCGCCATGCTCATGTTGTGCAGCTTGTCCTTGCGCGGCACCAGTCGCTCATCGCCGATGAACCAGTCGATACGGTCCCACGGAATCCTCTGGCGATAGTCGGGCGTCGCCAGCAGCTGGTAGAGCGCCTTGGGGCTGGAGCCGCCGGTGAGGCACACGGCGATCCGGCCGCTGTTCTGGTCGATCCTGGCGATCATCCGCTCGGCGGCCGCCTGCGCCAGTGCCGCCGGATCGGCGACCGTGATGATCTGGCGCTCGCGGCTCGCGGTCATGTCAGCCCAGCTTCCGCCAGCTGCGGCCGTCGCGGGTGAGCAGCGCGTTGGCGGCCTCCGGGCCTTCGGTGCCGGCCTTGTAGGGCTGCAGGCCGCGGCTGCCGGCGCTCTTCCAGGCGTCGAGGAAAGGCTGCACCGCCTGCCACCCGGCCTCGACGCTGTCGGCTCGCTGAAACAGGATGTTGTCGCCGATCATGCAGTCATAGATCAGCGTCTCGTAGCCGGTCGACGGCTCGGCCTTGAAGTAGTCCTTGTAGCGGAACTTCATCTCGACGCCGTCGATGTTGATGGTCGGGCCGGGTACCTTGGTGTTGAACTGCAGCTCGATGCCCTCGGTCGGCTCGGTGGAGATGACGAGGTAGTTCTGCGAGAGGCGGTCGACCGCGGTGTCGCGGAACATCGCGAACGGCGCCTGCTTGAACTTGATCGCGATCTCGGTGCGCTTGGTGGTAAGCGCCTTGCCGGTGCGCAGGTAGAACGGCACGCCGGCCCAGCGCCAATTGTCGATGGTCAGCTTCAGCGCGGCGTAGGTCTCGGTCGAGCTGTCGGGCCTGACGTCGGGCGTCTTGAGAAAGTCCTCGATCTCGGTGTCGCCGATCCGGCCGGCGCGATACTGGCCGCGCACCGAATTGTGCAGCGCTTCCTGTTCGCTCTGGGTCTGGATCGCGCTCAGCACCTCGGCTTTTTCGGAGCGCACCGCATGGGCGTCGAACCGCGCCGGCGGCTCCATCGTCACCAGCGACAGCAGCTGGAACAGATGGTTCGGCACCATGTCGCGCAGCGCGCCGGTGGCGTCGTAGAAGCTGCCGCGATGACCGACGCCGAGCTTCTCGTCCACGGTGATCTGGATATGGTCGATGTGGTTGCGGTTCCAGATCGGCTCGAACATGCCGTTGGCGAAGCGCAGCACCAGGATGTTCTGGACGGTTTCCTTGCCGAGATAGTGATCGATCCGGTAGATCTGGTGCTCGTCCATCAGCTTCAGCAGCGCTGAATTCAGCGCCTTGGCCGATGCCAGATCGGTGCCGAACGGCTTTTCGATGATCAGCCGGCGCCAGGCGCCGTTCTCCTCCAGCATGCCGGTGCGCCCGAGCTGCTGGCTGATCGGCAGGAACGCTCGCGGCGGGGTCGCGAGATAGAACAGCCGGTTGCCTCCGGTGCCGCGCGCCGTCTCGAGCTTGTCGAGCCGTTCGTTCATGGCATCGAAGGAGGGCGGATCGCTCGGATCGGCCTCGATCGAGGTGACGCATTCGAACAGCCGCGTGACGACCGCCTCATCGAGCGGCCGGGTCGCGAACTTGCGCAGCCCTTGCATCAGGCTGTCCTTCATCTGGTCGCTCGACATGCCCTTGCGGGCGATGCCGACGACGCAGAATTTGTCCGGCAGCAGATTGCCGGCGGCGAGATTGTAGAGCGCCGGGATGACCAGCCGGTGCGTCAGATCACCGGTGGCGCCGAAGATGATGAAGGAGCAAGGATCGGGTTTCTTCTGCACGTGACCTTCCGCGGTTATCTCGAGAGCTCCGTTCCGATTGTATCGGAACGGAGCTCTCGATTCTTGTTTTGACGCGTTTTCTTCACGCGAACCGGTGCCCACTTCGCTTGAAAACGCTTTTTAAGTTTTTTTCGGCGGCTCCTTGTGGCCGCCGAAACCCGCGCGCATCGCCGAGAGGATCTTCTCCGCGAAGGTGTGATCCTTGCGCGAGCGGAAGCGCGTGTAGAGCGCGGCGGTCAGCACCTCGGCCGGCACGGCTTCGTCGACCGCGGCATTGACGGTCCAGCGGCCTTCGCCGGAATCCTCGACAAAGCCGGAATAGTTGTCGAGCGTGTGGTTCTGCGCCAGCGCCGATGCGGTGAGGTCGAGCAGCCAGGACGGGATCACGCTGCCGCGCCGCCAGACTTCGGCGATGTCGGCAATGTCGAGGTCGAAGCGATGCTCCGGCGGCAGCGCCTCGATATTGGCGTTCTTCAGGATGTCGAAGCCTTCGGCATAGGCCTGCATCAGGCCGTATTCGATGCCGTTATGGATCATCTTGACGAAATGCCCGGCGCCGATTGGACCGGCGTGGATGTAGCCTTGCTCGATGCGCGGATCGCGGCCCTCGCGGCCGGAGGTGCGCGGGATGTCACCGATGCCGGGCGCCAGCGTCTTGAAGATCGGGTCGAGCCGGTCGACGACTTTCTTGTCGCCGCCGATCATCATGCAGTAGCCGCGGTCGATGCCCCAGATGCCGCCGCTGGTGCCGACATCGACGTAATGCAGCCCGCGCTCCCTGAGCGCCTTGCCACGGCGGACGTCGTCCTGCCAGAAGGTGTTGCCGCCATCGATGATGACGTCGCCTGGCTGCATCAGCTTCGACAGCGCCTCGATGGTGGCTTCGGTGATCTTGCCGGCCGGCAGCATCACCCAGGCGGTGCGCGGCGCCTCCAGCTTGAGGACGAAATCCTCCAGCGACGAGGACCCGGTGGCATTGTCGGCGACGAGCGCCGCGACGGCCTTCGGATCCTTGTCGTAGACCACGGTGGTGTGGCCCTGGGTCATCAGGCGGCGGACGATGTTGCCGCCCATCCGCCCGAGGCCGATCATGCCGAGTTGCATCCCTCGCCTCCGTCAGTTCAGTGCAGCCGAGATCGCGGCGTCGAGCGCCGCGAGCCCGGAGCTGAGATCGCCTTTGAGGTGCACGCGCAGCGCCCGCCGGCCGCGCTCGGTGAGCACGTCGAAATCGCCGCGCGCCTGCGCCGCCTTGATCACGCCGAAGCTCGCCTTCTGGCCGGGCACCGGCAGGTCCTGCGTATCGTCGGTCGTGACCTGCAGGAACACGCCGCTGTCGGGCCCGCCCTTGTAGGCCTGCCCGGTCGAATGCAGGAAGCGCGGACCGAACTCGGCGCAGGTCGCAAGGTGCTTCGCGTCGCGCAGCTTCAGCCGCATCGCCTGCATCGCGTCGATGGTGTCGCCGTCGCGCTCGATATAGGCGAGCAGGGCGACATAGTCGCCGCGGCCGGACCGCGAAAGGTGCGCCTTGATCCAGGAATTGAGATCGCCGTTCGCACCGGCCTTGCGCAGCTCCTCGGCGTTCTGCGCGTCGGTGTAGAGATCGACCCCGTCCGCCGATACCACCGGCTGTTCGGTCGGCAGCGACCCGGTCTTCTCGAACGCGGCCGTCAGCTCGCGGGTCTTGATCTTGGCGGCTTCGACGTCGGGCTGGTTGAACGGGTTGATGCCGAGGATCGAGCCGGCCACCGCGGTCGCGATCTCGAAGCGGAAGAACTCCTGGCCGATATGGTCGATCGACTTCATCACGATCCGAACCACGGGATGGCCGGCGGCCTCGAGCGCCGCGAGTTTGGCCTCATGCGCGGCATCGTTCTCGCTATCGGTGCGCAGGTCGATGAAGAAGCGGTCGTTGCCGTAGACTGCCGCCTCGCCAAGCGTCTCGCCCTCGATCGGGATCAGGCCCTTGCCGTCCTTGCCGGTCGATTCCGCGATCAGCTGCTCGGCCCAGGCGCCGAAATCGGCAACGTCCGGCGAGGCGAAGATCGTCACCTTGTCGCGGCCTTCGAGGCCCGCGATCCCCATCGCGAGCCCGAGCTGCACGCCCGGGTTCTCCTGTGGCGGCACGTCGGCACCGCAGGAGCGCACCATGGCGAGCGTATGGCCGAGCAGGCTGCGGACGTCGATGCCGGCAGCGGCCGCCGGCACCAGGCCGAACGGCGACAGCACGGAATAGCGGCCGCCGATCGCCGGATCGCCGTAGAAGATGCGGGCAAAGCCCTGCTTGATCGCGACCTTCTGCAGCGATGAGCCTGGATCGGTCACCGCGATAAAGCGGTGGCCGGCCTTGTCCTTGCCGATCGCCTTCGCCACCCGATCGAAGAAATAGTCCTTCATCACGTTCGGCTCGGTGGTGCCGCCGGATTTGGAGGAGACGATGAACAGCGTCCTTGCGATGTCGACATACTCCTCCATCGCGCGCACCTGCGCCGGATCGGTGGAGTCGAGCACGTGCAGCCGCGGGAAACCGGACCGGTGCGGGAAGGTCTGGGCCAAGACCTCAGGCCCGAGGCTCGACCCGCCCATGCCGAGCACGACGGCGTCGGTGAAGTTCTGCCCCTTCACGCGCTGGGCGAAGTCCTCGTAGTCGGCGACGTTCGCGGTGGCCGCGCTGGTGAGCCAGCCCAGCCATTTGTCCTCGTCGTCACCGGTCCAGACCGATTTGTCCTTGTGCCAGAGCCTTCGGATCCTGGCCGAGGCGCGCCATTCCTCGGTGCTCTTCTCGACCGCCTTCTCGATGGCGGCGCCGAGCGCGAGCTTCTGGCGGTCGATGCCGCCGCCGAGCGAGGTGGCGCGCTTGTGGGCGACCGCGCCGTAGAGCTTGTCGGCCGCGTCGGCGAACAGCTTGACGCCGTCCTTGACCAGCTCCTCGGTGATCGCATCGAGCGAGATGCCGGACTTCTCCAGTTCCTCCAGCACATGACGGGCGTCCTCGACATTCTCCTCGAGGCTGTCGCGGACCTTGCCGTGGTCGCGGAAGGCGTCGAGCGTCGCCGGCGGCACGGTGTTGACGGTGTCGGGGCCGATCAGCTCCTCGACATAGAGCACGTCGCTATAATCCTTGTTCTTGGTGCCAGTGGACGCCCACAGCAGCCGCTGCGGCCTGGCGCCCTTGGCGGTGAGCTTGTCCCAGCGCGTGCCCGAGAACAGCCGCTTGTAGTCCTGGTAGGCAAGTTTGGCATTGGCGATCGCGACCTTGCCCTTCAGCGCGGCAAGCCGCTCCTTTTCGGAGGGATCGTTGGCGCGCGCGATCTTCTCGTCGAGCTGCTTGTCGACCGCGCTGTCGATCCGGCTGACGAAGAAGCTCGCGACGCTCGCGACATGGGAGGGATCGCCGCCCTTGCCGACGTATTTCTCCAGGCCCTTGAGATAGGCCTCGGCGACCTGGCGATAGACCTTCTGCGAGAACAGCAGCGTGATGTTGATGCTGATGCCTTGGCCGATCAGGTACTCGATCGCCGGCAGGCCCTCCGGCGTCGCCGGCACCTTGACCATCAGGTTCTTGCGGTGGACGTCTTTCCAGAGCCGTTCGGCTTCCGCGATCGTGCCCTTGGTGTCCATCGCGAGATAGGGCGACACCTCGAGGCTGACGAAGCCGTCGCCGCCGTGGCTCTGGTCGTAGACCGGGCGCAGCACGTCGGCGGCGTGCTGGATGTCCTCGACCGCAAGGTGCTCGAACAGGTCGGCGACCGAGCGGTCGCCGTTCTTGAGGGCCTTGCCGATCGCCCCGTCATATTCGTCGGAGCTGCCGATCGCCTTCTCGAAGATCGAGGGGTTGGACGTCACGCCTTTGACGCCGTCGGTCTCGATCAGCCGCTTCAGGTCGCCGTTGGCGACGAAGCCGCGGGCGAGGAAGTCCAGCCAGACGGCCTGGCGGTGATTTTCGAGTGCTTTGACGGGGTTCATGGGTGCCTGTTCTCGTTCGATCGAGGGTCGATTTTTGGGTTCCCGGGCAGCTTTCGGGGGCGGAAGGGGATTGTCAACATGGCTGGAGCCCCGGGCGGAATATCAGCATTTCCAAGGGATAACGCCATTCACAACAGTTCGATCCCCTCGGATGCGGTCCGAGCAGACCCTGATCTCGGCACATTTTTATGACGCGTTGCGGCGCAGGACCGCGCGTCAGGGCCGCAGGTAGAGGTAACCCTGGGATTGCAGCTCGGCGAGGCGGACCACCCCGCCGCGCTCGGCGGCGACGAAGCCGGGGAGCAAGTCGGCGAGGCCGATGTTCTGCGATTTCATGGTGTTGCCGCAGGCGGCGAACTCGATCCCATCCCTGGTGAATTGCCTGACATGTTTTGACAGGTCGGGATTGGCGGCGGCTGAATGAAACGCCTTCAGCGCCTGGCCGTGCACCACCACCGCAATCGTGACATTGCCGGGGCCGCGGACGCCGTCGAGATGGTTCTGGATGTTGCCGATCACGAAATTGACCTTGTTGAGGTCATGGAGGTGATAGACCACCTTCAGCTTTTGCGGCGGCGCTTCGGTGGCGGCGTCGGCTCGTGACGCTGCGAAGACGGCGCCGATCGCCGACACGGTGCCCCACAGGATGCTGCGTCGGTGCATGGCGTCCCTCGCGCAACTATTGTTGATCCAGGTTGTCCCTTTGGGCAAACCTATCATTTGTGCCGGAGCGCAGCGAGTTCCTTGCGGTCGGTCACAAGTTCGGCGCATTCGCCTAAGTCCACGCGATCGACGCGAAAGATCTTGTCGTCGGCGCCGGCCAACAGCGCTTCGCCCGCATCGTCGTCGCGATGGCGTGATTGCAGTAGCCGCTGGAGTCGAAATTGCCGGAGCGGTGGCGGTATGTGACGCCGAGCCGGAATGAATAGTTGGTGGCCCTGTCCTCCGGCGCGTCTTCCGCCGCCACCAGAAGCTTCATCGCGCTGACCTTCTGCTTTGGATGCTGCGCCAGATGATTTGCATCGTACCGCCGCACAAAGCAGGCATAGGCTTTCGCGCCGGGCGGGCCGGCGAACATCCTGTTGTCGAAGGCGGCCGCCGCGGCCTTGTCGACGCCTTCCTGCGCCTGGGCGGCTAACGGCGCGCCGGTACAGGCGGCGGCTGCGAGTGCGACAATAAGGAACGCCTGCTTCATGGCCGGCCTCGGGAATAGCCGGCGCCTCCAAGGTGTCATCTTTAAAGCGCGGCAATGGTGCCGCGCGGAACTGCGCGGGCTCGTTGCCTTAGTCGCGGCGACACGGAGGCACGTTCAACGGCGGCTGAACGTTTGTTCATGCGAGTCTGTGACGCGCGCATCTTGACGCCACGGCTGAACGGTCACACTTTTTCAGGGAAGCCCAACGTCCATCGCCGGACGGGAAGTTGCCCGCTCGGATGTCCGCTTCGGAGGACTGGGCCCCGGTAAACCACGGATGTGGCGAGGGGGTTACAGCCACCAAAAACAAGGGGATATTGATGAACCATTAAGCTTCCTGCCTGTTGATAAGGCAGAGGCTGCACGCGCCGTGCATTGCCGAACTGAGTCGGTCGAGTGTCCAATAGACCCAGCGTGCCGACGCTGATTCGATCCTAGGACGCTCTTGTTACGACTCGTGTCAGTCGTGCGGCGATACATATCGTGGAGAGAGGGATCATGTACAACGATTCTTTGTTCAACGCCTTCGCAAGGTCGTTTGAAGCGCGAAGCCAGACCGACATGTCGATGGCCGAGTATTTGGAGTCGTGTCGAAGTGATCCGATGCGATATGCAAATGCGGCCGAGCGGTTATTGGCGGCAATCGGTGAGCCCCAGATGATCGACACGGCCAAGGACCCACGCCTTGGCCGTATCTTTTTGAACCGTACGATCAGGTCGTATCCGGCCTTCGCCGGCTTCTACGGCATGGAGGACACGATCGAGCGCCTCGTCGGCTTCTTCCGTCACGCCGCGCAGGGCCTCGAAGAGCGCAAGCAGATCCTCTATCTGCTCGGGCCGGTCGGCGGCGGCAAGTCGTCGCTCGCCGAGCGCATCAAGGCGCTGATGGAGATTCATCCGATCTACGTACTGAAGGCGGGCGACGAGCTGTCGCCGGTGTTCGAGAGCCCGCTTGGGCTGTTTGATCCCGAGACGCTTGGCCCGATGATCGAGGAGAAGTACGGCATTCCGCGCCGCCGGCTGAGCGGGCTGATGTCGCCCTGGGCCTACAAGCGGCTCGAAGCCTTCGGTGGCGACATCTCGCAATTCCGCGTCGCGCGCATCCAGCCTTCAAGGCTGCGCCAGATCGCGGTTGCCAAGACCGAGCCCGGTGACGAGAATAACCAGGACATCTCCTCGCTGGTCGGCAAGGTCGACATCCGCAAGCTCGAGACCTACGCCCAGAACGATCCCGACGCCTACAGCTATTCCGGCGGCCTCAACCGCGCCAACCAGGGCGTGCTCGAGTTCGTCGAAATGTTCAAGGCACCGATCAAGATGCTGCACCCGCTGCTGACCGCGACGCAGGAGGGCAACTACATCGGCACCGAGAATATCGGCGCGATTCCGTTCACCGGCATCATCCTCGCGCACTCCAACGAGGCGGAGTGGCAGAGCTTCAAGACCAACAAGAACAACGAGGCCTTCATCGACCGCATCTGCGTCATCAAGGTCCCGTACGTCCTGCGGGTCACCGAGGAGCAGAAGATCTACGAGAAGCTGATCCAGGGCTCCGAGCTTGCCGCAGCACCTTGCGCTCCGGCGACGCTGGAGACGATGGCGCGCTTCTCGGTGATGTCGCGGCTGCGCAAGCACGAGAACTCGACGCTGTTTGGCAAGATGCGGGTCTATGACGGCGAGAGCCTCAAGGAATCCGACCCGAAGGCGCGCAGCGTTCAGGAGTACAAGGACGCGGCCGGCGTCGACGAGGGCATGGACGGCGTCTCCACCCGCTTTGCCTTCAAGGTGCTGGCCTCGACCTTTAACCATGACACCACCGAAGTCGGCGCCGATGCGGTGCACCTGATGTATGTGCTGGAGCAGGCGATCCGCCGCGAGCAGCTGCCTGACGAGACCGAGAAGCGCTATCTCGAATTCATCAAGGCCGATCTCGCGCCGCGCTACGCCGAGTTCATCGGCAACGAGATCCAGAAGGCCTATCTGGAATCCTACGCCGACTACGGCCAGAACCTGTTCGACCGCTATGTCGACTACGCCGATGCCTGGATCGAGGATCAGGACTTCAAGGATCCGGACACCGGCCAGCTGATGAACCGCGAACTCCTGAACCAGGAGCTGACCAAGATCGAGAAGCCGGCCGGCATCGCCAACCCGAAGGACTTCCGCAACGAGGTCGTCAAGTTCTCGCTGCGTTCGCGGGCGCACAACAATGGCAAGAACCCGAGCTGGACCTCCTACGAAAAGGTCCGCGACGTGATCGAGAAGCGGATATTCTCGCAGGTCGAGGATCTGCTTCCGGTGATCTCGTTCGGTTCCAAGAAGGACGGCGAGACCGAGAAGAAGCACGGCGAGTTCGTCGAGCGGATGGTGGAGCGCGGTTATACCGAGCGTCAGGTCCGCCGGCTCGTCGAGTGGTACATGCGGGTGAAGCAGGCCGGCTAGTGCGCGATCCGGAAAGCCGGCAGCGGCTTTCCGTCTCGTTCGGTCCCGTCTCGTCCCGTCCCGTCGAAGAAAAATGCGATGCGACTTTCATGATCGCATCCGGTGAGGCAGATGCAACGTGGTCATGCATATCGTCGATCGGCGGTTGAATCCGGGTAGCAAGAGCCTGGAGAACCGGCAGCGCTTCCTGCGGCGCGCCAAGGCGCTGGTGCAGGGAGCTGTCAAGAAGTCGTCGCAGGACCGGGACATCAAGGATGTCCTGGAGGGCGGCGAGGTGACGATCCCGCTGGACGGCATGGACGAGCCGCGGTTCCGGCGCGAGGGCGGCACGCGCGACATGGTGCTGCCCGGCAACAAGAAGTTCGTCGAGGGCGACTGGCTGCAGCGCCCGAACCAGAGCGGTGCCAAGGGCTCCGGCGCTGGCGAGGGCGACAGCGAGGACGCCTTCCGCTTCGTGCTCAGCCGCGAGGAGTTCGTCGACCTTTTCCTCGACGACCTCGAATTGCCCGACCTTGAAAAGCGCAAGCTCGCGGAAACCGAGAGCGAGGGCCTCCGGCGCGCGGGTTATGCGACATCGGGATCGCCCGCCAACATCTCGATCAGCCGCACGGTGAGCCGGGCGCTGGCGCGGCGTGTGGCGCTGCGCCGGCCGCGCAAGGACGAGATCGAGACGCTCGAGGCCGAGCTTGCGGAATGCGAGGACGATACGCGCCGCCGCGAACTGCTGGCGCAGCTCGACGCACTGAAGGCGAAGGTCAAGCGGATCCCATTCATCGATCCGATCGACATCCGCTACCGCCGGTTCGAGACGGTGCCGAAGCCGGTGGCGCAGGCCGTGATGTTCTGTCTGATGGACGTCTCAGGCTCGATGTCCGAGCACATGAAGGATCTGGCCAAGCGGTTCTACATGCTGCTCTACGTGTTCCTGAAGCGGCGCTACAAGCACGTCGAGATCGTGTTCATCCGCCACACCGACCGCGCCGAAGAGGTCGACGAGGACACCTTCTTCCACGGGCCGGCTTCCGGCGGCACGCTGGTGTCGAGCGCACTGGTCGCGATGCACGATATCGTCCGCACCCGCTTCCGTCCGGCCGACTGGAACATCTATGCCGCCCAGGCCTCGGACGGCGACAACATGACCTCCGACAGCGCGCTGACCGGTCACCTCCTGACCGACAAGATCCTGCCGGTCTGCCAGTTCTTCGCCTATCTCGAGGTCGGCGAAGCCGCCAACTACACCTTCGACATGCCGGACTCCTCACTCTGGACCCTCTATGAGCGCCTGCGCAACGAGGGCGAGCCGCTGTCGATGCGCAAGGTGAGCGAGCGCGGCGAGATCTTCCCGGTGTTCCAGGACCTGTTCAAGCGCCGCAGCAAGCAGGAAAGGGTGTAGCGTGATGGGTTCTTCCGGGGAGCGGCTGTTCGAGGGCGCCGATTGGGATTTCCAGACCTTGCAGCGGGTCCACGACGCCTGCGAGAAAATCGCGCGCACCGAGCTCGGACTCGACGTCTATCCCAACCAGATCGAGGTGATCACCGCCGAGCAGATGCTCGACGCCTATTCCTCGGTCGGCATGCCGCTATTCTACAAGCACTGGTCGTTCGGCAAGCAGTTCGCGTTCCAGGAAGCGTCCTATCGCAAGGGCCTGATGGGCCTCGCCTATGAGATCGTGATCAATTCCTCGCCGTGCATTTCCTATCTCATGGAGGAGAACACGGCGACGATGCAAACGCTGGTGATCGCGCACGCGGCGTTTGGGCACAATCACTTCTTCAAGAACAACTATCTGTTCAAGCAGTGGACCGATGCCGACGGCATTCTCGACTATCTGGAATTCGCCAAGGGCTACATCTCGGTCTGCGAGGACCGCCATGGCCGCGAGACGGTGGAGCGAACGCTCGATGCCGCGCATGCGCTGATGTCGCATGGCGTCGACCGCTATCCCGGAAAGAAGACGCTCGATTTGCGTGCCGAGGAGAAGCGGGCCGGCGAGCGCCGGCAGCACGAGGAAAGCGTGTTCAACGATTTGTGGCGAACGGTGCCGAACACCAAGGCCAAGAGCAAGGCTACGCTCACGGCCGAGCGCCGCCGCGCGCTGCTCGGCTTGCCGCAGGAGAATATCCTCTATTTCCTCGAGAAGACCGCGCCGCGCCTTGCACCCTGGCAGCGCGAACTCATCCGCATCGTTCGCCACATCGCGCAGTATTTCTACCCGCAGGGCCAGACCAAGGTGATGAACGAGGGCACCGCGACCTACGTCCACTACCGCATCATGAGCCGGCTGCATCAGCAGGGCCGGATCACCGACGGCAATTTTCTCGAATTCCTGCAGTCGCACACCAATGTGGTGTTCCAGCCCGAATTCGACGACCGCCGCTATTCCGGCTTCAATCCCTACGCGCTCGGCTTCGCCATGATGCAGGACATCGAGCGGATCGTGAAAAGTCCGGAGGACGAGGACCGCGCGTGGTTCCCCGACATCGCCGGCAAGGGCGACGTCGAGGGCGTGCTGCGCGAGATCTGGAGCAACTACCGCGACGAGAGCTTCATCAACCAGTTCCTCAGCCCGGCGCTGATCCGGCGCTTCCGCATGTTCCACTTGCACGACGACCCCGCGGAAAGCCAGGGGATCAAGGTCGACGCGATCCACGACGAGCGCGGCTACCGCAGGGTCCGCCGCGAGCTGGCGCGGCAATACGACGTCGGCTTCGTCGACGCCAATATCGAGGTCGTGGATGTCGATCTCGACGGCGATCGCCGGCTGATGCTGCGTCACACCACCGTGAAGGGCGCGCAGCTCAACGAGACCGACGCCCGGCGCGTGTTGCAGCATCTCGCCGATCTCTGGTCCTACGACGTGGCGCTGACCGAAATCGACGGCACCGACAAGGTGCTGAAGGAATATGTCGTCAGCCCGCGCGCGGCGGCGGTCGCGGCTTGAGGATCATGCTCTCGCTGACATGAGCGCGGCGCAGGCCGCCGTGCGGAATGCGAGTCTTGCTCGGTGAACCTTCGTGACTATCGAAGGCTCACATCATGAACATCGCGGCAACAATCCGGATCTTGAAAGCGCATGATGTTCGGCGAGCGAATGTGATTGCCGGCATGCGGAAATCTCATTGCAGTCTTCTTCGCGATTGCCTGCGCGGGCGCGATTGATAAGGTGCGCCGCGTCAAGAAAACCAAGAAAAGGATATGCTCTTGTCAACTCGCTCTTGCCTGGCGGGCCTCCTCGCCGTCACCGCGCTCACGGTCTCCTTGATCTCGCCGTCCGCGGCAGCCGATTCCGTAATCAAGATCGGAAACACCGCACCCTATAGCGGCCCGGCGTCCGCCTACGGCACGATCGCGCGTGCCGAAGCTGCGTATTTCCAGATGCTCAACGATCAGGGCGGCATCAACGGCCGCAAGATCGACTTCGAGAGTCTCGACGACGCCTATTCGCCGTCGAAGACGGTCGAGCAGACCCGCAAGCTCGTCGAGCAGGACGAGGTGGTTGCGATCTTCAGCGCGGTCGGCACCGCGCCGAACATCTCGGTGCAGAAGTACCTCAACATCAAGCACGTGCCGCAGCTGTTCGTGTCCTCCGGCGCGACGCGCTGGAACGATCCGAAGCAGTTTCCGTGGACGGTCGGTTTCAATCCGACCTACGAGCTCGAAGGCCGGCTCTACGCAAAATACATCCTGAAGACCAAGCCGGATGCGAAGATCGCCGTCATCACGCCGAACGAGGATGCCGGCAAAGACTATCTCAGGGGTTTCAAGGACGGGCTCGGCGAGCATGTCGGCCAGATCGTCGCGGAGACCACGTATCTCACGACCGATCCCACCATCGATTCCCAGATGGTGACGATGCGCGAGTCCGGCGCGGACGTCTTCTTCGCCGAGGCGACGCCGAAATTCGCGGCCCAGGCGCTGCGCAAGGCGGCGAGCATGGGCTGGAAGCCGCTGACCATCCTGCCGACCGTTTCCAACTCCGTCTCCGCGGTGCTTGAACCGGCCGGCCTCGAGAACGTCATCGGCGTCGTGACCGGCCTCTATCTGAAGGATCCGACCGATCCGCGCTGGGCCGACGATCCCGCGCAGAAGGAGTTTGCGGCCTGGATGAAGAAGTACCAGCCGAATGCGAGCCCGGGCGACCTCTTCAACGTGCAGGGCTACACGGTGGCGCAGGTCATGACGGCGGTGCTGAAGAACTGCAACGGTGATTACAGCCGCGACAACATCATCAAACAGGCGAGCAATCTGAAGGCGCTCGAATTGCCGATGCTGTTGCCCGGCATCAAGGTGCAGACCGAGCCCGACAATGTGACGCCGATCCGGCAAATCCAGATGGCGCGGTTCGACGGCAAGTCGTGGGCGCTGTTCGGCGACGTACTGAGCGACAAGTAGCCGTCACCAACTCCGTCGTTGTGGTCCCTGCCTAGTGCGCAATTGCGCACGGGAGCAGGGACCCATACGCCGCGGCTTCTGTTGTGAACGGGACTCGTCGTCCCGGCGTAGCCAGGCAATCTGCATCGGTGGTTATGGGTCCTACTTTCGCAGGGACGACACAGAGTTTGTTGCACATCCTTGCCACGTCATTGTGACGGCGAGAATGAGTGCTCAGCGCAGGCTGGCGTTGATCTTGTCGAGCACCGCTGAGCCCGGGCACAGCGCCTGCTCGTCCAGCGTGTTGAGCGGCGTCTCGACAGTGTCGAGATGGGTGTGCAGATCCTCGGCATCCGGATCGACATAGAGCAGACCGGTGACGATCTGGCCCTTGGCCGCGTGCTTCTGCAGGAAGGTCATCGCGCCGAGGCGATCATGCGGATCGTAGTCGGCGTCGAGCTTGCGCAGCGCGAGCCGCGAGCCGTCATGCTGCTCGACCACCTGCACGGTGCCCGGCGCATAGTCGACGCTGATCGGATCGCGGCCGACCAGCACGTCGAGACGGTTCACCGCGTCATTGTGATCGCGGACATAGTCAAAACTCTTGGTCGAGCCGGCGTGGTTGTTGAAGGCGATGCAGGGGCTGATCACGTCGATGAAGGACG
Source organism: Bradyrhizobium sp. Mp19 (assembly GCF_029952935.1). Lineage (NCBI taxonomy): Bacteria > Pseudomonadati > Pseudomonadota > Alphaproteobacteria > Hyphomicrobiales > Nitrobacteraceae > Bradyrhizobium > Bradyrhizobium sp. Mp19. Next base: position 22,607 of record NZ_JASAUT010000032.1, on the reverse strand, counting down.
CTCCCTTGTGGCGGATCGCAGCCGCGATCAGCGGCACCAGCTGGGTCTTGTCGCCGGAGAAGCTGCGCGCCACGAAGGTGGCGCCGAGTTGCAGCGCGATCGCGACCAGGTCGATCGCATTGTCGGTGTTGGTGACGCCCTTTTTCGACTTCGAGCCGCGGTCGGCGGTGGCCGAGAACTGGCCCTTGGTCAGGCCGTAGACCCCGTTGTTCTCGACGATATAGGTCATGTTGACGGCGCGCCGGATCGAATGCGCGAACTGGCCGAAGCCGATCGAGGCGGAATCGCCGTCGCCGGAGACGCCGAGATAGATCAGGTCGCGGTTGGCGAGGTTGGCGCCGGTCAGCACCGACGGCATGCGGCCATGCACCGAGTTGAAGCCGTGCGAATTGCCGAGGAAGTAGTCCGGCGTCTTCGACGAGCAGCCGATGCCGGAAATCTTCGCCACCCGGTGCGGCTCGATCGAGAGCTCGTAACAGGCCTCGATGATCGAGGCGGTGATCGAATCGTGGCCGCAGCCGGCGCACAGGGTCGAGATCTTCCCCTCATAGTCGCGGTGGGTATAGCCCAGCTCGTTCTTCTTCAGGCCGGGATGATGGAACTTCGGCTTTGCAATGTAGGTCATGTCACGGCCTTGCGGAGAGGGGTCACCTTGAGATGATCCTGGTGGTCGCCGATCGCGCCTGCGATGAAGCGCGCGGTGATCGGCGTGCCGTCATAGTGCAGGATCGGCACCAGCCTGACGGGGTCGATGCCGTTCTCGTTGACGATCAGCTGGCGGAGCTGCGCGTCGCGATTCTGCTCGACCACGTAGACGAAGTCGTGGTCGGCGATGAAGCTCGCGACGCTGGAGTGGAATGGGAAGGCGCGGATCCGCATGCGGTCGAGCTGATGGCCGCGCGCCTCCAGGATCCCGATCGCCTCGTCCATCGCGGGCGAGGTCGAGCCGAAATAGATCACGCCGTATTTGGTCGGCCTGGCCGCATTGGCCTGCAGCGGCCGCGGCACCATGTCCTGCGCGGTCTCGAACTTGCGCACCAGGCGCTGCATGTTGTCGGCGTAGACCGCGCCTTCCTCGGAATAGCGCGCGTAGCGGTCGCGCGAGGTGCCGCGGGTGAAGTAGGAACCCTTGGTCGGATGCGTGCCCGGATAGGTGCGATAGGGGATGCCGTCGCCGTCGACGTCGAGATAGCGGCCGAAGTCGCGGCCTTCCTCGAGCATCTCCGCCGTCATCACCTTGCCGCGGTCGTATTGCTTCGCGTCGTCCCACTTCAGCGGACGGCACAGCCGGTGGTTCATGCCGATGTCGAGATCGAGCATCAGGAAGATCGTGGTCTGCAGCCGCTCGGCGAGGTCGAAGGCGGCCGCGGCGAACTCGAACGCCTCCGCCGGATCCTCCGGGAACAGCAGCACGTGCTTGGTATCGCCATGCGAGGCATAGGCGCAGGCGATCACGTCGCATTGCTGGGTGCGGGTCGGCATGCCCGTCGAGGGGCCGGCGCGCTGGATGTTCATGATCACAGCCGGGATCTCGGCGAAATAGGACAGGCCGATGAACTCGGTCATCAGCGAGATGCCGGGACCCGAGGTCGCGGTGAAGGCCCGTGCGCCGTTCCAGGAGGCGCCGATCACGATGCCGATCGAGGCGAGCTCGTCCTCGCCCTGCACGATCGCGTATTTCGCCTTGCCGGTCTCGGGATCGTGGCGGTACTTCTTGCAGTGGCTGGTGAAGGCTTCCGCCACCGATGATGACGGCGTGATCGGATACCAGGCGCACACGGTGGCACCGCCATAGACGGCGCCGAGCGCGGCCGCGCTGTTGCCTTCGACGAAGATGCGGTCGCCGACCTTGTCGGATTTTTTCACCCGCAGCCCGAGCGGGCATTTCAGGTTCTGCAGCGCCCAGTCGCGGCCGAGGTGCAGCGCATGGACGTTGGAGGAGAGCAGCTTCTCCTTGCCCTTGTACTGCTCGCCGATCAGCTGCTCGACCAGCTTGGGATCGAGGTCGAGCAGGGCGCAGAGCGCGCCGAGATAGATGATGTTCTTGAACAGCTGGCGCTGCCTGGGATCGGTGTAGGTCGAGTTGGTGATCGCGGTCAGCGGCACGCCGATGACGGTAATGTCCTCGCGGAATTTCGACGACGGCATCGGCTTGGTCGAATCGTAGAACAGATAGCCGCCGGGCTCGATCGAGGCGACGTCCTTGTCCCAGGTCTGCGGGTTCATCGCCACCATCAAGTCGACGCCGCCGCGCGCGCCGAGATGGCCGTCCTCGGTGACGCGCACCTCATACCAGGTCGGCAGGCCCTGGATGTTGGAGGGGAAGATGTTGCGTGGTGAGACCGGCACGCCGTGGCGCAGGATCGAACGCGCGAAAAGTTCGTTGGCGGAGGCCGAGCCCGAACCGTTGACGTTGGCGAAGCGGACGACGAAGTCGTTTACGCTGCTGATCGGGCTTTGGACTGACATGTTGATCCCGCTTGAACCATATCGATGAGGTACTTCTGCATGTCCCAGGCGCCGGTCGGGCAGCGCTCGGCACACAGTCCGCAATGCAGGCAGACGTCTTCGTCCTTCACCATGACGCGGCCGGTCTTGAGGTCGCCGGAGACGTAGAGCGCCTGGTCGTGATGCGGTGAGGGCGCTTTCAGCCGCTGCCGCAAATCATCCTCCTCGCCGTTCTCGGTGAAGCTGATGCAGTCCATCGGACAGATGTCGACGCAGGCGTCGCATTCGATGCAGAGCGGCGTCGAGAATACCGTCTGCACGTCGCAATTCAGGCAGCGTTGCGCCTCGCCGAGCGCGAGCTTGAGGTCGTAACCGAGCTCGACCTCGGCGCGGATGTCTTTCAGCGCGACCACCTTGTCGCGATGCGGCACCTTGAAGCGCTTGTCGGCGGAGATGTCGTTGTCGTAACTCCACTCGTGGATGCCCATCTTCTGCGAGGAGACCTGCACCTCGGGCAGCGGGCGCTCGTTGATGTCTTCGCCGGACAGCATGCGGTGGATGGAGAGCGCGGCATCGTGGCCGTGCGCCACGGCCCAGATGATGTTCTTCGGCCCGAACGCCGCATCGCCGCCGAAGAACACCTTCGGATTGGTCGAGACGAACGTCTTGGGATCGACCTTCGGCATGTGCCACTTGTCGAATTCGATGCCGCAATCGGCTTCGATCCAGGGGAACGCGTTCTCCTGGCCGACCGCAACGAGCACATCGTCGCAGGACACGGTCTCGTCAGGCTCGCCCGAGGGCACCAGATTGCGGCGGCCCTTGGCGTCGTACTCCGCCTTCACCTTCTGGAAGGTGACGCCAATCAGCTTGCCGGCGACATGCTTGAACGCCACCGGCACCATGTAGTTGAGGATCGGGATGTCCTCGTGAAGCGCGTCTTCCTTCTCCCACGGCGAGGCCTTCATTTCCTCGAAGCCGGAGCGGACGATCACCTTGACGCTCTCGCCGCCGAGGCGGCGCGCGGTGCGGCAGCAATCCATCGCGGTGTTGCCGCCGCCGAGCACGATGACGCGGCGGCCGATCTTGTCGACGTGGCCGAACGAGACGTTGGCCAGCCACTCGATGCCGATATGGATGTTGGCGGCGGCCTCCTTGCGGCCGGGGATGTCGAGCTCGCGGCCGCGCGGCGCGCCGCTGCCGACAAAGATCGCGTCATAGTTCTCGGCGAGCAGCTGCTTCAGGCTGTCGACGCGCTGGCCGCCCTTGAACTCGACACCGAGGTTCAGGATGTAGTCGGTCTCCTCGTCGATCACGCTGTCGGGCAGGCGGAATTTCGGAATCTGGCTGCGCATCATGCCGCCGGCCTTGGGATCGCCGTCGAACACGGTGCAGTGATAGCCGAGCGGCGCGAGATCGCGCGCCACCGTGAGCGAGGCGGGGCCGCCGCCGACCAGCGCGACGCGTTTGCCGTTCTTCGGTCCCGGCTTCGGCAGGCGATGCTTGATGTCGTCCTTGAAGTCCGCTGCGACGCGCTTCAGGCGGCAGATCGCGACCGGATTGTCCTCGACCCGGCCGCGGCGGCATGCCGGCTCGCATGGACGGTCACAGGTGCGCCCGAGAATGCCGGGGAACACGTTGGACTTCCAATTGATCATGTAGGCGTCACTGTAACGCCCCTCAGCAATCAACCGGATGTACTCGGGAACAGGGGTGTGTGCGGGGCAGGCCCATTGGCAGTCGACTACTTTATGAAAGTAATCCGGCGCCGAGATATCAGTCGGTTTCATTCCTACCTTTGACCCGCGCGAAAATGCCAGACCCGCGCGGCCTTATCGTTGACGACGAACGCTCACGTGGCGTTGTTCTGGTTTTTGAATTGGATCATAGGCTTATCTTATTAGAGCCGTTCCAGAGAAGGCAAAGGCTAAATTGTCCGATCATCAGCTTTCGCGCGGCTGATGCGCGTGTAGCGTTAATCTCGATTGCGTTATGTGGCGGTGCAACATGATCTGCACCGCCACGCTTGCTTGAGAGGATGTTTTTCGGAAAAGCGCATCGCACGTTTCCCGATCGTGCTTTACGGGCGCGGAAGGTCGCTCTTCGCGATATCCCACAACAGCCTGTAGACGCCGCTGGTGACCACGAGCGGCTTCAAGGCGGCATTGCCGGTGATGCCCGCAGCGGCTTTGGGGACCGCGCTGACGTCGGTGGCGTCGATCATCACGAACCAGTCACCGGCGCCGGGATCGGCTTTCTCCGCATCCGGCGTGAGCGGTTTCGACAGGTCAGGGTCGTTCTCCAGGAGGTGCATCGAGATGATGCCGTCGCGCGAAGCTGGATCGAGTTGCTCCCGCAATGCAGCGCGAAGTTTGTCCGCGCCTTCGGCAGGCGGGCGCAGGCGGATGATGCCGAGCGCTGCGCCCCTGCCGACGCCGCGGCTGATCGTGATGCGCGCGACCCCGCGGATCATGTTCTGAAAGCGCGCGATATTGGCCTTCGACCAGTCGGTCTGGTTGGCGAGCGCCTTGCGATAGGCCGGGCTCTCGAGCACGTCGAAGGTCGCGGTCGAGTAAAGGCTGAGATATTTCGGCTTGCCGTCATGGGCGACGTAGCGGCGGGCTTCCAGGAAGCCGTCGATGGCGACCCGTTCTTCGAGATGCTCGCGGTCGTACCAGCGATTGAATTCAGCTTCGTGCAAGCTGTCGATATCCATCGAGGTCAGCAGCATGCCTTGTCCGGCGATTGGCATCGAGTGCTCCTTTTTGCCTGTTTTATCCGCGCAATATCGCCTGATCGCGCGGACCAGGGAAGCCGGTTCCCGGGAGCTCAGACCAAGGATTGCCACAATTGCTGCAATCCTGTTCAGCACCGGTTCACAGAGGTAGCATTTCATTCGCTACACTAACTCTCGAGAAGAAAAGGGACGGCCACCATGGCACGCATTCTGTGGGCATTGATCGTCGGTCTGGTGTCGTTCGCCTCGCTTCCCGTGCATGCGCAGGATCAGGAAAAGCGTCTCGCACTTGTCGTCGGCAACGGCGCCTATGAGGCCGGCGCGTTGCAGACCGCCGCGAACGATGCCGGCCTGATCGCGCAGACCTTGCAGGCCGCCGGATTCGACGTGATCGGCGCACGCGATCTCGACGGCGAGACGCTGCGCAAATCGTTCCGCGATTTCATCCAGAAGGTGCAGGAGGCGGGGCCCAATGCCGTCGCTTTCGTGTATCTCGTCGGCTACGGCGTGCAGCTCACCGGCGAGAACTATTTCGTGCCGGTCGACGCCAAGATCGCCCGCGACACCGACGTGCCGGTCGAGGCGATCCGCATTTCCGACTACAGCCATCAACTCTCGGCGCTGCCGATCAAGGCCGGCGTGATCGTGCTCGATGCGGCGCGCAGCAATCCCTTCGCCAAGGAAGGCCAGCCGCTGGCCGGCGGTCTTGCGCTGGTCGATCCCGATCCGAAGATGCTGATCGGCTTCAATTCGGCGCCCGGCACCGTCGCCCCTGACGGTGCGCCGCCTTACGGGCCTTACGCGCAAGCGTTGGCGGAAATGATCCGCACCGGCGGCCTGACCTTGCCCGAGGTGTTCGACCGCGTCCGGCTGCGCGTCAACGAGATGACCAAGGGCGCCGAGATCCCGTGGGATGCGCACAAGGTCGACGCGCCCTTCATGTTCTTCGAGCGCAAGCCGGACGCCCCGCCGCAGCAGGTCGATGCCGGGCTGCGCACCAAGCCGATCCGCGATTTCTCGGCGCAGGATGCCTACGCCGCGGCGCTGGAGCGCGACACGCTGCAAGGCTATGAGGACTACCTGCAGGCCTATCCGAACGATCCGCTGGCGAGGCGCGTGCGCGCGATCGTGGCGGCGCGGCGCGAGGCGATCACCTGGCGGCGCACCTACAACGCCGACACGCCTGATGCGTACTGGTCGTACCTGCGGCGTTATCCGCGCGGGCCGCATGCATACGATGCCCGGCGCCGGCTGGCCTATCTGTCGGCCGCGCTCGAGCCGCCGCCGCAGTTCACCGTGCTCGACTATGACGTGCCGCCGCCGCCGCCCGACGAGGTCGTCTATGTCGACCGTCCGGTGCTGTACTACAGCGATCCGGTGTTCGACTTCGCGCCGCCCCCCCCGCCGCCGGTGGTCTTCCTGCCGCCGCCGCCGCCGGACTTCGTCGTGCTGCCGCCACCGCCGCCGCCGATCGGCCTGTACGTGCTGCCGACGCCGATGTTCGTGGCGATGCCGGCCTATGTCGCCGCACCGGCCTATGTCGTGCCGCCGCAGAACAACATCGTGTTCAACAACATCCACAACACCACTGTCATCAACACGGTGATCAACAATCCCAACCCGACGCCGGCGCAGCTCCATGCGGCCGGGGTGACGGCGGCGATGGGCGGCGCGCCGGTGACGGCGGCACCGCGACTGCCGGCTGCGGCAATGCAGCGCGCCAACCTGCCGGGCGCTCCGCAAGGCGTGACGCCCGCGCAAGGTGCGGCGATGGGAGCTCCACGCGCCGCACCAAACGCTGCCGCGGCACCGAACGCTGCTGCCACTCCGAATGCTGCCGCCGCTCCGAATGCGATGGGCGCACCGGGCACACCGGGTGCCCATACCCTGCCGGGTGCGAAAAATGGACCGCCGCTGCCGCAGTCAGCGACCGCACCCGCCAATGCCATGCAGCATGGCGCTGTGCCGCCGGGAGCCGCACAACCCGGCGCCGCGCAACCTGGGGCAAAGCCGAATACGGTGGCGCCAGGCAAGCCGGCGACCGCGATGGCGCCTGCCAATGCGCAGCCTGCTCCTCCGGCCAAGCCCGGTGCCGCCCCGGCGACAAACGCGCCCGCCTCACCCGCGGCCGCCGGCAAGCCGGGCGCGCAACCGCTCCCGCATGCCGCGACCGCTCCGACCGCAAACGTGAAGCCCTCGACGGCGCCGTCGCCGGCGAACCGCGCGATGTCGACACGGCCGACGCCGGCCGCGCGCGCGGCACCCGCCCGCGCCGCGGTGTCGCCGCCGCCGGTCTCCCGGCCCGCGCCGGCGCATGCGGCAGCTCCGCCAGTCCATGCCGTAGCTCCGCCAGTGCGGGCTGCGGCTCCGCCGCCGCGGCCGGTTGCCCCGCCACCTCGTGCTGCGGCTTTGCCGCCGCGTCCCGCCCCGGCGCCGGCACCGCGCGCTGCGCCGCCGCCACGGCCGGCGATGCAGGTGCAACACGCCGCGCCGCCACCGCGGATGGCGGCGCCGCCAAGGCCCACGGCCGCGCCACGGGCAGCGCCGGCATGTCCTCCCGGCAAGTGCAAACATTGAGGGAAGCAAGGGAGCCGGTCGAGTTCTTTACCGGCTCCTGATGTCGAAGGTGTTCCTGCGGCGGCTTAGCCCTTGGCGGCGAGGTCGGCGATCGCCTTCATCACGGCGTTGCGGATGCCGGGATCATAGAGGATATGGCCTGCGCCATCGACGATGCGGACCTCGCTGCCCGGCCAGCGCGCAGCGAGCGCGTGCGATGTCGCTGGCGGGCACAACAGATCGTAACGGCCCTGGACCAGGATGCCGGGAATGCCGGCGAGCCTGCCGGCCTCGTCCATCAATTGATGCGGCCGCATGAAGCAATCGTTGGCGAAGTAATGCGCCTCCATGAACGGCGTCGAGGGCAGGGCGCCTGAGGCTTTGAGGTCGAGCCGCGTCTGCTTCGGCGTGTGCTCCGACAACGCGCGTTCGGTGTCGTGCCAGGCGCGCGCGGCCGGCGCATGCACGGCGGCGTCGGGATCGAGGATGCGGCGATAATAGGCCGCAAGCGGCGCTGCACGCTCGCTCTCGGGCAGGAAGTTGAGGAAGTCCTCGGAGAGGGCGGGATAGAAGCGCGGCAAGGCGCGCAGGAAAACATCGTCCAGCTCCTCGGCTGTGCCGAGAAACGTCGCGCGAAGCACCAGCCCGCTGACCCGTTCGGGATGGGCTTGCGCATAGGCCAGCGCCAGCGTCGCGCCCCAGGAGCCGCCGACCACCATCCAGCGCGCGAAGCCGAACCGCTCGCGGATCTTCTCCATGTCCGCGATCATGTGCTGCGTCGTGTTGTTGTCGCGGCTGCCCTTCGGCCGGCTGCGACCGCAGCCGCGCTGGTCGAACAGCACGGCGTGAAAGCGCTCGGGATCGAACAGCCGGCGATGATCGGGCTGGCAGCCGCTGCCGGGGCCGCCATGCAGATAGACCGCGGGAATGCCGCCCTCGCGCCCGACGCTCTCGACATGGAGATCGTGGCCATCGCCGACGTCGAGCCATTCCGACGTCAGCGGCGCAAAGGGATCGGCACGCCTCGCGGCCTTGCCGACATCGGCGTCAGGCGCCATTGCGCTTGTCCTGGGATTCGTTCCGGGGTTCGTCCGTCTCCAGCGTGCCGCCGGCGAAGTTGCGATACAGGAAGCGGTTCTGCGTGCCGGCGGATTCCCGCTCGGCCTGCTTGAAGATCTCCTCGTGTCGCGGCGACAGCGCGCAGGCCGGGTCGGTGTTGCCGGCATCGCCGGTCAGCGCAAAGGCCTGGCAGCGGCAACCGCCGTAATCGACCTCGCGGAATTCGCAACTCTTGCACGGCTCCGGCATCCAGCCTGTGCCGCGATAGCGGTTGAAGGCCTCGGAGTTCTGCCAGATCCAGGCGATCGAATGGTTCGAGCGCACCGACTCGAATTCGAGCCCGGTGATGCTCTCGGCGGCGTGGCACGGCAGCACCTTGCCGGCCGGCGAGATGTTGAAGAACTGGCGGCCCCAGCCGCCCATGCATTTCTTCGGCCGCAGCGCGTAGTAGTCGGGAACAACATAGTCGATCGCGAGCGTGCCCTTCAGGCGCACCTGGGCTTCCTCGACGATGCGGCTGGTCTCCTCGATCTGCGCGATCGTCGGCATCAGTGCGGCGCGGTTCTTCAACGCCCACCCGTAATACTGCACGTTGGCGACCTCGAGCCGGTCGGCGTCGAGGTCGACCGCCATCTGGATGATGTCGGGCAGCTGATGCAGGTTCTGCCGGTGCATCACCGCATTCACCGTGAGCGGCAATTCCACCTCGCGCGTCCATTTCGCGACCTCGAGCTTCTTGCGATGCGCATCCTTCAGACCTGCGACGCGGTCCGCCACAACGGGCTCATTGCCCTGGAAGCTGATCTGCACATGGTTGAGGCCGGCATCGGCCAGCGCCGAAAGCTTGTCCCTGGTCAGCAGCACGGCGGAGGTGATCAGGTTGGAATACAGCCCGACATCGGTCGCGTGCTGCACCAGCTCGACGATATCCTTGCGCGCGGTCGGCTCGCCGCCGGAGAAATGGACCTGCAGCACGCCGAGCTCGGCAAGCTCGCTCAGCACCTTCTTCCATTCCTCGGTGGTGAGCTCGGTCGAGCCGCGGTCGAGCTCGACCGGGTTGGAGCAATAGGGACATTGCAACGGGCAGCGGTGGGTGATCTCGAGCAGCACCGCGAGCGGGATGCCGTAGGTCTCAGCCGCCGAGCGCGTTTGCTCGAGCACCGCGAGCCCGTCGGTCGGGCCTGGCGCTGTCATCTTGTTGTCGGCGAGTGTGTCACTCATGCTGTGCTCTCGCGCGCTTCGGTGAGAAAGCCCTTGTCGGCCAGATCCTGCAACATGGCGATCACGTCGGTCGCGATCGCTTCGCGCGGGGCGGCATATTTCTCCGCAAGCTGGTCCACCATCGCGGCGACGCTGCGCACGCCGTCGCAGAGTTGCAGCACCTCGACCGCGATGTCATCCGGCGCCAGCACGCGCTCCGGCGCCAGGATCACCCAGACCTGCCGCGTCTCGTCGAATTTCAGCTTGGTATGGCGCGGCAGTTTCGGCCGGCTGGTCTCGCTGACGCTGATGTTGCGGCTGGCCATGATCGTGTCTCTAACCTGTCTTCGGCACGAAGGCGCCGGGCGGAATCTGGCCGTCGACATACGCATGATACAGCGCGTCGAGCTGCACCCACAGCACGTTGGTCTTGAAGATCAGCGCGTTGCAGACCGCCTCGCGCTCGGCCGGCGTCCTGGCGTGCTGCTTGACGTAGTCGAGCGCGAAGCCGGCGTCGCGCGGCGCCTGGGTCAGGCGGCGGCTGAAATAGCTCATGATGTCGGGATTGACGAAGTCGTAGTGCTTCAGCATCCCCGAGATGCGCTCCTCGTGCAGGTTCGGCGCGAACAATTCGGTGAGCGAGGAGGCGATCGCCTCCAGTGGGGTGCGGTCGCGGCAGAAATGCACATAGGCTTCGACCGCAAAGCGCGTCGCCGGCAAGATGCCTTCGGTGGACTCCACATAGGCGGTATCCAGTCCGAGGCCTTCGGTCAGCTTCAGCCAGCGCTCGATGCCGCCCTCATTGCCGAGATCGCCGTCGTGATCCTCGATGCGGTGGCGCCATTCGATCCTTGTGTTGCGGTCGCGGAAGCGCGAGATCACCATCGCGTCCTTCAGCGGGATCGTGCTCTGATAGTAATAGCGGTTCAGCGCCCAGGCCTGGACCTGGCCCTTGTTGAGCTTGCCGCCGTGCAGCAGGCGGTGGAACGGGTGCAGGCTGTGATAGCGCGTGGCACCGATCGTGCGCAGCGTCGCCTCCATCTCCTCGGCACTGTCGAGCGTGATGCCCTTGCCGATCGAGAGCGCGGTCATTCCGGTGGTAGGCACGACATTCACAGCACGATCTCCGTTCCGTCGGAGGGAATCTGCCAGCCCGCCTGTTCGGCCGCCTTGCGTTCGGCCGAGGTCCCAAGCAGCGCCGGGTTGGAGTTATTGATATGCAAAAACACTTTTCGTCCGATGTCGAGCCCGGCGAGGCTGGCGATCGCACCCTGATCGCCCGACATCGCGATATGGCCCATGCCCTGGCCGGTCTTGTTGCCAAGGCCCGCCGCGATCAGTTCGTCGTCGCGCCACACCGTGCCATCGAAAAACACCAGCGGGGCGCCCTTGAGCCGCATTTTCAGGTCGTCAGTCACCCGGGCGCAGGCGGCCACAAAGTAGAAGTATTTGCCGCTGCGCTTGTCCGCAATACGCAGGCCGAGCGTATCGCCGACGCTGTCGGCGCCCGCCGGATGCGCCTTGCCCTCGAGATACCACGCGCCCTTGCCGGGAACCTCGAACGGCAGCACCTCGAGCCCGGACGGCGATCCGTCGGGCAGGGCCGGTTCGAAGGCCTGGTCGACCGCGATCGGCCGGCGGTCGACATTTTTGTCGCTGAGCACGTTGAAGATGCTGTTCGAGCGCAGGATCGCAAGCACCCGCTCATGCGCGTAGATCGTGAACGGCGAGCCCTCACGCATCGAGAGCAGCCCGGCGACCGCGTCGATCTCGCCATTGGTGAGGATGACGCCCGCAATTGGGCTATGGCGCAGCGCGCCGTGCTTCGGATGCAACTGCGGCGTGGCAATCAGCTGCTGGCGCAGATCCGGGGACGCATTGACCAGGAACCAGTGCACGCCATCGCCGCTGACGGCGATCGAGGCTTGCGTGCTCTGCAGTTCGGGGTGGTCGCTTCGCGCCGTCCTGCAGACGGCACAGCCGCAGTTCCACTGCGGAACGCCGCCACCCGCCGCGGCACCCAGGACGACGACACGAAGCATGATCCGTCCCCTGGAGAAGCTTGGCCCTGGAGAAGTCTGTTGGACCCAAAAACGTTACGAGGTGGACCCCGGATTTGAAACACACTCCCTTGCTCGGGAGCGCGTTACGCCCGGATGTCCACCTGCGCTAAAACGCTAAACGTGTATGGGGCGCTGCCGCTTACTTGCGGGTTGCGCACATATACATGTTGATTTCCATGCCGACCGACACTTCCACGATCTTCGGTGCTTTCCAGGCCATTTGGCTCTCCTTGTTGCAACCGGACGAACTTTCCGCCCTGCAGAGTAAAGTACTGTGGTTGGAAAAGTTCGCCAGTTAAATTTTCTGTAAGGTGCCGCCTCGCAAGGTATGCTGCACTGCGGCAGGCAACTTCTGCCCACTCACAAATTTGTGCGCGTGTTTCCCGTCAAAAGCCCGTGGCATCAGACCTTTTTCCTGTTGTTCGCCACACGGTGAATGGTGATCTTGGAATAAGTAAACAGGGCCCTGCGGTCCTCCGAAGGTCCTGTGACGATCCTGTGCTCTCCCCTGACGGGAAGCGACTAACCTAGCCGAGTTCAGCCGATGCCACGCTACTTCTTCAATACCCGTATCGGCGACGAGCTGATCTCCGATCCCGACGGCGAAATCCTGCGGGATCCGGATCGTGCGTGGGAAATGGCGCGCGCGATGATTCGCGAACTGCTCAAGACCGAGGGCGCCGACGGCGCGCTGCTCAGCGCCGTGATCGAGGTGACGGACGACGAGGGCGAGATCGTTCTGGAGTTTCCATTCACGGAGGCGATTCTCGATCGTCCGGACCGCTCGATGACAAGGCACTGACGCGCGCTGGCCCGCCGCGTGGTCACAACCATGCGTTGGCCGATGTCAGCATGTTTCCGATTGCAATTGTCCGGACAAATTCACAAGACTATGAACGGAAAGCCGAACGGCGCCGGGCGACGTCAATGGCGCAATCAACAACGGCTTCCACCCAGGGGAGATCATCAATGAAAAAACACTCGTTCGCACCGCGCAGCCTGCTGCTCGCGGGGGCCATGCTCGGGGCGTTCACGCTCTCTGCTGCGGCGCAACAGCCAGCCGCGCCGGCGGCAGGTGCCGCCCCCGCCGCCCAGCCGCTGCCGCCTGGCTCGCCCTTGCTCGGGCGTCCGGACAATGAAGCCGCCGCCAAGCTCGCGCCGGTGGCGCCGCCGCCGCTGCCGTCCGCGCCCGACAAGCTTCCGCTCGCCAAGCTCAAGGCGCCGGCCGGCTTCAATGTCGAGGTCTATGCGGCCGGCATGGCCAATGCGCGCTCGCTGGCGCTCGGCGACAAGGGCACGGTGTTCGTCGGCAGCCGGCTCGTCGACAAGGTCTATGCGATCGTCAACAAGGACGGCAAGCGCTCGGTCAAGGTGATCGCCTCCGGTCTCTATCGACCGAACGGCGTCGCCTTCAAGGACGGCACGCTCTACATCGCCGAACTCTCGAAGGTCTCCAAGATCGACAAGATCGAGGACAATCTGGACAACCCGCCGAAGCCCACCGTGATCTACGACAAGCTGCCGAAGGACGAGGCGCATGGCTGGAAGTTCATCGCCATCGGTCCCGACAACAAGCTTTATGTTCCGGTCGGACAGCCCGGCAACAATGTGCTGCATGACGCCGACCACGGCCAGATCCGCCGCATGAATCTCGATGGCTCCGGCGCCGAGGTCTACGCGCTCGGCGTGCGCAACACGGTCGGCTTCGACTGGAATCCCGAGAACAAGCAGATGTACTTCACCGACAACGGCCGCGACTGGCTGTCGGAGACGGTGCCGGAAGACGAGCTCAACCGCGTCACCAAGGCGGGCGAGGATTTCGGCGCGCCGTACTGCTACCAGGGCAACATCATCGACCAGGAACTCGGCTGGGGCAAGAATTGCAAGGATTACACCGCGCCGGTCGGCCTGATGGGCCCGCATACCGCGTCGCTCGGCATGCGCTTCTACACCGGAAGCCAGTTCCCGAAGACCTACAAGAACGTGATCTTTGTCGCGCGTCACGGCTCCTGGAACAAGTCGCAGAAGCAGGGTGGTGACGTGGTCGCCGTCAGGCTGAACAAGGACGGCACGGTGAAGTCGATGGAGCCGTTCCTGACCGGCTTCCTCGAGGACAACAAGTATGTCGGCCGCCCGGTCGACGTGATGCTGCTGAAGGACGGCTCGCTGCTGGTCTCCGACGACTGGAACGGCGCGGTCTATCGCGTCAGCTACGGCAAGCCGAAGGTCGCCAATCAGTAAGTTGAAAGTCTAGTCACCGTCATTGCGAGCGAAGCGAAGCAATCCATTCCGCCACTTGCGGAGCAATGGATTGCTTCGTCGCTTCGCTCCTCGCAATGACGGCTCATGCCGGAGTGGCCAATGTATAAAACCATCACCACCGCCTTGGCGCTCGCGTGCATCGCCTTCTCCGCAAATGCCGAGACCATCCAGGAGCGCGCCGCGGCGTGCTTTGCCTGCCATGGCGAGCATGGCACGTCGGAAACCGAGAACACGCCGTCGCTCGGCGGCCAGACGGCGCCCTATGCGCTGATCCAGCTCTTCATGTTCCGCGAGAAGCTGCGGGTGTTCGAGCCGATGAACGAGATGGCGAAGCCGCTGACCGACGACGATTTGCGCAGCTTCTCGGATTTCATCGCGACCTTGCCGAAGCCCAAGCCGCCCGCTGACGCCGGCGATCCCGGGCGGATGGCGCGCGGCCAGGCGCTGGCGCAGCAGAACCGCTGCAACAGCTGCCACAACACCGATTTCTCCGGCAAGGACAACGTCCCGCGCATCGCCAACCAGCGCGAGGACTACCTCGCCAAGACGCTGGCCGAATACAAGGACAACAGCCGCCACGGCTATGACGCCACCATGGCTGACGTGATGCAGACGGTCACCAAGGAGCAGATCGGCGATCTTGCCTATTACATCGCGCATGTCCGCTGAAACATCGGGCGGCGGGCCGCTGGTCATGTTCTCCGCGCGGCGCTAAAACGCAGCGTCACACGGAGTTGCACATGCAGGATATTTGGCGTCTGTCGGCGGCCGAGCTCGCCAGCCTCATCAAATCGAAGAAGGTGTCGGCGAAGGAGGCGGCGGAGGCCGGGCTCGCCCGGCTCGACGCGGTCAACCCGAAGCTCAACGCGGTGGTCGATCACCGGCCGGACGACGTGCTGGCGCAGGCCGCCAAGGTCGATGCGGCCATCGCGCGTGGCGAGGCGGTGGGGCCGCTCGCCGGCGTGCCGGTCACCATCAAGGTCAATGTCGACCAGGAGGGCTACGCTACCACCAACGGGTTGAAGGCGCAGCGCGACGTCATCGCCAAGGTCGACAATCCGGTGGTCGCCAATCTGCGCAAGGCCGGCGCGGTGCTGCTCGGCCGCACCAATTGTCCGGCGGTGTCCTATCGCTGGTTCACCACCAATCTCATTCACGGCGACACCAAGAACCCGCGCGATCCCGGGATTACACCGGGCGGCTCGTCGGGCGGTGCGGGCTCCGCGGTCGCGGCCGGCATCGGCCATATCGCGCATGGCACCGATATCGCGGGCTCGGTCCGCTATCCGGCCTATGCCTGCGGCGTGCACGGCCTGCGGCCGAGCATGGGCCGCATCCCGGCCTTCAATTCGGCTTTGCCGGAGCGTCCGATCGGCCCGCAGATCAGCGCGGTGTCGGGCCCGCTGGCGCGCACCGTCAACGACCTGCGCATCTCGCTCGCAGCGATGTCGGCGCCGGATTATCGCGACCCCTGGTATGCGCCGGTGCCGCTCGACGGCCCGCCGCGCGAGAAGCGCGTTGCGATGTGCCTCAATCCCGATGGTCTCAACCCGGTGCCGGAAGTGGTCGCCGCGGTCGCCGACGCCGGCAAGCGATTGCAGAACGCCGGCTGGATCGTCGAGGAAATCGCCGACACGCCGTCCTTGCGCGAGGCGGCCGAGATCCAGACCCGGCTCTGGCTCGGCGACGGCTATGAGGCCCAGCTCGCCTTCGCCGAGCGCGAGGGCGATCCCGGCGCACTGGCTTGCCTGCGCGGCGTCCGCGCCCGCGTGCATCCGTTCGACCTGTCGCAGGCGCTGACCCGCCGCGCGACCTTGACGCGCGAATGGTTCGCCTTCTTCGAGAAATATCCGGTGCTGCTGATGCCGGTGTCCGGCGAGCTGCCGTTCCCCGACCATCTCGACCGCAAGGACGAGGCGTCGTTCGCGCGGGTGTGGCACGCGCAGCTGCCGCAGATTGCGATCCCGTTCATGGGGCTTCCCGGGCTCGTGGTCTCGACCGGTCTCGTGGGACGGATCCCGGTCGGCGTGCAGCTGGTGGCCGGACGCTACCGCGAGGATCTCTGCCTTGCCGCCGGCGAGGCGGTCGAGGCCGGCGGCACGCCGTCGTCGCCGATCGATCCGGTACTCTAGCGCATGATGCGGAAAAGTGGGTACCGGTTTTCCCTCGCGACAAACGCGGAACGCGTTTGCGCGGAGATCATGCGCAAGTGAGGTGAACGATGGCGACCGTTTACGATTTCACCGCCAAGTCGCTCGCCGGCGACGAGGTGCCGCTGCAGCGGTTCGAGGGCCAGGTGCTGCTGATCGTGAACACGGCGAGCGCCTGCGGGTTCACGCCGCAATACAAGGGCCTCCAGGAGCTGCATGCCGGCCTCTCGGCGCGCGGCTTTGCCGTGCTCGGCTTCCCCTGCAACCAGTTCGGCGCGCAGGAGCCGGGCGATGCGAGGCAGATCGCTGCGTTCTGCGAGACCAACTATGCGGTGACGTTTCCGATGTTCGCCAAGATCGACGTCAATGGCAGCGGCGCGCATCCATTGTATGAGCACCTGAAACGTGAGAAGTCGGGCCTGCTCGGGCCCGCGATCAAATGGAACTTCACCAAGTTCCTGGTCGATCGCGTCGGCAAGGTCGTGGCGCGGCATGCGCCGACCGCCCGGCCCGAAGGATTGAGGAAGGAAATCGAGGCGCTGCTATGAGCGACGACAACGACACCAACGACCAATTCCCCGACCGCCTCTCGGTCGATCCGAACAGCCCGTACTACAATGCGGATATTCTCGCCCGCGATGTCGGCATCCGATTCAAGGGTGCCGAGAAGACCAATGTCGAGGAGTACTGTATCAGCGAAGGCTGGGTCCGCGTCACCGCGGGCAACGCCAAGGACCGTTACGGCAATCCGCTCACCATCAAGGTGCACGGGCCGGTCGAGCCGTATTTCCGGGATAAGAAGTAGGACGCAGTCATTCCGGGGCACGCGAAGCGTGAACCCGGAATCTCGAGATTCCGGGTCTGGTGCTTGCGCACCATCCCGGAATGACGCGGCAAGTAACCTGAAAGCGAATCCCCATGTCCGTTCGCATCGTCGACGTCCGCGAGGTCACAAAACCGATCTCCTCGCCGATCCGCAATGCCTATATCGACTTCACCAAGATGACCTCGAGCCTGGTGGCCGTGGTCACCGACGTGGTGCGCGACGGCAAGCGGGTGGTCGGCTACGGCTTCAATTCCAACGGCCGCTACGGGCAGGGCGGTCTGATCCGCGAGCGCTTTGCGCCGCGCCTCAAGGAAGCCGATCCGAAATCGCTGCTCGATGCCGATGGCGGCAATCTCGATCCGGACAAGGTCTGGTCGACGCTGATGTCGAACGAGAAGCCGGGCGGCCATGGCGAGCGCTCGGTCGCGGTCGGCACCATCGACATGGCGGTGTGGGACGCGGTGGCGAAGATCGCCGGCAAGCCGCTGTTCCGGCTGCTCGCCGAGCGCCACGGGCTATCAGCCAATCCGCGCGTCTTCGTCTACGCCGCCGGCGGCTACTATTATCCTGGCAAGGATCTCGGCGCGCTGCGCAAGGAGATGCGCGGCTATCTCGACCGCGGCTACAACGTCGTGAAGATGAAGATCGGCGGCGCGCCGCTCGCCGAGGACCGCGAGCGCATCGAGGCGGTGCTGAAGGAGATCGGCAGCGCGGCGCAGCTCGCGGTCGACGCCAACGGCCGCTTCGATCTGGAGACCGCGATCGCCTACGCCAAGATGCTGCGCGAGTACCCGCTGTTCTGGTACGAGGAGGCCGGCGATCCCCTCGACTACGCGCTGCAGGCCGCGCTGGCCGAGTTCTATCCCGGCCCGATGGCGACCGGCGAAAACCTGTTCAGCCACCAGGATGCGCGGAACCTGATCCGCTACGGCGGCATGCGGCCGGACCGCGACTGGCTGCAATTCGATTGCGCGCTGTCCTACGGGCTCTGCGAATATCAGCGGACGCTCGAGGTGCTGAAGACCCACGGCTGGTCGCCGAGCCGCTGCATCCCGCATGGCGGCCACCAGATGTCGCTGAACATCGCGGCCGGCCTCGGCCTCGGCGGCAATGAGAGCTACCCCGACCTGTTCCAGCCCTATGGCGGCTTCCCGGACGGGGTGCGCGTCGAGGGTGGCCACATCGTGATGCCCGACCTTCCCGGCATCGGCTTCGAGGGCAAATCCGATCTCTACAAGGAGATGAAGGCGCTGGCGGACTAAGTTCGGCCAGCGACTGCCGATCTGCTGGGCGCGGGGCGGGCTTGCGTTCGCTTGCAAAATTTTGTGAGCGTTGCTCAGGAAATTATTGAACGTTGCTCATTTCCGGATATACTCATGAGAACAGGGCGTCTTTCTCCCAGATGATCGGGAGCAGGCGCGGAACCGGCCGTGAGGAGTGCCGCATGCCATATTCAGCCAAGGAACTCCGGGAAGCCGCCGATGCCGGGGTGATCAGCCCGGCCGATCTGGAACGGTTGCTCACTTTCCTGGGGAGCAACGCAGGGCAGGGTCCGGCGGGCGATGCAAGTCCCGCCGCCAAGTTCGATGCCGCGCATGTGCTCTGGTACGCCGGTGCGCTCATCGTGATCGGTGCCATGGGCCTGTTCTCGACCCTGGCCTTCACCCAGATGGGCGGCCGGGCGCTCACGGCCTGCGCGATCGCCTATGCGGTCGGGTTCAGCGTGGCGGGTCATCACCTCTGGCACGACAAGAATCTGCGGGTTCCCGGCGGCCTGCTGATCGCGATCGCGGTCTCGATGGCGCCGCTCGCGGTCTACGGCATCCAGGACGAGCTTGGCTGGTGGGGCAAGTTCGGCAAGCCGGGAACCGTGCAGGACTTCTACGTCTGGGTGAAGGGCAGCTGGATCTTCATGGAGATTGCGACGATCGCCGCCGGCATCGTCGCGCTGCGCTACTACCGCTTCGCCTTCATCGTCGCGATCATCTCGGTCGCGCTGTGGTTCATGTCGATGGATCTGGCGCCGTGGTTCAGCGGCATGGCTCACGCCGATTTCGAGATGCGCCGCAGGGTCTCGATCTGGTTCGGGCTTGCCGTGCTCGCGGTGGCGTGGATCGTGGACTACCGCAGCCGCAACGGTGACTTTGCGTTCTGGCTGCATCTGTTCGGCCTGATGGCGTTCTGGGGCGGAATTAGCGCGTCCGAAGGCTCAACCGAATTGAGCAAGGCGGTGTACTGCCTGCTCAATGTCGGGCTGATCGTAATCGCCGTGATCCTGATGCGGCGCGCCTATGCGGTGTTCGGCGCGTTCGGCATCTGCCTCTATCTCGGCCATCTCGCCGACGTCGTGTTCAAGGACTCGCTGTGGTTTCCGTTCTCGCTGTCGCTGATCGGCATTGCCGTGATCGCCGCCGGCCTGCTCTACCATCGCAACGAGCGTGCGATCACCGGCTGGATCGACGCGCATCTGCCGGCGGGGCTGCGGCCGCGGTCCGCAACCGCGTGATCGCGACGTCCTGATCGCTTTAGAATCGCTACAATCTGGAATCTCTACAAGAAGGGCGGCGCGCGAGTACCGCTCTTCTTTTCTCGGCGCCAATCCGGAAGTCGACAGAAACCATTTGCATCCTTGACTTTTCCAACCCTGCGCTCGCCGCGAACTGAACCCGCGCCCATTCGTCGCGATTTTATTCCGTCGTCACGCAAAAATTCTCCCAAGTCCGTCGTCTGGACGCACAGCGCCTCACCTCTCTAGAGGACGACGCATCGCCTTCAGAAGGCGAGAGTTGCTTGGGGACGACATCATGACATCACGATCACAAGCCAATCGTCGCACTGTCTTGCTTGCGAAGCTTGCGTTGCTCACGGCGAGCTATCTCGCGCTGAGCGTTCCGCTCGCAACATCTGCTGCGCGCGCGCAATCGGCGTCGGCGCCGGCCGGCGCATCGTCGCTGCCGCCGGTGACCGTCACGGCGCCGGCCACGCAACGCCGCCGCAGCGCGCCGAAGGCCGCGCGCAACACCGCCGCCGCACGAGGCCGCCGCACCCAGACGGCGCGGCGGATCGCGCCCGCGGCGACGGCAAAACCCTTCGCGGAATCGCAGGACGCCCGCACCGGCACATCGGGCTATTTCGCCAACAGCACGTCGGTTGCGACCAGGACCAACACCGCCATCGTCAACATCCCGCAATCGCTCAACGTGATCACGCGGGAGCAGATCCGCGACCAGAACTACCAGGGCCTCACCGACGTCACCCGCTACGTCCCCGGCGTTGCCGTGCACCAGGGCGAGGGCAATCGCGACGAGCTCGTGATCCGGGGCGTCGATTCCAGCGCCAACTTCTTCGTCAACGGCTTTCGCGACGATGTGCAGTATTTCCGCGACATGTACAACGCCCAGAGCATCGAGGTGCTGAAGGGGCCGAGCGCGCTGACCTTCGGCCGCGGCGCCGGCGGTGGCCTGCTCAACCGCACGCTGAAGGAAGCCGACGGCAACCGCGTCTACGAGGCGACGGCGCAGACCGGCTCGTGGGGCGATCGCCGCGTCAGCCTCGATGCCGGACAGGCGATCAACGACAACGTCGCAGCAAGGCTCAACGTGTTCTACGAAGGCGCCGATGCCTTCCGCGATTTCAATCATCTGGAGCGCTACGGCATCAATCCGACGGTGACGCTGAAGCCCGACGACAACACTAAAATCAAACTGAGCTACGAGTACTTCCACGACGAGCGCACCGCCGATCGCGGCAATCCCTCGCAGGGGCTGCCGGGCGGCGCGACCCGCTTCAACCCGACGACGCCGTTCGCGCCAAACGGCGACTTCTCGACCTTCTTCGGCAGCCCAAGCCTGAACACCGCGCAGGCGACGGTGCAGACCGGGATGGCCATTATCGAGCACGATTTCGAGAACGGGCTTACGGTGCGCAACGGCACCATCGCCGCCGACTATCAGAAATTCTATCAGAACGTCTATCCAACCGGCGGACCACTCGCCGGCGCGGTCAACCCGGCTGACACGGCGGTCAATCTCGGCGCCTATCAGCACACGACCAACCGCGACAACGTCTTCAACCAGACCGATTTCACCTACAAGACCTGGACCGGGCCGCTGTTCCACACCGTCGGCTTCGGCACCGAGTTCGGCCGGCAGACCGGCGTCGACATCCGCAACACCGGCGTGTTCCCGAACGGCACCAACACCATCGTGCAGAACCCGTTCGCGCCGACCTATTTCGGCCCGGTGACGTTTCTTCACCACTTCACCGGCACCAACAGCGACGGCGTCACCACGCCCGATTCGAACAGCCGCTATGCGCTGAACATTCAGTCCGGCTATCTCAGGGACACCATCGAGATTTCGCGCGCCGTGCGGATCATCGCCGGCGCGCGGTTCGATCGCTACGACATGTCGGCCACCGACATGAACACCAACATCAATCGCAATCGCGTCGACAATCTGGTGTCGCCGCAGGGCGCCCTCATCATCAAGCCGATCGATTCGATGTCGGTCTACACCGCCTACAGCGTCTCCTTCCTGCCGGCCTCGGGCGACCAGTTCAGCGCGCTGAACGACGGCACCCTGATCCTGCAGCCGCAGCGCTTCGAGAATGTCGAGCTCGGCATGAAGTGGAATGTCAATCCGAAGCTGCTGTTCTCGACCGCGGTCTACAATCTGAACCGCACCAACCAGCCGATCGCCGACGGCAACAATCCCGGCTTCTTCTTTCCCTCAGGCAGCACGCTCACGCGAGGCGTCGAGGCGAGCCTGACCGGCTATGTCACCGAACAGTGGCAGTCGTCGCTGGCCTATGCCTACACCGATGCGAAGATCACCGGCGCGACCTCGGCGACCGTCGTGCCCGGCAACCGCGTCCAGCTGGTGCCGTACAATCAGTTTGCCTGGTGGAACAAGTATCAGTTCACGCCGATGTGGGCGGCCGCGCTCGGCGTGATCTATTTCGGCGATTCCTTCGCCTCGTCCGACGACACGGTGCGGCTGCCGGGCTTCGTGCGCTTCGATGCGGCGATCTATGCCAAGATCGACGAGACCTGGAGCGCCCAGCTCAACGTCGAGAACATTTTTAACAAGGGCTATTGGGCGTCGGCCGACGGCAACAACAACATCTCGCCGGGGCAGGGCCGCACGGTGCGGCTGATGGCGCGGGCGAGGTTTTAGGGGCGGGGAGCGTCGACCGCCGTGCCGTCATTGTTGTCGATGTTCACTGCCCCGTCATCCTGAGAGACCGTGAATGTATGACTCTCGATGACGCAACATACTCGATGTCGTCCCGGCCTAGTGCGCAAT